>NZ_JBUZVP010000007.1:0-295841 GCF_055409485.1 Pseudomonas sp. A125
CTGCATCGCAGGCAAGCCAGCTCCCACAGTTAAAATGCATTCCCCTGTGGGAGCGGGCAGCGCAGTGTCTGCATCGCAGGCAAGCCAGCTCCCACAGTTGAAATGCATTCCCCTGTGGGAGCGGGCTTGCCCGCGATGGCGCCCGCTCAAGCGCCACACTTCTCAATGGCCATGGCTTCTGCCCACATGCGAGGGTTCAGCCTCGCTGGCCGCGACACTCCCGCTGACCTCCAGCCGCTGCAAAATCCCGCACTGATCCAGATCCGGCCCGCCGCCACAGCGTTGGCGCAGGTCGAGCAACTGTTCCTGTAACGCCAGCAACCCGTCGATCCGCGCTTTCACGTGGTGGATATGCTCGTCGATCAACGCATTCACGCTTTCGCACTGGTCCTGCGGGCTGTCCCGCAGGCCCAGCAGACTGCGAATCTCCTCAAGGGTCATGTCCAAACTGCGGCAGTTGCGGATAAACACCAGCCGTTCGGTGTGCGCCTGGGTGTACAACCGGTAATTACCATCACTGCGCGCAGGCGGCGGCAGCAAGCCTTCCTTCTCGTAGTAACGGATGGTTTCCACCTGGCAATCCGTCAATTTTGCCAATTCGCCGATCTTCATCGCAGCAATCTCCAAAAGGGTGCTTGACCCTATAGTGGCTACAGGGTCTTTACTTGGCAACAGGCACCTTTACGGACGCGACACAATGAGCGATTCCATCCATACCCCGCACAAGCACGACCATGATCATGACCACGCGCACGATCACGGCACCAAGCTCAAACCTGTGCAAAAGCACGACCATGGCAGCCATGGCGATTCCTGCTGTTCCAGCAAGGCCGCGCCTGCCTTGGTGAAGCTGACCGAAGCCCCGACGGCGGGCTCGCGGTTGAGCACCTTCCGCATCGAAGCCATGGACTGCCCCACCGAGCAGACGCTGATCCAGAACAAACTGGGCAAGCTCGCCGGCGTGCAGCAACTGGAATTCAACCTGATCAACCGCATCCTCGGCGTCACGCATGACTTGCCGAGCACCGCGCCGATCGTCGACGCCATCAAATCCCTCGGCATGCAGGCTGATCCCATTGAGGAAGGCGTAGCCCCGGCCGAGCCGCCTGCCAAGAAACACTGGTGGCCGCTGGCCGTGTCCGGCGTCGGCGCCTTGGGTGCCGAAGTGCTGCACTTCACCAACGCCGCGCCGACCTGGGTGATTGCCCTGGTCGCGCTGATCTCGATCTTCAGCGGCGGCCTTACCACTTACAAAAAGGGCTGGATCGCCCTTAAAAACCTCAACCTGAACATCAACGCCCTGATGAGCATCGCCGTGACCGGCGCGATCCTGATCGGCCAGTGGCCAGAAGCCGCAATGGTGATGTTCCTGTTTACCGTGGCCGAACTGATCGAAGCAAAGTCCCTTGACCGCGCTCGCAACGCCATCAGCGGCTTGATGCAGATGACCCCGGAGCAGGCCACGGTCCGTCAGGCTGACGGCAGTTGGGTTGAACAGGAGGTTAAAGTTATCGAACTGGGCGCCATCGTGCGGGTTCGTCCCGGCGAGCGCATTGGCCTGGACGGTGAAGTCACCTCGGGCCAGTCCACCCTCGACCAGGCGCCGATCACCGGAGAAAGCCTGCCGATTGAAAAGACCGTGGGCGACAAGGTCTTCGCCGGCACCATCAACCAGGCCGGCTCCCTGGAATACAAAGTCACCGCCGCCGCCAACAACTCGACCCTGGCGCGGATCATCCACGCCGTGGAACAGGCCCAAGGCGCCCGCGCCCCAACCCAGCGGTTTGTCGACACATTTGCCAAGGTCTACACCCCGGCGGTGTTCATCTTCGCCTTGGGTGTGGCGCTGATTCCGCCACTGTTCATGGCCGGCGCCTGGTTTGAATGGATCTACCGCGCGCTGGTATTGCTGGTCGTCGCCTGCCCGTGTGCGCTGGTGATTTCCACCCCGGTGACCATCGTCAGTGGCCTGGCTGCCGCGGCACGCAAAGGCATCCTGATCAAGGGCGGCGTGTACCTGGAGGGCGGTTACAAGCTCGACTACCTGGCCCTCGACAAGACCGGCACCATCACCCACGGTAAACCGGTGCAAACCGATTACCTGGCGTTGTTCCCGAACCTGGAAGACAGCGCGCCCGCGCTGGCTGCAAGCCTCGCCGGCCGCTCTGACCACCCGGTGTCTTTGGCTATCGCCAACGCCGCTGTGGATAAAAACCTCACCGTTCACCCTGTGGGTAACTTCGAAGCCCTGACCGGCCGCGGTGTGAAGGGCGAAATCAACGGCGAAACCTACTACTTGGGCAACCACCGCCTGGTGGAAGACCTGAACCTGTGCTCGCCGGCCCTTGAAGAAAAACTCTTCGCCCTGGAAAAACAAGGCAAGTCCGTGGTCCTGCTGCTGGACAAGTCCGGCCCGCTGGCGCTGTTCGCCGTGGCCGACACGGTCAAAGACACC
The DNA here is from genome assembly GCF_055409485.1 of Pseudomonas sp. A125. Taxonomy (NCBI): domain Bacteria; kingdom Pseudomonadati; phylum Pseudomonadota; class Gammaproteobacteria; order Pseudomonadales; family Pseudomonadaceae; genus Pseudomonas; species Pseudomonas sp. A125. Next base: position 2,456 of record NZ_JBUZVP010000007.1, read on the forward strand.
AGCCGCGAAGCCATCCAGCAGTTGCATGACCTGGGCATCAAGACCCTGATGCTCACCGGCGACAACACCCACACCGCCAAGGCAATCGCCGATCAGGTCGGCATCGACCAGGCCCAGGGCGACCTGCTGCCCACTGACAAGCTGCAAGCCATCGAAGCGCTGTACGCCAAGGGCTACCGGGTCGGCATGGTCGGCGACGGCATCAACGACGCCCCGGCGCTGGCCCGTTCCGAGATCGGGTTTGCCATGGCCGCCGCCGGTACCGACACCGCCATCGAGACCGCCGACGTGGCCTTGATGGATGACGACCTGCGCAAGATTCCGGCATTCATTCGGCTGTCGCGGCAAACGTCGAGTATCCTCAAGCAGAACATCGCCCTGGCCCTGGTGATCAAGGCGATCTTCCTGGCGGTGACCTTCCTCGGAATGGCCACCATGTGGATGGCGGTGTTCGCCGACATGGGCGTGAGCCTGCTGGTGGTGTTCAATGGTCTGCGCCTGTTGCGCAAATAGTCGATGAGAGGGTGGTGTGCTGAGTGCCGAGCTGAAGGCGTTTTACATGGTCGCCCGCCTGGGCAGCATTACCCAGGCGGCGAAAAAGCTCGGCCTGAGCCAGCCCACGGTGACCACCCAGATTCGGCACCTGGAAAGCCAGTACTCGGTAGAGTTGTTCTACCGTGGCGGGCGTCGCCTGACTGTCAGCGACGAAGGCGCGCGGCTGTTGCCGATGGTCAAGGCATTGTTGCAGCAGGAAAGCGATATCGAGTTTTTCCTGCGCAACAGTGGCCAGGTACAAGGTGCGCTGAGGATTGCCGCGACGGCGCCGTATTACATCCTCGACCTGGTTAAAGCCTTCCGCGAGCGGCTGCCGCAGGTTGAGGTTTCGGTCGAGATCGGCAACTCCCTGCAGGTGCTGGAAGCGCTGGATGAATACCGCGTTGATGTCGCGGCCTCATCGCAGTTGCTTGAAGACCCACGGCTGATTCGCCGGGTACTGGGCATGGACCCGCTGGTGCTGGCGGTGCATCGCAATCATCCGCTGGCGGTGCTCGACCACGTACCGCTGACCGCGCTGGCCGGGCATACCTTGCTGATGCGCGAGCCGGGCTCCACCACCCGACGGCTGACCGAAGAGATGTTGCAGGGCGCCGGCGTGAGCTACGGGCCGCTGCTGGAGATCGGCAGCCGGGAATCGATCCGTGAGGCGGTGCTGCGCAATATCGGCATCAGCATCATTGCCCGCCAGGAAGTGCCCCATGACCCGCAGTTGCGCGTGCTGACCATCGAGAATGCGCCGCAGATTCCCGAGTATTTGTACTGCCTTAAAGAGCGAAAGGGCGCACGATTGCCGGCGGCTTTCCTGGGGTTGGCGCAGGAAATGTCGCCGATCTGAAGGCGCCATCACAGGCAAGCCAGCTCCCACAGTTGGAATGCATTTCTCTGGCCCAACTCGATCAACTGTGGGAGCCGGGCTTGCCCGCGATGGCGCCGGCCCAGGTAAAACCTTCCTCAAGCCCTACCCAAATCCACCAATACCACTATCGCCACGTTTTGCCTTTCTGCCACACGAGGGACGCATTGCCTCCCTAGGATGACCTTCATCAGTTTGATGAGGTGCCTCCATGAACACAGCCCTGACCAACCCCGGCGCGCCAATGAAGGTGCGCGGTGTGCAGAAACGCTTCGGCGCCTTCACCGCACTGGATAACGTGTCCCTGGACGTCGCCGCCGGCGAGCTGGTGTGCCTGCTGGGCCCGTCGGGCTGCGGCAAGACCACCTTGCTGCGCTGCATCGCCGGCCTGGAGCGCCAGGACAGTGGCGAGTTGTACCTCGGCGATCGCGACGTTTCCCTGCTGGCACCGCAGGCCCGGGACTACGGCATTCTGTTCCAGTCCTACGCGCTGTTCCCCAACCTCACCGTCGAAGCGAACATCGGCTACGGCCTCACCGGCAGCGGCCGCGATGAAGTGCGCAAGCGCGTCGGGCAGATGCTCGAACTGGTGGGCTTGGTGGGCAGCGAAAAAAAATACCCCGGTCAACTCTCCGGAGGCCAGCAACAGCGTGTAGCCCTGGCCCGCGCCCTGGCGCCGGCGCCGTCCTTGTTGCTGCTGGACGAACCCATGTCGGCCCTCGACGCCCGGGTGCGCGAGCACCTGTGCACCGAGCTGCGCCAACTGCAGCGCCGCTTGGGCATCACCACCCTGATGGTCACCCACAACCAGGACGAGGCCATGCTGATGGCCGATCGTATTGCCGTGATGAACAACGGCAAGGTCGAGCAGTACGCCACGCCCCAGGAAATCTACGACCGCCCGGCCACGCCGTTCGTGGCCGAGTTTGTCGGCCAGGGCAACTGGCTGCCATTCAGCCGCAACAGCGCGAGCCACGCCCAGGTCGGCGGCATGAACCTGCGCCTGTCGGAAAACGCCGGCGTTGCGACGTCGGGCCGCTTGTTCTGCCGTCCGGAAGCCATCAGCGTCAACCCGCCGGTGCATGAAGAAAACCTGTTCCCGGCCAAAGTTCGCGAGATCACCTTTCTCGGCAACCGCTGCCGCATGAGCTTCGAACTGGACCAACTGCCCGGCCACCCACTGCTCGCCGAGCTGGCCCCGGAAGCCATGCCGCGCCTTGGCGCACAGGACATATGGGTCGCGCTGCCCCCGCGCAGCCTGCAGGTGTTTGCCTGAGATGGCCCGCGATATGACGCTGCCGATACCCGATAACGTGGCTCGTCAGGTTTCCCGTGCCGAACGCGGCGACCGTATTTTTGTCGTCGGCGGCAAGCTGCTTTGGCTGTGCCTGCTGGGCATCGCGGTATTGATGCCGCTGCTGGCGATCTTCTGGCGCGGCTTCAGCAGTGAAGCCGGGCAGGGCGGCGGCCTGGTGGCAGCGCGGGAACTGGTCACCAGCGACAATTTCCATTGGTTGCTCGGTAACAGCCTGAAGGTTTCCCTCAGCGTGGCGGCCATCGTCGTACCGCTGGCTTACCTGTTTGCCTACGCCTTGCAACGCACCTTGATACCGGGCAAGGCGATCTGGCGCGGCATGTCGCTACTGCCGTTGATGGCGCCATCGATGCTGCCCGGGATTGCACTGGTCTACCTGTTCGGTAACCAGGGCCTGTTGCGCGGGCTGCTAGCGGACAACATCTATGGCTTCTGGGGCATTGTCCTCGGTGAAGTGATCTACACCTTTCCCCATGCCTTGATGATTCTGCTGTCAGCGCTTTCCCTGGCGGATGCACGACTGTTCGATGCCGCATCGAGCATGGGCGCCAGCCCGGCGCGGGCGTTTCGCAGCATCACCTGGCCGGCGACGCGCCAGGCCGTGTTTGCAGCGTTTTGCCTGGTGTTCACCCTGACCATCACCGACTTCGGTGTGCCCGTCGTCGTGGGTGGTGACTACCAGGTGCTGGCGCTGGAAGCCTACAAGGCCGTGGTCGGCCAGCAGCAATTTGGTCGCGGTGCCTTGATCGGCATGGTCCTGCTGCTGCCGGCACTGTTCAGTTTCGGGGTCGACGCCTGGTTGCGCCGTCGCCATGGCGACTCCATGAGCGGTCGCGCCCAGGTGTTCCAGCCGGCGCCGTCGAAGCTGCGGGATGGCTGCTACCTGGCCATCGTCCTGCTGATCTGCGCGAGCTTGCTGCTGGTGTTCGGCATGGCGGTCTACTCATCGCTGATAAAATTCTGGCCCTACAACCTGTCGCTGTCGCTGGCCCACTACCAGTTCGAAGACACGGCCGGCGGCGGTTGGCTGGCCTATCGCAACAGCATCACCATGGCCCTGTGCACCGCGTTGATCGGTAGCGTGTTGATCTTCACCGGCGCCTACCTGATGGAGAAAACCAAGGGCCAGAAGGGCCTGAACCTGGCGCTGCGGATGCTCAGTTTCGTGCCGATGGCGGTGCCGGGGTTGGTGTTGGGCCTGGGCTACGTGTTCTTTTTCAACCTCAACGGCAACCCGCTGCACGTGCTCTACGGCACCATGACGTTGCTGGTGGTATGCACCATTGCTCACTATTTGACCACCGCCCAAATGACCGCCACCACGGCCCTGCGCCAACTGGACGCCGAGTTCGAAGCCGCCGCGCTGTCGCTTAAGGCGCCGCTGTACCGCCATTACCTGCGGGTCACCGTGCCGATCTGCCTGCCGGCGTTGCTGGACATCGTGCGCTACCTGTTCGTGTCGGCGATGACCACCGTTTCCGCCGCGATCTTCCTCTACAGCCCCGACACCATCCTCGCCGCCGTCGCCGTACTGAACATGGACGACGCCGGCAACGTTGGCGGTGCGGCGGCCATGTCGACCCTGATTCTGTTCACCTCGGCGGGCGTGTCCTTGCTGCTGGCGTGGGCCTCACGCGGCTTGTTGCGTCGCTCCCAGGCCTGGCGCCAAACCGCGCCCGGCCAATAATTCACTCATAAAGGAACTGCACCATGTTCAAGCCCCTGGCGTTAGCCGCTGCTGTGCTCACTGCGTTCAGCCTGAATGCCTTTGCCGCCAAGACCGAGTTGACCGTGTACACGGCCCTCGAAGCGGAGCAATTGAAGACCTACAAACAGGCCTTCGAAAAGGTTAACCCGGACATCGAAATCAAATGGGTGCGCGACTCCACCGGCATCATCACTGCCAAGCTGCTGGCGGAAAAATCCCGCCCGCAGGCTGACGTGGTTTGGGGCCTGGCGGCTTCCAGCCTGGCGATCCTCGACCAGCAAGGCATGCTGCAAAACTACGCCCCGGCAGACTTGGGCAAGATCGGCGCGAACTACCGCGACGCCGCCAACCCTCCGGCCTGGGTCGGCATGGACGTATGGGCCGCAACCATCTGTTTCAACACCGTCGAAGCCGAAAAGCAGGGCCTGAGCAAGCCGGTGAGCTGGCAGGACCTGACCAAGCCTGAGTACAAGGGCAAGATCGTGATGCCCAACCCAGCCTCGTCCGGCACCGGCTTCCTTGACGTCAGCGCCTGGCTGCAGACCTTCGGCGAGAAGCAGGGCTGGCAGTACATGGACGACCTGCACCAGAACATCGGCCAGTACGTTCACTCCGGCTCCAAGCCCTGCAAGCTGGCGGCGTCGGGTGAATTCCCGATTGGCATTTCCTTCGAATACCCGGCCGTGCAGTTGAAGCGCCAGGGCGCACCGCTGGACATCATCCTGCCCAAAGAAGGCCTGGGCTGGGACATCGAAGCTACTGCTGTGATCAAGGGCACTGCCCACGCGGACGCGGCGCAGAAACTCGCGGACTTCTCCGCAAGCCCGGCGGCGATGGAGCTGTACAAGGACAACTTCGCGGTACTGGCCCAGCCGGGTATTGCCAAGCCGCAGACCGAATTGCCGGCGGATTACGAGCAGCGGTTGATCAAGAACGACTTCGCCTGGGCCTCGAAAAACCGCGACAGCATCCTGACCGAATGGCGCAAGCGCTATGACGGCAAGTCGGAGAAGGTTGCCGCTCAGTAAGCATTTCGTTTGGGCTGATGGCCTCATCGCGGGCAAGCCCGGCTCCCACATTTCTGGATTGTGAATATCTTCCAATGTGGGAGCTGGCTTGCCTGCGATAGCGGTCTCGAATTCAGGACATCACTTCATGACACAGCTACTGATCATCGGCGCCGGCATCCTCGGCCTGTCCCATGCCTACGCGGCCGCCAAGCGCGGCCTCAAGGTCAAGGTCTTCGAACGCAGCGCCACACCGCTGGGCGCCTCCGTGCGCAACTTTGGCCAGGCACTGGTCACCGGCCAGCCGCCCGGGCCGATGCTCGACCTGGCCCGTGAAAGCCGCGAAATCTGGGGCCAGTGGGCACAGCTCGCCGGCATCCAGCTCAAGCGCAACGGCTCCTACCTGTTCGCCCGTACCGAAGCCGAAGAACACTTGCTTGAGGCCTTCTGTGCCGGTCGTGCCAAGGCGCACGGTTATCGCGTTGAATTGCTCCAAGGCGCCGCCCTTCATGGCCTGTACGGCGGCCAGTTCGCCCACCACCGCGCCGCGCTTCACGGGCTGGACGATCAACAACTGTATTCCCGCGAGGCCATCCCGGCACTGATCAACTACCTGAGCCGCGAACTCAAGGTGGAGTTTCACTTCTCCACCCTGGTGCGCGATATCGAGCCCGGCCAGGTGCACACCACTGCCGGTTCCTTTCGCGGCGAGCAGATCATTGTCTGCTCCGGCCACGACTACCAGACGCTGCTCGCCGAGCAGATCGCCGAGCTCAATCCGCAAATCTGTCGCCTGCAAATGCTGCGCGCCCGGCCTGCGGTGGCGTTGAACCTGCAACACGCCCTGCTGACCGGTCTTAGTTGCGTGCACTACGGTGCCTTCGCTGACTTGCCGGAAGCCGCGCCGGTGCAGGCCGAAATCCTGCGGGACGTGCCGCACTTGCATGACAACGGCATCCATCTGCTGATCAGCCCGACGCCTTACGGTGAACTGATCATCGGCGATTCCCACCATTACGGCAGCGATCCATCACCGTTCAATGCCGAACAGGTGGACAACTGGATGATCGAGCTGGCCGAACACACCTTGGGTTGCAGGATCCAGGTCGTGGAGCGCTGGCAAGGTGTCTATGGTTCCCGTGGGCCGGGGCCGTTTTCATTCCTGCGGGCGGCACCGGGGGTGAGTGCGGCATTGATGCACACCGGTGTGGGCATGAGCGTCGGGCCGGCGATGGCCGAGCGCAATATCACAGAGCTATGGGGGAATGCGTGATGAACGCCGAACAGGCAATCGCCGAAGTCTTTGGCTTATACGAACAACACGGCACCGCCGATTACATCGGTGAGCCGGTGTCACAGATCGAGCACATGTCCCAGGCCGCGCAGTTGGCCATGGCCGAAGGCTTCGATGATGAGGTGGTGTTGGCAGCGTTCTTCCACGATATCGGGCATATCTGCGGCCAAGGTGGCGAGAACATGGGCGGTTACGGCGTGGTCAGCCATGAACGGCTGGGCGCCGATTATCTGCGCCGGGCGGGCTTCAGCGAGCGCATGGCCAAGCTGGTGGAATACCACGTGCAGGCCAAGCGTTACCTGACCTTCAGCCAGCCGGACTACTACGCACGCTTGAGCGAAGCCAGCCGCCGCACCCTGGGTTACCAGGGCGGCGTGATGACCGCCGAGGAAGCCCGGGCGTTTGAGCAGGACCCGTTGTGCGCCGTCAGCCTGCGGATGCGCCACTGGGACGAACAGGCCAAGGAAATGCACGTGCCGGTGCTGGACCTTGAAGTGCTGAAGTCCAAGGCCCGGCAACTGTTGGCGGTTTAGGTCTCGTCCAGGCGCTGGGCCAGGGCTTCGATCTGTTCCTGGCGTTCGGCCTGGCTGAGTTTGGGATGCAGGTTGAGGGACGACCATTGCGGATGGGCGCGCGCCTTGTTCAACGCTTCGGGCAGCTTGCCTTCGCGCCAGGTCTTGTCCTGGGGCGTGTCGACCTTGATGCTGTGGATCGCCGCATGCCCGCGCAGGTTCAGGGCCTTGAGCAGTTGCCGCTGGCGCAGGGCCAACAGGCGCAGCACGCTGTCGTCGACGGTGAGTTCGCGCTGGCCCTTGATCTTGCCCAGCAGGCGGCTGCCATAGCTGCGGGCGGTTTGCAGGGCGCCACCGGCGATGGCCCCAGCGAGGGCGGCGGCGCCGAGGGTGAGGCCGCCCACCAGTAGGTCCACACCTGCACCGGCTGCCGCGCCGGCCGCGATGCCGCCGCCGACCCGCACGCCCAGTTGCTTGAGGGTTTCGGGGTTGAACAGGTCGTCGCCCCAACGCCCGTCCAGCAGCGGCAAATCGCTGGCGGCGGCGTCTTGCGGGCGGAAGCCGAACAGTTTAAGCAGGGCCTCCACACACTTTTGTTCGCGCTGGCGCACGGCTTTGCGCAGTTCGCTGATGGCGTGTTGTTCCACGTCGGCTTCGCTGACTACACTGCGCCGGCAAGCGGCGCAGTCGATCAGCAATTCTGCGATCAAGCGTGCAGCACTTTGCTGGCGAGCCTGGCGCTGGGCCTCTTGGTCGAGGATCAGCCGCTCCAGTTGCCCACGGGAATTTTCCAGCAGCAGGGCGAGGCTTTCATACAGGCGGCGTTCGCCGTCTTCCGGCGGCGCCACACTGTCGAAACGCACCAGTGCGTGCAGGCCGAGGCGGGCCAGGGCTTCGCGCCAGTCCGGCTCGCGGTGGTCGGCGCTGCTGACAAAATTGAGCACCGGCAGCAACGGTTTGCCGCAACTGGCCAGTACTTGCAGCTCGTCGCGGTACTTGGCCAGCACCGGTTCCCGGGCGTCGATTACGTAGAGGCCAGCATCCGAGGCCAGCAGTTGGCGCAGCACCTTGGCTTCCTGTTCAAAACGCTGTCTGGCTTCACTGCCTTCCAGAAAACGCGCGAGCCGTGCCGGGCCGTCTAGGCGTTCGCCGGGGCGATCCAGGCGTTCGAGGTAGTCGAGCAGGGCGATGGCGTCTTCCAGGCCGGGCGTGTCGTACAGTTCCAGCAAGGCTTCGCCGTCCACCGACAAGCGCGCCCCTTCGACATGCCGCGTAGTGCTGGGCCGATGGGAGACTTCACCAAAGCCGACGTCTCGCGTGAGGGTACGCAGCAGCGAGGTCTTGCCGACGTTGGTGTGGCCGACCACGGCGAGTTTCAGGGGCTTAGTCATGACCGGTCTCCAGCCAAGTGAGCGGCGCACAATCGGCGAACGGGATCTCCAACTGTTGCAAGGCCGTGTGCCAATCACCCAGGCGTTCTGCGTCCAGGGCTTCGCCGGGCGGTGCTTGCAGCAGCCAGACGCGGGTGGCCGTGGCGCTGCGGGCCAGTTCGGCGATCAGCGCGAGGCTGCCGCGATCCGGCGAGCGGCGCGGGTCGCAGGCGATGGCCAGGCGTGCGGGCGGGAAGCGGCTAAGTTGCTCCAGCAGCTTGTTGCGCGATTCACGGCTGTCGAGGATGCCGGCGTCCTTGACGCTGGCCGCAAGCTTCGGCGGCCACGGGCGTTGGTCGTCGAGTTCGATGGCCACCAGCAGGGCGCCGTCGCTTTGCAGTTCACTGACGCCGCCGGTCACGTGGTGCAACTGTTCGGGCGCCGCATCGTTGACCCCAAGCCGTTCGCTGCTGGGCATCAGCCGTTCACGCAGTTGGCTGTAGCCGGGCAGGTTGAGGTCGAGGCTCAAGGCGGCGCGCCCGCGTTTCCAGCGCCACAGGCACAGCAGTGCAAGGACCAGCCGCGGCAGGATGCCGTACACCAGCAGCACGCCCACCAGCCAGGCGGCCCAGGCCTGGCGGGCGCTTTCGATATTCAGGGCGGCATCGCCGCTGGCGCGGATCATCTCGACAGTGGGCACGTTGAAGCCCAGTAAGGCGGGCAGGGCGCCGAGGGTTTGGGTGACGGCGACAAAGGTGTCGGCCTGCAAAATAGTGGTTTCCCAGACGAAGCCGTAGCGCCGAGTGGCCAACAGCGTCAGCAGGATCACCATGGCACTGAGCAGGGCCAGCAGCCACAGGCTGTTGACCAGCACACCCACAGCCCAGCGATTGAGTTTGCGCCGTTGCAGCAACAGCAGCAGGGCGGGCGCCAGTTGCGCGGCCTTGGCGTCGCGGGCGAGTTTTTCACTGAGCCACAGCCACAGGCGACCGAGACTGGCGCCGTGTTCACCGGCAAACAGCAGGCCCAGGGCCCAGCTCAACAACAGAATCAGGTTCAAGCCCAGCAGGCTGCCCAAGGCCCAGAACACATTGACTGGCACCAGCCCGTTGCCCAGCGCGGCAAACGCCAGGCCGGCGCCGCTGATAATGGCGACTACCGCCAACAGGATCAGCGCCAGGCGCGCGCCGTGCAGCCAGCGGGCCAGGGCGGCCGTCAGTCCGTCGCGCTCGGCCAGCCACAGCGCACGGTTTTGAATGCGCGTGGGCAAGTCGCCGCCGGTGCTGCGGGCCAGGCGATTGGCTTCCTGGTCTTCCAGGGCGCCCGCATGTTCCTCGCGCAGGCGCACGGTTTCGGTCAGCCAGAGTGTGTGCAGGGGATTCAGAGCAGTCACGCGTCGTCCTGTTGAGCCAGTGAGCCTGGAGCATAACCGCTGGGACGCCGGTTGGGGTATGCCGTGCGCGCCTCTGGTATTCTCGTCGCCATGAAAAAAACTCTCCCTTTAAGCCTGATTGCAGCCCTCGGTGAAAACCGTGTAATCGGCGTCGACAACAGCATGCCCTGGCACTTGCCGGGGGATTTCAAGTATTTCAAGGCCACCACCTTGGGCAAGCCGATCATCATGGGGCGCAAGACCTGGGATTCCCTGGGTCGACCGTTGCCGGGCCGGTTGAACATTGTGGTCAGCCGTCAGACCGACTTGGCGCTGGAAGGTGCGGAAGTTTTTCCGTCCCTGGACGCGGCAGTGCAGCGGGCTGAGGAATGGGCCAAGGCGCAGGGTGCGGACGAGCTGATGCTGATCGGCGGCGCGCAGTTGTATGCGCAGGGGCTGGAACAGGCGGATCGCCTGTATTTGACGCGGGTGGCGTTGAGCCCGAAAGGCGATGCGTGGTTTCCCGAGTTTGATTTGAGCCAGTGGAAGCTGGTGTCGAATCTCGAGAATGCGGCTGAGGGTGACAAGCCGGCGTATCACTTTGAGGTTTGGGAAAAAGCCTAAAAGCATCGCCGGCAAGCCGGCTCCTACAGTTAACCGGGTTGTTTTAAAGAACACGGTCCAAATGTAGGAGCCGGCTTGCCGGCGATAGCGGTCTGTCAGGCCTGCGCCAGTTCCGCATGCTCATCGGCATTCAACAACTCTTTATCCGTCTGCTGCATGATCTGGCTGGTAATCGCCCCCGCCGTCATCGAACCGTTCACGTTCAACGCCGTACGGCCCATGTCGATCAGCGGCTCCACCGAAATCAGCAGCGCCACCAGTGACACCGGCAAGCCCATCGCCGGCAGCACGATCAGCGCGGCAAACGTCGCACCGCCGCCCACGCCTGCCACACCGGCCGAACTCAAGGTCACAATCGCCACCAGGGTCGCGATCCACAGCGGGTCCAGCGGGTTGATGCCCACGGTCGGCGCAACCATCACCGCCAGCATCGCCGGGTAGAGCCCCGCGCAACCGTTCTGGCCAATTGTCGCGCCAAACGAGGCGGCAAAACCTGCGATGGACTGCGGAATCCCCAAACGACGGGTCTGCGCTTCAATGCTCAGCGGGATACTCGCCGCGCTGGAGCGGCTGGTGAAGGCAAACGTCAGCACCGGCCAGACCTTGCGGAAGAACCGCAGCGGGTTGATCCCGGCCAGCGACAGCAGCAGGCCATGCACCACAAACATCAGGCCCAGGGCCAGGTACGACACCACCACAAAACTGCCGAGCTTGATGATGTCCTGCAGGTTGGAGCCGGCGACCACTTTGGTCATCAGTGCCAATACACCGTACGGGGTCAGCTTCATCACCAGGCGCACCAGGCGCATCACCCAGGCTTGCAGGGTGTCGATGGCGTTGAGGACTTTCTGGCCCTTTTCCACGTCATCCTTGAGCAGCTGCAGCGCGGCAACCCCCAGGAACGCGGCGAAGATCACCACGCTGATAATCGACGTCGGCTTGGCCCGGGCCAGGTCGGCGAACGGGTTCTGCGGGATGAACGACAGCAGCAGTTGCGGGATATTCAGGTCGGCGACCTTGCCTGCGTAATCACTCTGGATCACTTGCAGGCGCGCCATTTCCTGGGTGCCGGCCACCAGGCCTTCGGCGGTGAGGCCGAACAGGTTGGTCAGGCCGATACCGATCAGCGCCGCAATCGCCGTGGTGAACAGCAGCGTGCCGATGGTCAGGAAGCTGATCTTGCCCAGGGACGAGGCGTTATGCAGGCGGGCTACGGCGCTGAGGATCGAGGCGAACACCAGGGGTATCACGATCATTTGCAGCAACTGCACGTAACCGTTGCCGACCAGGTCGAACCAGCCGATCGAGGCCTTGAGCACCGGGTTGCCGGCACCGTAGATCGCGTGCAGCACCACACCGAAGATCACGCCGAGTACCAACGCAAACAAGACCTTCTTGGCGAGGCTCCAGTGGGTTCGGCGGGTTTGTGCCAGGCCCAGCAACAGGGCCACGAACACCAGTAAGTTGAGAATCAGGGGCAGATTCATTGAAGCTCCGTTGAGAAGGCAGCCAATCGCGTGAGCCTGCGATTGCGAACCGGAAATGCTAACAGCTTGAAATTTATTGATTTAATACCTTTATGGAATGGTCACTGTCGTTTTTGGAATAAGGCGATGACGCCCAGGCGTATGGTGTTGGCGCGATCACGACGAAAGCGGTCGCGCTCGGGCGATAACTGTCACGCGGATTTGTTAGCGTCGATGTCTTTCACTCAGGGAGAAAACGCACATGAAGCTCGCGCCGAAACTGTTTGCCGCCGCGCTGTGCCTGGGCCTTGCGAGCCAGGTCTTTGCCGCCACCGAGTTGAAACACTGGCCGGCGGCTGCCGCCAAGCAACTGGACACGATGATCGCCGCCAATGCCAACAAGGGCAACTTCGCGGTATTCGACATGGACAACACCAGTTACCGCTACGACCTTGAAGAGTCGTTGCTGCCGTACCTGGAAAACAAGGGCCTGATCACCCGCGACACCATGGACCCTTCCCTGAAGCTGATCCCGTTCAAAGACACCGCCGACCACAAGGAAAGCCTGTTGAGCTACTACTACCGCCTTTGCGAAGTCGACGACATGGTTTGCTACCCGTGGGTCGCGCAGATTTTCTCCGGCTTCACCCTCAAGGAGCTTAAAGGTTACGTCGACGAAATGATGGCGTCGGGCAAGCCGGTGCCGGTCACCTATTACGACGGTGACGTGGTCAAGAACATGGACGTGCAGCCGCCGAAAGTCTTCACCGGCCAGGCTGAATTGTTCAACAAGCTGATGGAAAACGGCATTGAGGTCTACGTGATGACGGCCGCATCCGAGGAATTGGTGCGCATGGTCGCTGCCGATCCGAAGTACGGCTACAACGTCAAACCCGAGAACGTCATTGGCGTGAGCACCTTGCTCAAAGACCGCAAGACTGGCGAGTTGACCACCGCACGCAAACAGATTGCCGCTGGCAAGTATGACGAGAAGGCCAACCTCGGCCTGGAACTCACCCCGTACCTGTGGACCCCTGCGACCTGGATGGCCGGCAAGCATGCGGCGATCCTGACCTATATCGACGAGTGGAAAAAACCGGTGATCGTCGGTGGCGACACACCGACCAGTGACGGCTACATGCTGTTCCACGATGTGGACGTGGCCAAGGGCGGCATCCACCTGTGGATCAACCGCAAAGACAAATACATGACCCAGCTCAACGGCATGATGGCCAAGCACGCGGCGGCCCAGGCCAAGGAAGGGTTGCCGGTGACCGCGGATAAAAACTGGGTGATCGTCAAGCCGGACGAGATTCAGTAATACCGCGATCAGTGTGGAAGCTGGCTTGCCTGCGATGGCGGTGTGTCTGTCCGCAGATGTATCAACTGACAGATTGCTATCGCAGGCAAGCCAGCTCCTACATTTTTTGATCTCCTGCGTTCTGGGGGATTTTCTCCAGGCAAAAAAATGCCCCGCACCTGGCGGGGCATTTTTTATGGGCGAGGCTTACAGGCCGTCCAGCATCGCCTTGTTACGTACCGCACCCTTGTCGGCACTGGTGGCCAGCAGGGCGTAAGCCTTCAGCGCGGTAGTGACTTTGCGCGGACGCTTCTCCACCGGCTTCCAGCCTTTCTTGTCCTGCTCGACCCGGCGTGCCGCCAGTTCTTCATCGCTGATCAAGAGGTTGATCGAACGGTTCGGAATGTCGATCAGTACCTTGTCGCCATCCTGCACCAGGCCGATGGCGCCGCCCGCAGCGGCTTCAGGCGACGCGTGGCCGATGGATAGGCCCGACGTGCCGCCGGAGAAACGGCCGTCGGTGAGCAAGGCGCAGGCTTTGCCCAGGCCTTTGGATTTCAGGTACGACGTCGGGTAGAGCATCTCTTGCATGCCCGGGCCGCCTTTCGGGCCTTCGTAGCGGATGATGACGATGTCGCCTTCTTTCACTTCGTCCGCGAGGATGCCGCGTACCGAACTGTCCTGGCTTTCGTAGATCTTGGCGCGGCCTTCAAACACGTGGATCGACTCATCCACACCGGCGGTTTTTACCACGCAGCCATCCAGGGCGATGTTGCCGTACAGCACGGCCAGGCCGCCTTCCTGGGAGTAGGCGTGCTCGACGCTGCGGATGCAGCCGTTTTCACGGTCGTCGTCCAGGGTTTCCCAGCGGGTCGACTGGCTGAACGCGGTTTGTGTCGGGATACCGGCCGGGCCTGCCTTGAAGAAGGTGTGCACGGCTTCGTCGTCAGTCTGGGTGATGTCCCACTTGGCGATGCCTTCGGCCAGGGATTTGCTGTGCACGGTCGGCAGGTCGGTGTGCAACAGGCCGCCACGGGCCAGGGAGCCCAGGATCGAGAAGATCCCGCCGGCGCGGTGCACGTCTTCCATGTGGTATTTCTGGATGTTCGGCGCAACTTTGCACAGTTGCGGCACGTGGCGCGACAGGCGGTCGATGTCTTTCAGGTCGAAGTCGATCTCGGCTTCTTGCGCGGCGGCCAGCAAGTGCAGGATGGTGTTGGTGGAACCGCCCATGGCGATGTCCAGGGTCATGGCGTTTTCGAACGCCTTGAAGTTGGCGATGTTGCGCGGCAACACCGACTCATCGTTATCGGTGTAGTAGCGCTTGCACAGCTCGACGATGGTACGCCCGGCCTGCAGGAACAGTTGCTCGCGGTCGCTGTGGGTGGCCAGTGTCGAGCCGTTGCCCGGCAAGGCGAGCCCTAAGGCTTCCACCAGGCAGTTCATCGAGTTGGCGGTGAACATGCCGGAGCACGAACCGCAGGTAGGGCAGGCGCTGCGCTCGTATTCCGCGACCTTCTCGTCAGAAGCGCTGGAATCGGCGGCGATGACCATGGCGTCCACCAGGTCGAGGCCGTGGGAGGCGAGTTTGGTCTTGCCGGCTTCCATCGGGCCGCCGGAGACAAAGATCACCGGAATGTTCAGGCGCAGGGAGGCCATCAGCATGCCCGGGGTGATCTTGTCGCAGTTGGAGATGCACACGATGGCGTCGGCGCAGTGGGCGTTGACCATGTATTCCACGGAGTCGGCGATGATCTCGCGGCTCGGCAGGGAATACAGCATGCCGTCATGGCCCATGGCGATGCCGTCATCCACGGCGATGGTGTTGAATTCTTTCGCTACACCGCCGGCGCGTTCGATCTCGCGGGCGACCAGTTGGCCCAGGTCCTTGAGGTGGACGTGGCCGGGTACGAACTGGGTGAACGAGTTGGCAATCGCGATGATCGGCTTTTTGAAGTCGTCATCTTTCATCCCCGTGGCGCGCCACAGTGCGCGGGCGCCGGCCATGTTGCGACCGTGGGTGGATGTTTTCGAGCGGTAATCGGGCATTGGAGCTCTCCGGGCGGCTAATCAGGTGCTAATCAGGTGCTAAAGGGGAAGTGAGCTTCTATTGACGTCTGGAACACTCAGAAAATGGCCGTGTGTCCGGAAGTTGCCTCAAACGCTGCGGGATCGCCGTGCGCATTGGCCTTGAGCTCATAAACCCGCCGGGGGATGACTGGCGATGAATAGGTCCGATTCTACACCGCTGGCGGCCGGAGGGAATGGCCGTCTACCTGCAGGAGCGAGCTTGCTCGCGAAAACGTCAACGATAACGCAGCGCTATCAGGTAGCCCGTGTCGCCTATACGTTTTTCGCGAGCAAGCTCGCTCCTACAGTGGGAGGGCGGAGTGGGAGGCAGTTAGTGTCCGACTCTAATGTTCGTCAGCACGCCCCAAACGCTGAAGACGATGAAGCTGATGGCGATGGTCATCAACAAGTTGGCCCCGGCTTGCGCGAGCGCGGCGCTGCTGACGGCGGCGGTGATGAACATGATGCTGTTGCCGGCCGAGGCGGCGGTGCCGGCGCTGCTGGAGAACAGCAGCATGGCCGCGGAAATCGCGGCGGGGCGAACCAGGGTCACGGCCAGGGCGCTGATCAGCATTGGGATGAGCAGGCTGATGGTGGTCATGGCCTCAAAGCTGATGATCAGCGCCAATAACACGCCCGCGACGCCCAGCAGGCCCAGCCCGATATTGATTTGCCGCGTGAGCGAGATGTGTTTTTGCAGGGCGCTCGCCGCCACGCCGCCCAGCAGATAGGCGATGCCGTACACCATCAGCACCACCGCGTACTGGTATTCGGACAGCTTCAACTCATCCATGAATATCAGCGGCGTCACGCTGATCAACGCGAAGTAACACGCGAATACCAGCGCGGCGATCCACCAATAGCGGATGAAGTCGCGGTTTGCGGCGATGGATTTCAGCGTGGCGATGATCGAAACCGGCGCTCTTTCAGGGCTGGCCGCCTTGGACGGCAGTATCAGCCAGGCATGGATAAACATGCCCAGCGCCATCACCGCAAACCCATAAAAGCTGCCCTGCCAATCAAATGTGGTTTGCAGCCAGGAGCCGAGCAGCGGCGACAGCGCGACAAACGATCCACTCAGGGTCATGTAGTAGATGCGGATGCGGGCGCGGTCCTGTTCTTCGAACAGGTCTTCCACCAGCGCATGGCCGAGCACAAAAAAGCCACAGCCAATGGCCTGCAGGGCACGAAACAGCAGGAAGCTCGGGTAACTGCTCGCCAGTGCGCAGCCGATAGAGCCGAGGGTGGAAACCACGATGCAGCCCAGCAGCACCTCCTTGCGCCCGAATTTGTCTGAAAGCGGGCCGGCGATCAGTTGGGAAATCGCAAATACCAGCGTGAACAGGCTGATGGATAAGGCGACCTCGGCGGTTGAGGTGTCGAACTTCGCGGCGAGGGCAGGAAAGGAGGGCAGCAGGATATTGATCGGGAAAAAGCTGATCAGGGAGATGCTGGTGATGAGGATGAAACGCGAGAACTGTTGGCGTTTTGCGTCGCCAATCGACTGGGAATAGGACTCAGACATTGTTGTTGTTTTCCGGAGTGAAACCAGAAACCGATACTAGTCTGCGAAAAATGGAATTCAATCAAAACCGTTGCGGGAAGCTATACAGACTTGTGTGGGAGCCGGGCTTGCCCGCGATGCAAGCACCTCGGTATGTCAGATACCCTGCGGTGATGCTATCGCAGGCAAGCCAGCTCCCACATTTGGTCCGCGATGTTACTTAGCTATTGGGCAACAACCGGCAAGTAATGCTCTTGATATACCGGGTCTCGACAATCGCCGGGTGCACCGGGTGATCCGGGCCCTGGCCGCCGCGTTCGAGCATCTGGATATTGCGGTCCAGGTGACGGGCGCTGGTCAGCAGGATGTTTTGCAGGTCATCTTCCGGCAAGTGCATCGAGCACGATGCGCTGACCAGGATGCCGTCCTTGCTGAGAAGGCGCATGGCTTGCTCGTTCAGGCGGCGGTAGGCGCCTTCGCCGTTTTTCATGTCTTTCTTGCGCTTGATGAAGGCAGGCGGGTCGGCCACGATCACGTCGAAGCGCTCTTCGCTGGCTTTCAGCTCTTTGAGGGCTTCGAACACGTCGCCTTCGATGCAGGTCATCTTCTCGGCAACGCCGTTCAGTGCCGCGTTGCGCTCAACACCGTCGAGGGCGAAGGCGGAGGCGTCGACGCAGAACACTTCACTGGCGCCGAAGGCCGCCGCTTGCACGCCCCAGCCGCCGATGTAGCTGTACAGGTCGAGTACGCGCTTGCCTTTGGCATACGGGGCCAGGCGGGCGCGGTTCATGCGGTGGTCGTAGAACCAGCCGGTTTTCTGGCCCTGGATCACCGGCGCTTCGAACTTCACGCCGTTTTCTTCCAGGGCAACCCACTCCGGCACCAGGCCGAACACGGTTTCGACGTAGCGGTTGAGGCCTTCGGCATCACGCGCAGCAGAGTCGTTCTTGAACAGGATGCCGCTTGGCTTGAGCACTTGGGTCAGTGCGGCGATCACGTCTTCCTTGTGGGCTTCCATGGTCGCCGAGGCGATCTGCACTACCAGGATGTCGCCGAAACGGTCAACCACCAGGCCCGGCAAGAGGTCGGAATCGCCGTACACCAGGCGGTAGAACGGCTTGTCGAACAGGCGATCGCGCAGGGACAGGGCCACGTTGATGCGGTGCACCAGCAGCGACTTGTCCAGTGGCAGCTTGATGTCGCGCGACAGCAGGCGGGCGCAGATCAGGTTGTTCGGGCTCATGGCCACGATGCCGAGGGTCTTGCCGCCGGCTGCTTCCAGGATCGCTTGGTCGCCTGCCTGGAAGCCATGAAGAGGTGTGGCGGCCACGTCGATTTCGTTGCTGTAGACCCACAGGTGGCCGTTGCGCAAACGACGATCGGCGTTGGCTTTGAGACGCAGGCTTGGCAGGGACATGACGTCGCTCCGGAAAAAAGAGCGGGAGTATACCGTGTTGCGTAGTACTTGGCGGCGCCGCCGGACATGTGGGTTGTGATATCCCTGTGGCAGCTGGTTTCAGTTCGGGTTTTTGAGGTGTCAGCCCGGTTGCCATAAAGGTTAGAATCGCCGCCTAGTCCAGAGTGTGCCCCCTATGTCCCAAGAGCTATCCGCCGAACAGATCCAACAGAGCCTCCAAGGCATCAGCGTACCGCCTCAACCGCAAATCATGGTGGATTTGCAGATGGAGCAGTACATGCCTGATCCGGACCTGGAAGTGATTGCCCGGCTGATCGCGCAAGACCCGGGCCTCTCCGGCTCGCTGCTGAAGATCGTCAATTCGCCGTATTACGGCCTGAGCAACAAGATTGTCTCGATCCAGCGCGCGGTGAATCTGTTGGGCAGCCGCTCTATCGTCAACCTGATCAATGCGCAGTCGATCAAGGGCGAGATGAGCGACGACACCATCGTCACCCTCAACCGTTTCTGGGACACCGCCCAGGACGTGGCCATGACCTGCCTGGCCCTGGCCAAGCGCACCGGCAGCCAGGCCGTCGATGAAGCCTACGCCTTGGGGCTGTTCCACGATTGCGGCGTGCCGTTGATGCTCAAGCGTTTCCCGAACTACATGAGCGTGCTGGAACAAGCCTACGCCAGCGCCAGCCCGGAATGCCGCGTGGTCGATACCGAGAACCGGGCGTTCAACACCAACCATGCCGTGGTGGGTTACTACACCGCCAAATCCTGGCGCCTGCCGGAGCATGTGACCGACGCCATTGCCAATCACCACAACGCCCTGGCGATTTTCAGCGACGAGTCCAACCACAAGCCGCAACTGAAAAACCTGCTGGCGATCCTGAAAATGGCCGAGCACATTTGCGCCTCCTACCGCGTGCTGGGCAACCAGGCAGATGACCATGAGTGGAACGCCATCGCCCCGCTGGTGCTGGACCACATCGGCCTGTCGGACTACGACTTCGAGAGTTTGAAGTTGTCGATCCGCGAGCTGGGCGCGCACTAACCCTTTTTCCAAGAGGTAAACATGCCCGAGTTACCCGAAGTCGAAACCACCCGGCGCGGTATTGCGCCGCATCTGGAAGGCCAGCGGGTCAGCCGTGTGGTGGTGCGTGAGCGCCGCCTGCGCTGGCCGATCCCGGAAGACCTGGATGTGCGCCTGTCCGGTCAACGCATCGTGCTGGTGGAGCGGCGGGCCAAGTACCTGTTGATCAATGCCGAGGTCGGCACCTTGATCAGTCACTTGGGCATGTCGGGCAACTTGCGCCTGGTGGAAGCCGGCAGCCCGGCGGCCAAGCATGAGCATGTGGATATCGAGCTGGAGTCGGGCCTGGCCCTGCGCTACACCGACCCGCGGCGCTTTGGCGCGATGCTCTGGAGCCTTGACCCGCTGAACCATGAACTGCTGATTCGCCTGGGGCCGGAGCCTTTGACCGACCTGTTTGACGGCGAGCGGCTGTTCCAGCTGTCCCGAGGGCGGTCGATGGCGGTCAAGCCGTTCATCATGGACAACGCAGTGGTGGTGGGCGTGGGCAATATCTACGCGACGGAGGCGTTATTTGCCGCCGGTATCGACCCGCGCCGGGAAGCCAAGGGTATTTCCCGTGGGCGTTACCTGAAACTTGCGATCGAGATCAAACGCATCCTGGCGGCGGCGATCGAACGCGGCGGTACCACGCTGCGCGACTTTATTGGCGGCGACGGGCAGCCGGGGTATTTCCAGCAGGAATTGTTCGTCTATGGCCGTGGTGGCGAGGCGTGCAAGGTCTGTGGGACCGAGTTGCGCAGTGTGACGCTGGGGCAACGGGCAAGTGTGTTTTGCCCGCGGTGCCAGACTTAGGCCTTCCCGGTAATCAGCCGGTACTTCTCCATCAGTTGCTCTTCCGTTTCAGGATGAGCTTCGTCCAGCGGGATGCAATCCACCGGGCAGACCTGCTGGCACTGGGGTTCGTCGTAGTGGCCGACACACTGGGTGCACAGGTTGGGGTCGATCACATAGATCTCTTCACCCTGGGAAATAGCAGCGTTCGGGCACTCGGGTTCGCAGACGTCGCAGTTGATGCAATCGTCGGTGATGATCAGGGACATGGAAACTCCTGCCAGGGCTGTCAGCCAAGGCATCTGAAAACTAATGCGCGCAATTGTGCCGCATTGGCGCCCCTGTGGCGAGGGGGCTTGTTGTGGTGAGCTGGCTGCTGTGGTGAGGGGACTTGCTGTGGTGAGCAAGCTTGCTGTGGTGACCGGGCTTGCTGTGGTGAGCGGGCTTGCCCCGCGCTGGGGCGCGTAGCGGCCCCAACCCAGGCGACGGGGTTTTACCTGAAACCCCGCGGCGTCTTTATTAGGACTGCTTCGCAGCCCAGCGGGGGACAAGCCCCCTCACCACAGCAGCCCCCTCACCACATGAGCCAGCTCACCACAGCAAGCCAGCTCACCACAACAAACCTACAGTCCGGGATTATTTCTTGAATCGCAGCGTTAGCGCATCCGCCACAGCCGGGTGCACGAACTTGGTGATATCCCCGCCCAACGCCGCGATTTCTCGCACCAATGTCGAGGATATGAACGAATAACGCTCCGACGGCGTAAGAAACAGGCTTTCTACGTCCGGCGCCAGTTGGCGGTTCATGTTGGCTAGCTGGAATTCGTATTCGAAGTCCGACACCGCCCGCAGACCGCGCAGGAACACATTGGCGTTCTGTTCCTTGGCAAAGTGCGCCAGCAGCGTGGCAAAGCCGACCACTTCAACGTTGGGCAGATGCTTGGTGACCTCACGGGCCAGCTCCACACGCTGTTCCAGGGGAAACAGCGGGTTTTTCTTGGGGCTGGCAGCGACCGCGATAATCACATGGTCGAACAAGCGCGAGGCGCGTTCGACCAGATCGCCATGGCCCTTGGTGATTGGGTCGAAGGTACCTGGGTACAACACTCGGTTCATCGCGTCGTCCTGGCGGAGTCCGTTGGGGAACCGGATGGTATCGCAGCATTACCGGTGTTCCAAGTCGCCTCGTTCAGAAGAAAGCACTATAGACACCGCGAATACCCCGGTTTTTCACGCTGTTTTCAGACGTTCGGCCAGTGCTGTCGCCAGTTGCGCGGTCAATCCGTAGACCGATAACTGCGGGTTTGCCCCAATGCTGGTGGGGAACAGCGAGCCATCGTGAATCGACAGGTTGCGCAACTGGTGATGCCGCCCAAGGCTGTCCGCCACGGCGTTTTTCGGTTCTTCACCCATCGCGCAACCGCCCATCACATGAGCGCTGCCGAGCCGCGTACGGTGCAATTCGAGGTTCAAGCCGTCGATCATGCTACGGGCCTCGGCCAACGTGTTCACGTAACGCGCGTCCCCGTGCAGCGGCATCACCGACTTGGCGCCGCCGGCAAACTGAATCTCGGCCATGCTGTGGAACGCCCGGCGCAGGCCGTCCCAGGCGTAGGGCGAGACCTGATAATCGAGCACCGGTGTGCCATCGCCGCGTAATTCGACGCTGCCGCCCGGGCTGTCCGGGTGAAAGCCGTCCCGCAGCAGGGCAAGCATGGCGTGCGTGTTGGGCAGTTGGCCCATGTCCAGGGCATTTTGCGTGCCGTAACCGCCCAGCAACGTACTGGCCAGGCCGGGGTGCAAAGGCGGCACCTCGAGCTTGTAGGACATTTTTCCGGTGGTGCCGTCCTGCCATTGGAAGTGATCGGAATAGATCGACTGTGGGGCACCGTAGAACGGGTTGATCACCTCGTCGAACAGCCCTGCAGAAAAATTCACCAGGTGCAGGAAGGTGCGTTTGCCCAGGCGCGAATGGGGGTCGGGTGCGTCCGAGCGCATCAGCAGCGCCGGGCTGTTGATGCCGCCGCCGGCCAGTACGTAGTGCTTGGCTTTCACCGTGATTTTGCGACCGGTGGGTGCCACGCAGTATGAGTCCATGGCCACACATTCGAGGCTGGTAATGGTGTCGCCGCTGAATTTGAGGCGTTCGGCGCGGGCCAGGTACAGCAGTTCGCCGCCTTTTTCCAACGTAGACGGGATGGTCGTCACCAGCATCGATTGCTTGGCGTTCACCGGGCAACCCATGCCGCAATACCCCAGGTTGAAACAGCCGCGCACGTTGCGCGGGATCACGTGCCAGCTGTAGCCGAGCTTTTCGCAGCCTTTGCGGATCACGTCATTGTTGGCATTCGGCGGCATGGCCCAGGGCGCGATGCCCAGGCGTTGTTCCATTTTTTCGAACCAGGGCGCCATCTCGGCGCTGCTGTGGCCTTTTACCGCGTACTCGCTGGCCCAGTGGGCGAGAGTCGGGTCGGGGGTGCGAAAGCTGGAGGTCCAGTTGATCAACGTGGTGCCGCCCACGGCGCGGCCCTGCAGGATGGTGATAGCGCCGTCCTTGCTCATGCGGCCGATGCCTTCCTGGTACAGGCTGGCGTAGGCCTCATCCTCCAGCAGCTTGAAGTCGTCGCTGGTTTTCAGCGGGCCTTCTTCGATCAACAGCACCTTGTAGCCGGCGGCGCTGAGGATTTCGGCAGTGGTACCGCCGCCGGCGCCGCTGCCGATGATCGCGACGTCGGCCTCCAGGGACAGGTCCTGGTCGAGGGCGGCGCCATTGTGGGTTTTCCAGCCGCGGGCCATGCCATCGCGGAACACATCAGGTACGGGCATCAGGGGCTTCTCTTGTTTTTATAGGGATGCGAATCAGATTTTCGGTGGGCCGGGGTAGCCGCAATGGGCCCAGGACCCGGGGCGGAAATACCAGGCCATGATCACCAACTTGAGCAGCGAGCCCTGGCCCATGCGCAGCAGGTTCAGGTAGCTGTTTTCCCAGCGGTGCAGGAAGTTGCGTATTTGCTCGGCGCTGGCGTTTTCCCAACTGCCCCACACCCCGGTCAGTGGCCCGCGGGTGATGGCCATGCCCAGTACGTCGAACAGTTGCTGGGTCAGCTTGAACATCTCGGGCGACAGGTGTTGCAGGCTGAAATCGAGTTTTTTCAGGGTGTCGTCGATTCCGGCCACTACTGCCTCGGCGCTGGCTGCGCCTTCGAGCAGCACCGGGATCACCGCCCGTAAAAACGGCAGGTCACTGCTGCGCAACATCGCAAAGCCGCTGGCCGGGGTGCTGCTGGAGCAGCCGCTGAGGCTGGCGCCAAGCCCGGCGGTGGCCAGGAAGGCGCTGGCGCACAGGCCTATTTTCAGGACGCCGCGCCGTGACAGCGCGGGTGATTCAGTCAGGCTAGGGTTCATTCTTATTGTTATCCCGGTGATGGGGTTGTTAGCGGACGAACAGCTTCTGAATCAACTTCTGGATGGATTTGCCATAAGGCGGGTAAATCAGCTTGGCTGCGTTCAGGCGCTGCTTGATCAGCACGCCCTTGGCCTTGCTGAAGGTCAGGAAGCCTTCATGGCCGTGGTAGTGGCCCATGCCCGACGGGCCGATGCCGCCAAAGGGCATGTCGTCCTGGGCCACGTGCAGCAAGGTGTCGTTCAGGCACACACCGCCGGAATGGGTTTCGTGCAATACGCGATTCTGTTCCGCCTTGTTGTAGCCGAAGTAATACAACGCCAGTGGGCGAGGGCGCTGATTGATGTAGGCGAAGGCCTGGTCGAGGCCGCGATACGGCACGATCGGCAGCACCGGGCCAAAGATTTCGTCCTGCATCACGGTCATCTCGTCGCTGACATTCAGCAGCAGGCTGTGGGCCATGCGGCGATCCTGGCCCTGGTCGTACAGCGGGACCAGGGTGGCGCCCTTGTCGGTAGCGTCTTTGACGTAGCCGTTGAGCCGGGCCAGTTGTCGTTCGTTGATGATTGCGGTGTAGTCCGGGTTGTCGGCCAGGGTCGGGTAGAACCCGCGAACCGCCTTGCTGTAGGCCTCGACGAACCCGTCTACACGGTCTTCCGGCACCAGCACGTAGTCCGGCGCCACGCAGGTTTGCCCAGCGTTCAGTGCCTTGCCGAAGGCGATGCGTTCGGCAGCGTCTTTCAGCGGTACGTCAGCGGAAACAATCGCCGGTGATTTGCCGCCCAGTTCCAGGGTGACGGGCGTGAGGTGTTCGGCTGCCGCGCGCATCACATGTTTGCCGATGCTGGTGGCGCCGGTGAACAGCAGATGGTCCAAGCGTAGTTTGGAAAATGCCATGCCTACTTCCGCTTCGCCGAGCACCACGCACACCAGGTCTTCAGGGAAGATCTTCGCCAGCAGCGTCTTGAGCAGCAGGCCAGTGGCGGGGGTGGATTCGCTGAGTTTGAGCATCACCCGGTTGCCAGCCGCCAATGCGCCCACCAGCGGACCGATGGCCAGGTACAGCGGGTAGTTCCAGGGCACGATCACCCCGACCACACCCAATGGTTGATAGATGACCTTGGCTGACGCGGGCTGGAAGGCAATGCCTACAGCACGACGGGAAGGTTTCATCCAGCCCTTGAGGTGTTTGCTGGCGTAGTGAATGCCATGCAGGCTGGGCATCAGTTCGGCAAACAGGGTTTCGTCGGCGCTGCGGTGGCTGAAATCACGGCTGATGGCGTTGATCAGCGCCTGGCGTTCATCGCTCAACAAGTCGCGCAGGGCCTTGAGCCATTGCTGGCGCTGGGCGGCCGGCGGCATCGGGTTGGCCGCGTACGCCCGGCGTTGGGCGTCGAACAGGGCCTGGAGCTGGTCCAGCGCCGGGGAATCTTGCAGGTAGGCAACGTTGGCAGACATGGCGAAGTTCCCGATTGTTATTGGAATGCTTCAGTTTTTAGAGTCATTGCTCTAAATTGTCAAATAACATTGCACGAACGTACCGATTTATCCGGACAAGGATAGTCCGTAAGATGCCGGTATCACGGGTCTAGAAGTTGATTTCCCATGGCACCACGAGTAAAGACCAGCGAGCGCATTGTGCAAACCAGCCTGGAGCTGTTCAACCAGCAGGGCGAGCGCAGTGTCAGCACCAACCATATCGCTGCCCATATGGAAATTTCCCCGGGCAACCTGTACTACCACTTCCCCAATAAGCAGGCGATTATCGCGGTACTGTTTCGTGAGTACGAAGCGTTGGTGGACAGCTTCCTGCGCCCGCCCCAAGGCCGCGCGGTCACCGTGGAAGACAAGCGTTTCTACCTGCAGGCGGTGCTCGCCGGCATGTGGCGCTACCGCTTTTTGCACCGCGACCTCGAACACCTGTTGGAAAGCGACCCGGAGCTGGCCACCGGCTACCGGCGGTTTTCCCAGCGCTGCCTGATCCAGGGTTCGGCCATTTACCAGGGCTTTGTCGACGCTGGCATTCTGAACATGGACCCGGTGCAAACCGAAGCCCTGACCCTCAACGCCTGGATCATCCTCACGTCGTGGGTGCGCTTTCTGTGCACCACCAATGAAAAGTCCACGCACCTGAGCGCCGAGGCGATCAAGCGCGGTGTGTACCAGGTGCTGGTGCTGGAAGCCGGGTTTATCACCCCCAAGGCCAGGGACGCGGTGGACGCGCTGTTCAAAGAGTTTTACGTGCCGTTGAATCAGGCGCTGGAAGAAGTGAAGTAGGATGTTTCCCGAACGTTAACGTCGTCACAGGAGTCAGTCATGCCGCTTGCCCAACTGATCAGCCCCCAGCAACTGGCCGAGCGCCAGAAGTCCAGCGGGCTGGTGATCCTTGATTGCCGCTTTGCCCTGGAAGACCCGGACTACGGCCTGTGCAGCTACGCCGAAGGGCATATCGAAGGGGCGCAGTATGCGGACTTGGAACGCCATCTCAGCGGGCCGGTGACCAAGGGTGTGACCGGGCGCCATCCGTTGCCGGCGGCGGACGCGTTTACCCGGCAGCTGCGGGCCTGGGGCGTTAACGCCAGCAGCGACATCGTGCTGTACGACGATGGCCCCGGCGCTTTCGCCGCCCGTGCCTGGTGGCTGTTGGCCTGGCTGGGCAAGCGCGACGGCGTGTTCATCCTCGATGGCGGCCTCAAAGCCTGGCACGCGGCGGGCTTCCCCCTGAGCCTGGATGCCCCGGTGATCGAGCCCGGGGCCATCAGCGGCACGCCGGACAACCACCTGCAACTGGACGCCGAACACCTGCAAAAGCGCCTCGGCCAGCCGGGCCTGACCCTGATCGACGCGCGCGCCCAGCCACGTTTTCGCGGTGACGTGGAGCCGATCGATCCGGTTGCCGGGCATATCCCGGGCGCGCAGTGTGCGGCGTTCAATGAGAACCTGGGCAGCGACGGTCGTTTCCTGCCGGCTGACCAGCTCAAGCAACGCTTCGCCGCCAGGCTGCAAGACCGCTCGCCGGATGAGCTGGTGGCTTATTGTGGTTCGGGCGTGACGGCGTGCCACAACCTGTTCGCGCTGTGCCTGGCGGGTTACCCGTTGGGTAAATTGTACGCGGGGTCGTGGAGCGAGTGGATCACTGATCCACAGCGGGAAGTTGCAACAGGCGACTGAGGTCTGCCTGACCCGGTCTGATCCAAAGTGTGGGAGCAAGCAAGCCGGCTCCCGCATTTTTATCCGTGTTGTGTCAGCAGCCACTCTGGGATGCGTCGTTCCAGGTAGTAGCCCGGCTGTTTCAGCGTGCCATCCACAAACCCCACATGCCCGCCCTTGGCCAGCAATTCGAACTCGGTGCAATCCGACAGTTCGCTGGCCTCCGGCAGGCTGTGGGCGAATACAAATGGATCGTCAGCCGCCTGGATGATCAGGGTCGGTGTGCGAATCGCGCCCAGGTAATAGCGGCTGGAGGCGCGGCGGTAATAGTCCTCGGCACTGAGGAAACCGTGCAGCGGCGCGGTGACCCGGCCGTCAAAGTCCCAGAACGTACGCATCTTTTCCAGCGAGCCCAGGTCGGCCAGGGTTTTCAGGCCAGCCTCGCGCCCATCCTTTAGGAACCGGCTCTGTTTGACGCGGATATAGGCGAGCATTTCACGCATGAAGTGCTTCTGGTACACCCGTGAAAAGCCCAGGCCGATGCGATCAGCGCACTGGTCCAGGCGAAACGGCACCGACACCGCTGCCGCACCTTGCAGCCCGGAGTCTTCGCCGGTTTCACCCAGGTGCTTGAGCAACACATTCCCGCCGAGGGAATAACCCACCGCATACAGCGGCGCCAACGGTCGCTTGGCTCGCAAGTGAGCGATGGTTTCGGCCAAGTCTTCGCTGGCGCCGGAATGGTAGCTGCGAGCGAGCAGGTTGGGTTCGCCGGAACAGCCACGCCAGTTCAGCGCCACGCTGGCCCAGCCTTGAGCCGCCAGGGTTTTTTGCAGGCCGGCGACGTAAGGCGAGTTGGACGAACCGGTCAGGCCGTGAAGTACCAGCACCAGTGGGGTGCGCGCATCATGCGGCCCATGCCAGTCCAGGTCGAGAAAGTCGCCGTCTGCCAGCCACAACCGCTCGCGCGGGCGTTCGATGTGAGTGGTTTTGCGCCACAGCGGCCCCCACAGCGTTTGCAGGTGCGGGTTGCCGAGGCCGAAGGCGGGGGTGAAGCGGTCGGGCGTTTTTGACACGATGGTTCTCGCGGCAGGTGGCAGGGCGGATGAGCAACCTGTGGCGAGGGCGCTTGCTGTGGCGAGGGAGCTTGCTGTGGTGAGGGAGCTTGCTGTGGCGAGGGAGCTTGCTCCCGCTGGGCTGCGAAGCGGCCCTAAACGCTAACCCCTCAATCTCTCAGGAAACCACCGTTACCTGCTTTGGGGCTGCTGCGCAGCCCAGCGGGAGCAAGCTCCCTCGCCACAGGGTTAGCTTTGTGTCGTACGTTGCCACAACGCGTAATACACCCGCCCGGATTTCTGCTCGCGGTGCAGGCGCCAATTGCCCGGCAGGCCCAGTGTAGACGGCGCCGTCTCGCTTTCGGTGTAGATCCAGGCATCCGGAGCCAGCCACTGACGCTCTTCCAGCAGCGCACACACAGTCGGCAGCAGGTTCTGGTTAAACGGCGGATCGAGGAACACCACGTCAAACTCACGCGCTTCCTGGGTTTCCAGGTAGCGCAGCGCATCAGCAGTCTGCACCTGGCCGGTGGTACAACGCAGGGTGCCCAGGTGTTCCTTGAGGCTGGCAACCGCCACATTGCTGGCATCCAGCGCCTGGCCCAATGCGGCACCACGGGATAACGACTCCAGGAACAACGCGCCGCTGCCCGCGAACGAGTCCAGTACCTTGGCTCCGGCGATGTACGGCGCGAGCCAGTTGAACAGGGTTTCACGCACGCGGTCCGGCGTCGGGCGCAGGCCTACGACGTCGGGGAAGCTCAGTTTACGGCTGCCCCACTCGCCGCCGATGATGCGCAGTTGGCCCACACCGTTGTGAACGTTGTGGACAGGTTTTTTGGGACGGGATGGACGGGCCATTAATGCTCCGGAACCCCGAGCGGTTGCTCGGCGGGTTTATCAGTGGGGGGCGGTAGTGGCTTTTGCGCAATCGTCGGGCCGGCGGTCACGATGACCATTTTGTCGGCACTCAAATGTTTGTTCAAAGCAGCTTTGACCTGATCAACGGTCAGCGCCTGGGATTGTTTCATGAAATCTTCAAGGTAGCTCAACGGCAGGTTGTAGAAACCCATGGCGCCCAGCTGCCCGACGATGTCGGCGTTGCTCGCGGTAGACAGCGGGAAGCTGCCGGCCAGTTCGCGCTTGGCGTCGTCGAGTTCTTTTTGTGTCGGGCCGGTCTTGAGGTAGTCAGCCAGCACCTCCTGCACCAACCTCAACGTGCCGGCGCTCATTTCAGCGCGGGTTTGCAGGTTGATCATGAACGGGCCGCGCACCTGCATCGGTGAGAAGCCGGAGTATACGCCGTAGGTCAGGCCGCGTTTCTCGCGCACTTCGCTCATCAAGCGGGTGCCGAAGCCACCGCCGCCGAGGATCTGGTTGCCCAGGGACAGCGCGGCGTAGTCCGGGTCTGCACGGTCGATGCCCAGTTGTGCGAGCAGCAATGTTGTCTGCTTGGACGGGAACTCGATATGCGTGGTGCCAGCCTTCGGCTCCAGCGGTTGGGCAATCTTCGCTAGCGCCGGCCCTTTGGGCAAGGACGCGGACACCTTGGCGGTCATGGCTTCGGCTTCTGCGCGGGACAAATCGCCCACCACCGAAATCACCGCGTTGCCGGCGGCGTAGGCCTTGGCGTGGAAGTCCTTCAACTGCGCGAGGGTCACCTTCGGCACGCTCTGGGCAGAGCCTTCGCTTGGATGGGCGTAAGGATGGTCACCGTAGAGTTGTTTGAACAGCTCGATGCTCGCCAGTTTGCCGGGGTTCTGTTTCTGGTATTCGAAGCCCGCCAGCAGCTGGTTCTTGATGCGTGCCAGGGAGTCGGCCGGGAAGGTCGGCTTGCCGATCACGTCGTCAAACAGGGCCAGGGCCGCCTCACGTTTGTCGCTGGCACTCAGGCTGCGCAGGGAAACCAGCGCCATGTCGCGATAGGCGCCATTGCTGAAATCAGCCCCCAGGCCGTCGAACCCGGCGGCAATCTGGCTGACGTCCTTGCCCGGCACGCCTTCGTTGAGCATCGCGTTGGTCAACAGCGCCAGGCCCGGCGTGGTGCCGTCCTGGCTGCTGCCGGCGGCGAACAGGATGCGCATGTCGAACATCGGCAGTTCATGGGCTTCGACGAACAGTACCTTGGCGCCTTCGGCGGTGGTCCAGGTTTGCACGTCGAGCTTGCGATTGGTCGGTGCCTTGTTGTCCAGTTCTGCTAAAGATTGCAGCCTGTTGGCGGACTTGGCCTGCTCCAGCGCCGGGCTGGCAACGGATTCGCTCGGGCGCAGGAAATACACCACGCACGCAGCAGCCAACGTGACTACGATCAGGCCGGGCAGCACCAGGCGGTTGTTTTTACGTTCACTCATGAGCGGTCTCCTCAGGCAAAACATGGGCGACGCTGAGACGTTCGCGGGTGAAATAGGTGCGCGCAGCTTTCTGGATGTCTTCGGCGGTAACGCTTTGCAACTCGGCAAGCTCGGTGTCCATGAGTTTCCAGGACAGGCCGACGGTCTCCAGGGAGCCGATGGCCGTGGCCTGGCTGGTGATCGAGTCGCGCTGGTAAACCACGCCGGCAATGACCTGGGCGCGGATCCGCTCCAGTTCGTCAGCGCTGGGTGGCTTGGCCTTCAGCTCATCCAGCAGGCGCCACAGGCCGGCTTCAGCCTGGGCAACGGTCTTTTTCTTTTGCAGGTTCGGCGTGGCGGTCAGGGTGAACAGGCTGTCACCACGGGTGTAGGCGTCATAGCTCGAAGATCCGCCGGAGAGCAGCTCTTCGCCGCGCTCCAGTTGCGTGGAGATGCGCGCGCTGTAGCCACCGTCCAGCAGGGCCGAGATCAGGCGCAGGGCGTTGACCGAGCGTTTGTCTTCAGCGGTGGCCAGGCTCGGCACGTTGAAACCGAGGATCACGCTCGGCAATTGGGTTCGCACATGCAGGGTCAGCAGGCGCTCGCCGGGCTCGGCCAGTTCCAGCGGGATTTTCGCCGCAGGCACGTCGCGCTTGGGGATCGGGCCGAAGTAGCGCTGGGCCAGGGTTTTGACTTCATCCGGGGTCACGTCGCCCACCACCACCAGCGTGGCGTTGTTCGGCACGTACCAGGATTGGTACCAGTGGCGCAGCTCTTCAACCTTCATGCGGTCCAGGTCGGCCATCCAGCCGATGGTCGGCGTGTGATAGCCGCTGGCCGGGTACGCCATGGCCTTGAAGCGCTCATAGGCCTTGGACATCGGGTTGTCGTCGGTGCGCATGCGGCGCTCCTCCTTGATCACCTCGATCTCGCGGCTGAATTCGTCAGCCGGCAGGCGCAGGCTGGCCATGCGGTCGGCTTCCAGCTCAAAGGCGACGCCCAGGCGGTCACGGGCCAGCACTTGGTAGTAGGCGGTGTAGTCATCACTGGTGAAGGCGTTTTCTTCGGCGCCCAGGTCCCGCAGGATCAGCGAAGCTTCGCCTGGGCCGACCTTGGCGCTGCCCTTGAACATCATGTGTTCCAGGGCGTGGGACAAACCGGTCTGGCCCGGGGTTTCGTAGCTCGAGCCAACCTTGTACCAGACCTGGGAAACCACCACCGGGGCGCGATGGTCTTCGCGCACGACGACCTTGAGGCCGTTGTCCAGGGTGAATTCGTGGGTGGGTTGTGGGTCGGCAGCCAAAGCTGAAAGGGGCAGACAAACTGTGCTGAACAGCAGGCCTGCAGCGCGGCGGGCTAGAGCATTCATTCGTTTTTAAACCTGTTGGGCTGCCCGCTTGGTCTTAGCGTCGGCGGGCGAGGAGGTGCTAGGATACTGGTCCGACCTAGGGACGGCCACTGTGGCTGTCTTGTTAAGGCTCTATTTAGGCCTTACAAAATGTTGCGCATGAACGAGCTGGCTAAAAAACAGTCTGTTACGCATCGAATTTTATTTACCGATACGCCCCTTGGCGCGTCGCTACCTTGAGATAGCCGTCTCCATGTTTGGTTCCAACGACGACAAGAAGACCCCAGCTGCGGCTGGCGAGAAAAAAGGCCTGTTCGGATGGCTGCGCAAAAAGCCGCAGGAAACCGTCGTCGAACAGCCACAGGTTCAAGCTGAACCGATCCCCGAATCCATAGTAGAAGCCGAACCGGTTGCCGAACCGCCCGCGCCGGTGGTATTGCCGATGGCCGAGCCGGTGCTGCAGCCGGTGGTTGAGCCAGAACCAGAACCAGAACCTGCTCCCGAGCCTGAGCACAAACCCTGGCTGGTGTTGCCGGTGGCGGAAGAGCCCGTGGCGCTGGTTGAAGACGAGCAAGCCGAGCACGTGACGCCGCCGATTCCGGCCGTCATGGAACCGGTGGCCGTTGTGGTTGACGCGCCGCCAGTGGTTGAAGTGCCTGCGCCGGTTGTCGCCGAGCCAGTTCCGGCGGTAGTCGCCGCACCAGCGATCATCGAAGCACCGGCCGCGCCCGCCGAAACCGGCAAGACCGGCTTCTTCGCCCGCCTCAAGCAAGGCCTGAGCAAGACCAGCGCCAGCATTGGCGAAGGCATGGCCAGCCTGTTCCTCGGCAAAAAGACCATCGATGACGAGTTGCTCGAAGACATCGAAACCCGCCTGCTGACCGCTGACGTGGGCGTCGAAGCCACCGCCGTGATCATCCAGAGCCTGACCCAGAAGGTTGCGCGCAAGCAGCTGACCGACGCCGATGCACTCTACAAGTCGCTGCAGGCCGAACTGGCCAACATGCTCAAGCCGGTTGAAGCGCCGCTGGTGATCAATACGCAGAACAAGCCGTTTGTGATCCTGGTGGTTGGCGTCAACGGCGCCGGTAAGACCACCACCATCGGCAAGCTGGCCAAGAAGCTGCAACTGGAAGGCAAGAAAGTCATGCTCGCTGCCGGTGACACCTTCCGTGCTGCGGCCGTTGAGCAATTGCAGGTCTGGGGCGAGCGCAACAAGATCCCGGTCATCGCCCAGCACACTGGCGCCGATTCGGCTTCGGTGATCTTCGATGCGGTGCAGGCCGCCAAGGCGCGCAACATTGATGTGCTGATCGCCGATACCGCCGGTCGCCTGCACACCAAAGACAACCTGATGGAAGAGCTGAAGAAAGTCCGCCGGGTGATCGGCAAGCTCGACGCTGACGCGCCCCACGAGGTGTTGCTGGTGCTGGACGCTGGTACTGGCCAGAACGCCATCAGCCAGGCCAAACAATTCCACCAGACGGTCCAACTGACCGGCCTGGCATTGACTAAGCTCGACGGCACGGCCAAGGGCGGTGTGATCTTCGCCCTGGCCAAGCAGTTCGGGTTGCCGATTCGTTATATCGGCGTCGGTGAAGGCATCGACGACCTGCGCACTTTTGAAGCCGAACCCTTTGTACAGGCACTGTTTGCCGAGCGGGAGCGTTCATGATTCGTTTCGAACAGGTCGGTAAACGCTACGCCAACGGGCATGTCGGCTTGCATGAGCTGAGTTTCCGGGTGCGTCGCGGCGAATTCTTGTTTGTGACCGGCCATTCGGGCGCCGGTAAAAGTACCTTGTTGCGCCTGCTGCTGGCCATGGAACGCCCGACCACCGGCAAATTGCTGCTGGCCGGCCAAGACCTGGCCACTATCAGCAATGCGCAGATCCCGTTTTTGCGCCGCCAGATCGGCGTAGTGTTCCAGAACCACCAACTGCTGTTCGATCGCACGGTGTTCAATAACATCGCCTTGCCATTGCAGATTCTCGGGCTGTCCAAGGCCGAAATCGTCAAGCGTGTGGACTCGGCCCTGGAGCGCGTCGCGCTCTCGGACAAGACCGACCTCTACCCGGGCGACCTGTCCACCGGCCAGCAACAGCGCGTCGGCATCGCCCGCGCCATCGTGCACCGCCCGGCCTTGCTGCTGGCAGACGAACCCACAGGTAACCTCGACCCGCGCCTGGCGGCAGAAATCATGGGCGTGTTCGAAGACATCAACCGCCTGGGCACCAGCGTACTGATCGCCAGCCACGACCTGGCGCTGATCGCCCGCATGCGCCACCGCATGCTCACCCTGCAACGCGGCCGCCTGATCGGTGACGGGGAGGCTGGGGTATGAGTGCCACACGCAGCCCCAAGGTTTCCGAGCGCGTCGCGCCAAAACCGGCTGATCCGCAACCGCAGAAGAAAAAACGCGACGAAGACGACGGCCCGGATTTCGGCACCCAGGTGCACGCCTGGATCGAAAACCATCGCGCAAGCCTGGTAGACAGCCTGCGCCGCCTGGGCAAGCAGCCGATCGGGAGCTTCTTCACCTGCCTGGTGATGGCCGTGGCCTTGAGCCTGCCGATGGGTTTGTCGCTGCTGCTTAATAATGTCGAGCGCCTTGGCGGCTCCTGGCAGCGGGCGGCGCAGATTTCCCTGTACCTGAACCTGGATGCCAGTACCCAGGATGGCGAGTCCCTGCGCGACGAGATCAAAAGCATTCCGGGTGTGGCCGAGGCTCAGTACATCAGCCGCGATCAGGCCCTGGAAGAGTTCCAGCAGCAGTCCGGCCTGGGGGAGGCGCTCAAGGAGCTGCCGCAAAACCCGCTGCCGGGCGTGGTGCTGGTCACGCCTAATGAAGTCGACAAGACGACCCTGGAGGCCCTGCGACAAAAACTCGCAGAGCTGCCGAAGGTCCAACAGGCGCAACTTGATCTAGTCTGGGTAGAGCGGCTGGCGGCGATTCTCAAACTGGGCGACCGGTTTGTGTTCGGCCTGACGGTGTTGCTGGTCTCTGCATTACTTTTGGTGATAGGCAATACCATTCGTCTTCATATTGAAAACCGCCGCACCGAGATAGAAGTGATTAAACTCGTTGGCGGCACCGACAGCTATGTGCGTCGTCCATTTCTGTACATGGGCGCGCTTTATGGCTTCGGTGCGGGGATTCTGTCCTGGGGCGTGCTGGCTTTTGGCCTGAATTGGCTGAACGACGCGGTGGTAGGGCTCGCCGGCTTGTACGGCAGTGATTTTGCCTTGGCCGGCGTGCCGGCAGCCGATGGTCTGTCATTGTTGCTTGGGGCAGTACTCTTGGGGTATATCGGTGCTTGGATTGCGGTCGCACGGCATTTACGTGAGCTGGCACCGAAGTAGTTAATGTCTGGGTAATGTGGTTTCGTTTGTATTGACCGTATCAGTGGTTTAGGGAACTTGTCCTACGGTTCCCGGTCAATTTTCGCAGTGCTGAACTGCACGAGTTATGTGAGTCGGAGGTTTTTTCGTATGACCACTTCTTTGCAACCTGTCTATGCCTTGGTCCCGGGTGCGAACCTGGAGGCCTATGTGCACACGGTCAACAGCATTCCATTGCTGACGCCCGAGCAGGAGCGTGAACTGGCCGAGAGTCTCTACTATGAGCAGGATTTGGGGGCGGCTCGGCAGATGGTGCTCGCCCACCTGCGTTTTGTCGTACATATCGCCCGTAGCTATTCCGGCTACGGCCTGGCCCAGGCTGACCTGATTCAGGAAGGCAACGTCGGCCTGATGAAAGCGGTAAAACGCTTCAACCCGGAAATGGGTGTGCGCCTGGTGTCTTTTGCCGTGCACTGGATCAAGGCGGAAATTCACGAATTCATCCTGCGCAACTGGCGCATCGTGAAAGTCGCGACCACCAAGGCCCAGCGCAAGCTGTTCTTCAACCTGCGCAGCCAGAAGAAACGCCTGGCGTGGCTGAACAACGAAGAAGTGCATCGCGTGGCCGAAAGCCTCGGCGTTGAGCCACGTGAAGTGCGCGAGATGGAAAGTCGCCTGACCGGCCATGACATGGCTTTCGACCCGGCTGCTGAAGCGGACGACGACAGTGCTTTCCAATCGCCGGCCAACTACCTGGAAGACCACCGGTATGACCCGGCGCGTCAACTGGAAGACGCCGACTGGAGCGACAACTCCAACCACAACCTGCACGAAGCGCTGGAAGTGCTGGACGACCGCAGCCGTGACATCCTCTACCAACGCTGGTTGGCAGAAGAAAAAGCCACGCTGCACGACCTGGCGCAGAAGTACAACGTGTCGGCCGAGCGTATTCGTCAGCTCGAGAAGAGTGCGATGAACAAGCTGAAACTGTCGATCGCCGCCTGAACACCTGCGAAGTGACAAAAAAAATGCCCCGATCGAGAGATCGGGGCATTTTTGTTTGCGCAAGGTCCGGCCATTAGCGCTACCCCGTCCCCCCCGTCCCCCCCCCCGTAGCAGCTGTCGAGCCTTAGCGAGGCTGCGTAGGCCGCGCCGCAGTCTTCAACACCACGTTGCGCCTGACGCAGCCTCGCTAAAGCTCGACAGCTGCTACGGGGAGTAGCGGCGGCCGTAGTGGTGGGTTAGTCAGCCCAAGGCGCTTTGCGCGAGTTGTTCAGCTCATTCAAATAGCTGTCGCCCCCCAACTGACTCATCTGCTGCCGGATCCACGCAGCCCGTCGCGCCACATACGAGGTTGGATGACTGGCACTCCACACCCGGGGATTAGGCAATACCGCCGCCAGATAGCTGGCCTGCTGGCGGGTCAATGCCTTGGCACTCACGCCAAAGTGATGCCGCGCCGCCGCTTCCGCGCCGAACACGCCTTCATCCCACTCCACACTGTTGAGGTACACCTCAAGAATTCGCTGCTTGGGCCAGAAAATCTCGATCAGCCCGGTAAACCAGGCTTCCAGGCCCTTGCGGAAATAACTGCGGCCGGTCCATAAAAACAGGTTCTTCGACACCTGCTGGCTCAAGGTGCTGGCGCCACGAATCGAGCCGCCGCGTTCGTTATGCAGCAACGCCGCCTGGATCGCGCCGAAATCAAAGCCCCAATGCTGCGGGAAGCGCTGGTCTTCGCCCGCCATCACCGCCACTTTAAGTTCGTCGGAGATCTGATCCCACGGCACCCAGGTGCGCTGCACGTCAATCGGCTCGCCGTCGACCCAGGATTCGACCTTGCGCTCGACCATCAGCGCGGTGCCCGGAGGCGGCACGACACGAAACAGCAGCACCAGCAAAACACTGCCGATGGCAAACCACTTGAGGGCTTTGAGAAAACGCTTGAAGAGAAGACGCAGCATAGAGATGGCTTGGCCGAACCCGTTGAGCGGGCCATTATACAGACCCTGCCCACTGAGTCTGACTGGAGTTCCTCATGTTGCGTGGCTTTCTGATGCTGGCTGCCTTTTTCGGTTTTACCGGTGTTGCCCTTGGCGCGTTTGCCGCCCACGGCCTGAAAAACCGCCTGAGCGCCGAGTACGTGGCGATTTTCCACACCGGCGTGACTTACCAACTGGTGCACACCCTGGCGCTTTTCGGCGTGGCACTGCTGGCGGCGCACATCCCAGGCCGCCTGGTGACGTGGGCGGGCGTGTCCTTTGCCATCGGCATCCTGCTGTTCTCCGGCAGCCTGTATATGTTGACCATGACCGGCATCAGCAAGCTCGGCATCATCACTCCGTTCGGCGGCCTCGCGTTCCTGCTGGGCTGGTTCTTCCTGGGGCTCGCTGCTTGGCGCTTGCAACTGACCGCTTGACGCTTGGAGCTGACCTTTAGGCCCCAATCACGCTAGAATGCTGGCCCCTAAAAACGATGGCGGCCCGTGGCATGCGCATTCAGTTGAACGGCGAACCCTTTGAACTGCCCGACGGTGAAACCGTCGGGGCCCTGCTGACCCGTCTGGACTTGACCGGGCGTCGCGTCGCAGTGGAGCTCAACCAGGATATCGTCCCGCGTAGCCAGCACGCCGAGACCGCACTCGCCGAAGGTGACCAGGTTGAAGTGGTCCACGCCATCGGCGGCGGTTAGCCGCCCGGCGCCCAAGGGCGCCACCCCGAATTCTGCAGAACCTCACCCCAACTCGAGGATTTCCCATGAGCATCGTTCGTAGCGACAAGCCTTTCGTCCTGGCCGGTCGTACCTTCCAATCGCGCCTGCTGGTCGGCACCGGCAAGTACCGCGACATGGAAGAAACCCGCCTGGCCATCGAAGCCTCGGGTGCCGAGATCGTCACGTTCGCCGTGCGCCGCACCAACCTGGGCCAGATCGAGGGGGAGCCGAACCTGCTCCAAGTGCTGTCGCCGGATCGCTACACCTTCTTGCCGAACACTGCCGGTTGCTACGACGCCATCGAAGCCGTGCGCACCTGCCGCCTGGCCCGTGAGCTGCTCGACGGCCACAACCTGGTGAAGCTGGAAGTACTGGCCGACCAGAAAACCCTGTTCCCCAACGTGATCGAAACCCTCAAGGCCGCCGAAACCCTGGTCAAGGAAGGCTTCGACGTGATGGTCTACACCAGCGACGACCCGATCATCGCCCGCCAACTGGCTGAAATCGGCTGCATCGCGGTGATGCCGCTGGCCGGCCTGATCGGTTCCGGCCTGGGCATCTGCAACCCGTACAACCTGCAGATCATCCTCGAAGAAGCCAAGATCCCCGTGCTGGTGGATGCGGGCGTGGGCACTGCCTCCGACGCCACCATCGCCATGGAACTGGGGTGTGATGCGGTGCTGATGAACTCGGCCATCGCCCATGCGCAGCAGCCGATCATGATGGCTGAAGCCATGAACCACGCGATCGTCGCGGGCCGCCTGGCGTACCTCGCCGGGCGCATGCCGAAAAAACTTTACGCCAGCGCCTCCTCGCCGCTGGATGGTCTGATCAAGTAAGAGCCATTGATGACTGAATCAAACGAAACGCCGAACACCGTGGAAGAAGGCGACGAGTCCAAGCACCGCCGCATCAAGAGTTTTGTGATGCGCGCCGGTCGCATGACCGAAGGCCAGCAAAAAGGCCTGGAGCAGGGCACGCCGCTGTTCGTGCTGCCGCTGGTGGACGCTCCGGTGGATTACGACCAGGTGTTCGGTCGTTCGGCGCCACGCTCGCTGGAAATCGGCTTCGGCATGGGCCATTCCCTGCTGGAAATGGCGGCGGCTTCGCCGGAACAGGATTTTATCGGGGTTGAGGTGCACCGTCCGGGTGTTGGGGCGCTGCTTAACGGCGTGCTGACCCAGGGCCTGACCAACCTGCGGGTCTATGACTGCGACGCGATCGAAGTGCTCAACCGCTGCATCGCCGACAACAGCCTCGACCGCCTGATGCTGTTCTTCCCGGACCCATGGCACAAGAGTCGCCACCACAAGCGCCGCATCGTCCAGGCGTCCTTCGCGGAACTGGTGCGCAGCAAGCTGAAAGTGGGCGGCATCCTGCACATGGCCACCGACTGGGAACCGTATGCCGAATACATGCTGGAAGTGATGGACGTAGCCCCTGGCTACCGCAACCTGGCCGAAGACGGCAAATGTGTCCCGCGCCCGGCCGAGCGGCCGATCACCAAGTTCGAACGTCGCGGCGAGCGGTTGGGGCATGGGGTTTGGGATTTGAAGTTCGAGAAGGTCGACTGACAAGCCCAGGCTTGGAGCACAGTCAAAAATGTGGGAGCTGCTTGTGTGGTGAGCTGGCCTTTGTGGTGAGCGGGCTTTTGTGGTGAGCGGGCTTGCCCCGCGCTGGGCTGCGAAGCAGCCCCAACACCAAGCACCGCATTCTTTCTGGAATAAAGTGGTGGTTCTATTAGGGCTGCTGCGCAGCCCAGCGCGGGGCAAGCCCGCTCACCACAAAAGCCCACTCACCACAAAAGCCAGCTCCCCACAAAAAGCCAGCCGCCCCCAAAAAAGCCAGCCCCCACATTGTGTTTTGTCTTGTGTGGCGTCAGCGGCGATCCGCCACCACCCCGATCAACACCAGCACCACCAACAGCACCGGTGCCAGGCTGTAGTTGTTGAACTGGCTCAACCCTCGAACAATCCACGGCGTGGCGTAGATCAGCGCAGCACCGCTGCCGATCATGCACACCAGTGCCATCAGCGGCACGCGCAGCGCACCCGCGATGCTGCCCAGCCGTGCTTCGACCCAGCCCTTGATGTCGGCGCCAAACAGCACCAGCAAGCAGCCTACCAGCGCCAGGGAGATTTCCGACAGGTTGCTACGGCTCCAGCGGGACACGGTGGCGAGTAGATCGAGTACCAAATCCATTCGATTTCCTTAAGAGCAGTCAGCTCAAAAACTTCTGCAGCAGGTCATTGAGAAAGAGTTGCCCGCGGTCGGTGGCCGCCAGGCGTGACGGTTCGACCTGCATTAAGCCACTTTGTTCTGCCTCCGTGCGGGCTTCATCGAGGCTCGCCAGCTCAAGGCCAGTGCGCTCGGCGTACAGCCTGGCTTCCACACCGTCGGTGAGGCGCAGGGCGTTCATCAGGAACTCGAACGGCAGTTCTTCGTTGGTCAGTTCTTTGGACCCGGCCAGGTAGTTTTTCGCCGGGTTGAGGTAGTCCTTTGGCGCTCGGGTTTTCCAGGTGCGCACGATGCGCCCGTCCGGGTGGCTGAACTTGCCGTGGGCCCCGGCGCCGATGCCGATGAAGTCGCCAAAGCTCCAGTAGTTCAGGTTATGCCGCGCCGGCCGACCCGGTTGGGCGTAGGCCGAGACTTCGTATTGGGCGTAACCGTGTTCGGCCAGCAGCGCCTGGCCAGCTTCCTGGATGTCCCACAGGGTGTCGTCTTCCGGCAGCACCGGTGGCTGGTTCCAGAACACAGTGTTGGGTTCCAGGGTCAGTTGGTACCAGGACAGGTGCGTGGGCTTGAGGGCAATGGCTTGGCGCAGGTCGCTCAGGGCATCGTCCAGGGACTGATCGGGCAAACCGTGCATCAGGTCCAGGTTGAAGTTGTCGAACCCGGCCAGGCGCGCCATGCCGGCGGCACGTACGGCTTCGTCACCGTTGTGGATGCGGCCCAGGGCTTCGAGTTTTTCCTGCTGGAAGCTCTGGATGCCAATCGACAGCCGGTTGATCCCCAGTTTGCGATACGCCACGAACTTCTCTTGCTCGAACGTCCCGGGATTGGCTTCCAGGGTAATTTCGATGTCGCTGGCGAACGGGATGCGCGCTTCCACACCCTTGAGCAATCGGCCCAGCGCAGCGGCGCTGAACAGGCTCGGCGTGCCGCCACCGAAAAAGATCGAACTCAGCTCACGGCCATACACCGCATGCAGGTCCTGGTCGAGGTCGGCCAGCAACGCGTCGACATACTCTTCTTCCGGCAGCACTTTGCTGGCGGTGTGGGAGTTGAAGTCGCAATAAGGGCATTTGCGCACGCACCACGGGATGTGGATGTACAGCGCCAGGGGCGGCAGTTGAGGCAGCGCCGCCCGAGGTGTTTGCGCGCCACCGAAAATCAGTGGCTGCGCGCAGGTGTTCTGGGTCATTTCAAACCCAGGCGCAGGCGCAGCAAATCCATTGCGCGGGCGCGGTGGCTGATCTGGTTCTTGTCGGCCGGGCTCAGTTCGGCGCTGGAGACATTACGCTCCGGCACCCAGAACAGCGGGTCGTAGCCAAAACCGTGTTCGCCGCTGGCTGCATGCAGGATGCGGCCGTGCCACAGGCCTTCGCAGAGGATCGGCAATGGATCATCGGCATGCCGCACCAGCGCCAGCACGCAGACGAACTGCGCCCCGCGCATCGCGTCCGGCACGTCCTTGAGGGCGTCCAGCAGCTTGGCGTTGTTGGCTGCATCACCTTTGCCGTCGGCATAACGTGCCGAATAGATGCCAGGCGCGCCGCCCAGGAAGTCCACGGCCAGCCCGGAATCGTCCGCCAGCGCTGGCAGGCCGGAAATGCGCGCGGCGTTGCGAGCCTTGAGGATGGCGTTCTCGACAAACGACAGGCCGGTCTCTTCCGGCTCTACCTGGCTGAACTCGCCGATCGAGCGCAGCTGCACCGAGTCACCCAGCATGGCCTGGAGTTCTTTGAGCTTGCCGGCGTTATGGCTGGCCAGCACGAGTTGTGTGAGGTTCATCATTCGGCCGGAAACAGTTCCTGGTTGAAGCTGAAACCGTGGGCTTTGCCGCCGGTTTCAACGTTGATGGTGAAAACCTTGGTTTCCTGCTGCGGCACGGCGTACTGGGCGACGTAAAGCGTGGAACCTTTCTGGGTGATTTTCTTGAACGTCAGCATCTCGCTTTTGCCGCCCAGGTCTTTGATCGTGCCGGTAACGGTCGCGTCTATCGGTTCGACGCCCTTATTTACGAACACGTTGATCATGCCCTGGTCTTTGCTGCGTACGATCCCGGCTTCCTGGGCCATTTCCGGTGTCAGGAAGCTGGTGG
Organism: Pseudomonas sp. A125; assembly: GCF_055409485.1. Lineage (NCBI taxonomy): Bacteria > Pseudomonadati > Pseudomonadota > Gammaproteobacteria > Pseudomonadales > Pseudomonadaceae > Pseudomonas > Pseudomonas sp. A125. Next base: position 44,344 of record NZ_JBUZVP010000007.1, read on the forward strand.
TCAGGGTGTTGTAGTGCACCGTGATATCGCCGAATTCTTTCTGGCGATTACCATCGATAGCATCCGCTGCCATGGCGCTGACGCTCAGGCACGCGGTGAGTAGCAAAACAGCCAAACGACTCATGATCGTCCTCCTTGAAAATGGTTAGACGGCAACCTGGTGGTCCGCAAGGCCCGGGCTGCTGACGCGGTAGATCCCGATCTCACCCAGCAGGTTGGGCCATAGCTTACTCGCCCAGCCGTGACGATGCTGTTGATCGACGGCAAGGCGGTTGATGACTTTGGCGTCACGCTCGCCACACAGCGCTTCGAAGTCCTCGAAGGTGCAGAAGTGGATGTTGGGCGTGTTGTACCAGGTGTACGGCAGGAAGTCCGACACTGGCATGCGGCCCTTGGTGGCCAGGTACCAGCGGCAGCGCCAGTGCCCGAAATTGGGGAAGGTGATGATGCACTGGCGGCCCACGCGCAACATTTCGTCGAGGATCCGGTCGGGGTAGTGCACGGCTTGCAGCGCCTGGGTCATGACCACGATGTCGAAGCTGTTGCTGGCAAAGTTGCCCAGGCCCTTGTCCAGGTCCTGCTCGATCACGTTGATGCCCTTGGCCACGCACTGAGCGATGTTGTCCGGGTCGTTTTCCAGGCCATAGCCGGTGACTTGCTTGTTGTCGCGCAGCCAACTCAGCAGTTCGCCATCACCGCAACCGAGGTCGAGCACGCGGCTGCCGGCGGGGATCCAGTCTTGGATGATTTCCAGGTCGGCTCTCATGGCGTTCTCACAGAGTTATGCGGTTCATGTAGTTGCTAAAGGCTTGCAAGTAACGCGGGATCGGGATCAGGAAGGCGTCGTGGCCCTGCGGTGCGTCGATCTCCAGGTAGCAGACGTCTTTCTTGGCGGCCATCAGTGCGTCCACCAGTTCCCGCGAGCGGGCCGGGGAGAAGCGCCAGTCGGTGGTGAACGACATCACGCAGAACTTGGCCGTGGCCGCCTCGAAGGTGCGCGCCAGGTCGTCGTCGAAGTTCGCCGCCGGGTCGAAGTAGTCCAGGGCCTTGGTCATCAGCAGGTAGGTGTTGGCGTCGAAACGCCCGGAAAACTCCTCGCCCTGGTAACGCAGGTAGCTCTCGACCTGGAACTCGACGCTGTGGAAGTCGTAGTTGAGCTTCTCGCTCTTGAGGCCACGGCCGAATTTCTCGCCCATGGAGTCATCCGACAGGTAGGTGATGTGCCCGACCATGCGCGCCAGCATCAGCCCGCGCTTGGGGATCACGCCCGCTTCCTGGAACGAACCGCCGTGGAACTCCGGGTCGGTGAGGATCGCCTGGCGCGCCACTTCGTTGAAGGCGATGTTCTGCGCTGACAACTTGGGAGCCGAGGCGATAGCCAGGCAATGGCGCACGCGGTCCGGGTAGGTGATGGTCCATTGCAGGGCCTGCATGCCGCCCAGGCTGCCGCCGATCACCGCGGCCCATTGGGCGATGCCCAGTACATCGGCCAGGCGCGCCTGGCTGTGTACCCAGTCTTCCACGGTCAGCACCGGGAAGTCGGCGCCAAATGGCTTGCCGGTTTCCGGGTTGAGGCTGCTGGGGCCGGTGGAGCCGTTGCAGCCGCCGAGGTTGTTCAGGCTGACCACGAAGAATTTGTTGGTGTCGATGGGCTTGCCGGGGCCGATGCAGCTGTCCCACCAGCCGGGCTTGCGCTCGTCCATGCTGTGGAACCCCGCAGCGTGGTGATGACCGGACAGGGCGTGGCAGATCAGCACGGCATTGCTGCCGGAGGCGTTCAGTTGGCCGTAGGTTTCATAGATCAGGTCGTAGGCGGGCAGCGAACGGCCGCAGGCCAGGGCCAGCGGTTCGCAAAAGTGCGCCACTTGGGGTACGACCAGTCCAACAGAATCGGGGGGGAAGGCAGCTGGCATCGACCCTGCTCTCGTTTAAATGAGGCGTAAGTCTAAAGACCGCTGCACCCAGCGGCAAGCAAAGGCCGGCGGCTGGTGTTTTTAGAGGTTTTTGGGGCAAGGGAGCAAGCTCCCTTGCCCTCCAACTATCAGATCAGGCCGAACAGTTCTTTGGGCATGAATGCATAGAACGCCAAGCGCGGAATCACCCAGCTTTGCAGCAACTGAATGGCGATAAACGCGAAGATTGGCGAGATATCCAGGCCACCCAGGTTCGGGATCAGGCGACGGAACGGCGCCAGCACCGGCTCAGTGATCTGCGCCACCAGTTCTGCGCCAGGGCTGCGGCTGCCCGGAGCGACCCAGGACAGGATCACACTGATGATCATCGACCAGAAAATGATCTTCAAGAACAGCGAGAAAATTCCGATCAATGCCCACGGCAGCAACAGCAACGTGGTGGCCTGGTAGCCGTTGAGCAGCAGGATGACCGCGAACAGCAGGATCTGCAGCAGCAGCGCCAACACCAGCGACGACATGTCCAGGCCGAACATGCTCGGGATCACCCGGCGCAGTGGCTTGAGCAGCGGTTGCGTGGCCTTCACCACGAATTGGCACAGCGGGTTGTAGAAGTTCGCCCGCACCAGTTGCAGGATAAAACGCATCAGCACGATCAGCAGGTACAGGCTGCCCAGGGTCTGGATGATAAAAATGGCAGCGTCATTGATTCCGAGCATGTTTGATTCCTATGTGGGGACGACTATTTGCCCAGCTGCTCGGCCATTTCGGCCGAACGATGTGCTGCGGCACCCAGTGCTTTTTCCACCAGGGCTTCAAAGCCCCCGGCCTGGAATGATTCGATGGCGGCTTGGGTGGTGCCGCCCGGCGAGGTCACGCGACGGCGCAATTCGGCAGCGTCGACATCACTGGCCACGGCCATCTGCGCGGCGCCCAGCGCGGTTTGCTCGGCCAGTTGTTCAGCGACTTCGTGTGGCAAGCCCAGTTTCACGCCGGCGGCGGTCATGGATTCGATCAACAGGAAGAAGTAGGCCGGGCCGCTGCCGGACACGGCGGTGACGGCGTCCAGTTGCTGCTCTTGTTCCAGCCACAGGGCAATGCCCACCGCGGACAACAACTCTTGTGCCTGGTCGCGCTGGGCGGCAGTCACTTCGCCGGTGGCGTACAAGCCGCTCACGCCCTTGCGCAGCAGCGCCGGGGTGTTGGGCATGCAGCGCACGATGGGCTGTGCGCCGAGCCAGGTGTTCATGCTGGCGCAGGTAATGCCGGCGGCGATGGACACCACCAGTTGGTGGGGCTTGAGGCTTGGGCGCAGGCTTTCGCACACGGCTTTCATGGCCTGGGGCTTGACCGCCAGCACCACCACGTCAACGCCTTCAATCGCGTGTGCGTTGTCGGCGAAGGTTTCGATACCGTGCTCTGCGCTGACGCGTGCGCGGGTGTCGGCGCCCGGGTCGCTGGCGCGAATCCGTTGTGCTTCCAGGCCCTTGGCCCGCAGGCCGCCGATCAGGCTGGCCGCCATGTTGCCGGCGCCGATAAAGGCAATACGCGTGTTGCTCATGACAGGTCCTTACTCAGATGGAAGTCAGCCATTTCAAGGTTGGCCGTAGTCGCGGGCACCAAACAGGGCGGTACCGATCCGCACCCAGGTGGCCCCTTGGGCGATGGCCGACTCAAGGTCGTGGCTCATGCCCATGGAAAGTGTGTCGAGCGCAAGGCTCAGGCTCGCTTGCAGGTCGCGCACGGTGGCGAAGGCTGCGTCCTGCGCTGCACGGTCGTCGGTAGGCTCGGGAATGGCCATCAAGCCGCGCAGCGTCAGGCGCGGCAGGGCGCTGATAGCTTCGGCCAGCGCAGGCAGGTCGGCGGGTGTACAGCCGGACTTGCTGGCCTCGCCACTGACGTTGACCTGGATGCAGATATTCAGCGGCGGCAGGTCGGCCGGGCGTTGCTCGGACAGGCGTTGTGCGATTTTCAGGCGGTCCACGGAATGCACCCAGGCGAAGTGCTCGGCGATCGCACGAGTCTTGTTCGATTGAATGGGGCCGATGAAGTGCCAACTCAAGGGCAGGTCGGCTAATTCAGCCTGTTTACCCAGCGCTTCCTGCAGATAGTTCTCGCCAAAGTCATGCATCCCGGCGGCATAGGCTTCGCGCACGGCGTGCGCGGGCTTGGTCTTGCTCACGGCCAGCAGGTGCACGCCGGCTGCGTCGCGCTGCGAGGCCTCGGCCGCCGCACGGATCCGCTCGGAAACCAGGCTGATGTTGTCTGCTATGGTCGACATTCAAGTTGCACCCGTGGATATGGAGTCCGCGGCATTCTACTGGAAATGGAAAGCCCTATGGATATCACTGAACTGCTGGCTGCCGGCGTGCGCCTGGGCGCCTCGGACCTGCACCTGTCGGCCGGGTGGGTGCCGATGTTGCGAGTGGATGGCGACGTCTGGCCGCTCGATTGGCCGGTGCTGGCCCCGACCCAGGTCGCGGAGTTACTCAGCCCTTTGCTGAACAGTTACCAGCAAAAGGATTTCGAAACATCTCTTGAAACGGATTTTGCCTTCGAGTTGCCCGAGGTGGCGCGGTTTCGGGTGAACGTGTTCCAGCAGCACCGGGGCATAGGCGCGGTGTTTCGTACCATCCCATCGACAGTGCAGAGCCTGGAAAACCTGGGGTTGGGCGAGGTGTTCCGGCGCTTCGCGGATTTGCCCCGCGGGCTGGTGTTGGTCACCGGGCCGACTGGTTCGGGCAAGTCCACGACCCTGGCGGCGATGATCGACTACCTCAACACCCATCGACGCCAGCACATCCTCACCCTTGAAGACCCGATCGAGTTTATCCATCAGCCTAAAAATGCCCTGATCAACCAGCGTCAGGTGCATCGCGACACCCATAGTTTTTCAACGGCCCTGCGTTCGGCATTGCGCGAAGACCCGGACGTGATACTGGTGGGTGAATTGCGGGATCTGGAAACCATCCGGCTCGCGCTGACGGCGGCAGAAACCGGGCACCTGGTATTCGGTACGCTGCACACCACCTCGGCGGCTAAAGCTGTGGACCGGATGGTGGATGTGTTTCCGGCCGGGGAAAAGGCCATGGTCCGCTCGATGCTCTCGGAGTCATTGCAGGCGGTGGTGTCCCAGGTGCTGGTGAAGAAGAGCGGAGGCGGGCGAGTGGCGGCTCACGAAATCATGCTTGGCACGCCGGCGATTCGTAACCTGATCCGCGAGGACAAGGTGGCGCAGATGTACTCGGCGATCCAGACCGGCGGAGCATTGGGGATGACGACGCTGGACATGAGCTTGAAGGCGCTGGTCAGCCAAGGCCTGATCAGCCGGGAGCATGCCCGGGAGAAGGCGAGGGTGCCTGGGGATATTTGAGGTCGCGTGGGCGATGAAAAACGAATGCAGGACTGGCTTATGTGGGAGCTGGGCTTGCCCGCGATGCAGGCACCCCGGTGTATCAGTCACACCGCGGTGATGCTATCGCAGGCAAGCCAGCTCCCACACAAGCCCGCTCACCACAGCAAGCCAGCTCCCACATCAGCGTGATATCAGCGCTGCACAATCCGCAGGTTGTTCTGTTCTTTAGGCAGGACACGCTTGGCAATCACGTAGTTCTTGTCCCAGAACGGCTTCTTCAGCGTATCGATGCTCACGGACTTGCCACGACGCGGTGCATGGATGAAACGGTCGTTGCCCAGGTAGATGGCAACGTGGTTCACCTGGCGGCTCTTAAGTTTGAAGAACAGCAGGTCGCCCGGTTTCAAATCCTTGCGCTCGACCTTTTGCCCGTGGCCTGCGGCCATGGCGTTGGAGGTGCGCGGCAAATCCACGGCTTTTACATCATTAAACGCATATTTCACCAAGCCACTGCAGTCGAACCCTTTACTTGGGCTGCTGCCGCCCCAACGATAAGGAGTACCGAGCACGTTGACGGCGCGGCTGAGGACATTGCTGCTTTGCTTGGTGTTGACCGCCATCAGCCCTGGAGCTGTTTTGCCGTGGGCCTTGCTCAGTTGAGTCGGGCGCTGCACGGTCAGCTTTACCGATTTAACGGAGCTGGTGGTGGTGTGGACTTTAGGGGTGAAACCGTTAACGCTGGGAAGTCGTTGCTCACGATTGGTGGCGTGGGCGGCCAGTGGCATTAATAGGCAAATGGTTAGCCATGTCTTGAAAAATGGTCGCATCAGGCAAGGCTCTTTTTGGTTTGCGCGCAACTTTATAACAGCTTTTTGTGTCTTTCTCAGGCCGTTTGTCGACTGAACCCTGGGGTCAAATTCAGGAAAACCGTGACGAATTGCCGCGATTGTCCTACACAAGTCAGGCGGTATAAGGCTTTGAGGGAAGCGAAGATACCATTTGCCGCATGTCGGGCGCCCGTAAAAAAGTCACAAAGAAACCAGAAATATTTATCTATCGAGGCAAAAGAGGTACTGCATGAACACCTATCGACAGGATGTTTCGCAACAAGACACCCACAGCAAGGTGATCGGTTACCTGCTCTGGATTTTCGGTTTTACCGGTGCTCACCGCTTTTATTACGGCAAGCCGGTGACCGGGACGATCTGGTTTTTCACCTTCGGTTTATTCGGGATTGGCTGGCTGATCGACTTGTTCCTGATTCCGGCGATGGACCGGGAAGCGGACCTGCGATTTATCGCCGGGCCGATTGAATACAACGTGGCCTGGATTTTGTTGGCGTTCCTGGGCGTGTTCGGGTTGCACCGCATGTATCAGGGCAAATGGATCAGCGGGATCATTTACCTGCTGACCGGCGGGTTGTTCCTGATCGGCGTGCTGTATGACTTCTGGACGCTGAATACGCAGATTTCGATCCGCAATGCCGAGCGTAACGGCGGTCGTTAAGCACTCTAACCCAATGTAGGCGCGGTCAAATGTGGGAGCCGGGCTTGCCCGCGATAGCATCGCCTCGGTGCATCAGATGCACCGAGGTGCCCGCATCGCAGGCAAGCCAGCTCCCACACTGACTGTGCCCACATTGGATCGGATTTAAGCCTGGTAGCTGATCCGCCCATCCACCAGCGTGTACCGCACAGTCGCCGGCAAGCTATGGCCGATGAACGGGCAGTTCTCGCCCTTGGACAGCCAGTGTTCCCCGGCAATCGTGGAGCTGGCCGGATCAAACAGCACCAGGTCTGCTGCCGAACCCACCGCCAGCTTGCCCGCCGGCAGACGTAGCGCCTCGGCAGGGCCCGAACTGAGGCGCGCCAGCAGCGTCGGCAGGTCCAGCAAACCATCTTCCACCAACGTCATCGCCAGCGGCAGCAACAACTCGACGCTGCTGATGCCAGGCTCTGTGGCGCCGAACGGCGCGAGCTTGGCATCCCGCTCGTGGGGCTGGTGATGGCTGGAAATCGCCGAAACCACCCCGGACTTCACCGCCGCCCGCAAACCGTCACGGTCAGCACGCGTACGCAGCGGCGGCTGCACGTGATACAGGCTGGAGAAGTCGATCAGCGCCTCGTCCGTCAAAATCAGTTGGTACAGCGCCACATCCGCCGTCACCGGCAACCCGCGCGCCTGCGCCTGTGCGATCAGGGCCACGCCGCGCGCGCTGGTCAGCTGGCTGAAGTGCGCGCGTACGCCGCTTTGCTCCACCAACAGCAGGTCACGGGCCAGGGCCACGGTCTCGGCGGTTTCCGGGATGCCCGGCAGGCCGAGGAAGCTCGCGGTGGCGCCTTCGTGGGCCAGGCCGCCTTCGGCCAGGTCACGGTCCTGGGAGTGGAAAATCACAGTCAGGTCGAAGGTGGCGGCATATTCCAGCGCGCGGCACAGGGTGCGGGTGCTGCGAAAGCTCTCCAGACCGTTGCCAAAGGCCACGCAACCCGCGTCGCGCAGGGCGATCAGCTCCGCCAACTGTTCGCCTTCCAGGCCTTTGCTCAGGGCGCCGATGGGAAACACTTTGCAGTTACCGGCTTCGCGGGCGCGGTCGAGGATCAGCTCGGTCACGGCCGAGGTGTCCAGCACCGGCTTGGTGTGGGGCGGGCAGCACAGGCTGGTCACGCCACCCGCAGCAGCGGCGCGGGTTTCGCTGGCGATGCTGCCTTTGCGGCTGTAACCCGGCTCGCGCAGGGCGACGTTCAGGTCCACCAGCCCGGGCGCGGCGATCAGGCCTTTGGCGTCGATGGTTTCGCTGGCGCTGAAACCGCTTGGGGCGGCACCCATGGCAATGATCTTGCCGGCTTCCAGGTGCAGATCGGTGACTTGGTCCAGGCCGCTGGCCGGATCGATGACTCGGGCGCCGAGAATGCTGAACTTCACTGGGCGTTCTCCTGCTCGAATTGACGTTGTGCGGTTTGCCCGCTCATGGCCATGGACAACACCGCCATGCGCACGGCGATGCCGTACGTAACCTGGTTGAGAATCACCGACTGCGGGCCGTCGGCCACCGCCGACTCAATCTCCACACCACGGTTGATCGGCCCCGGGTGCATCACGATGGCATCCGGCTTGGCACCGGCGAGGCGCGCAGTCGTCAAGCCGAACAAGCGGTAGAACTCGCCTTCGCTCGGCAGCAGGCCACCGGCCATGCGCTCGCGTTGCAGGCGCAGCATGATCACCACGTCCACATCCTTCAGGCCTTCGGTCATGTCGGTGTAGACCTTCACGCCGTATTGCTCGATGCCGATCGGCAGCAGGGTCTTGGGCGCGATCACGCGGATGTCCGGGCAGCCCAGGGCTTTGAGGGCCAGCATGTTCGAGCGCGCGACCCGCGAGTGCAGGATGTCGCCGACGATGGCCACCGAGAGGTTTTCAAAGCTGCCCTTGTGCCGGCGGATGGTCAGCATGTCGAGCATGCCCTGCGTCGGGTGGGCGTGGCGGCCGTCGCCGCCGTTGATGATTGCGACGTTCGGGCACACGTGCTCGGCGATGAAGTGTGCGGCGCCGGAATCGCCGTGGCGCACCACAAACATGTCGGCGGCCATGGCTTCCAGGTTGCGCAGGGTGTCGAGCAGGGTTTCGCCCTTGCTCGCCGACGAGGTGGACACGTTCAGCGTGATCACGTCAGCCGACAGCCGTTGGGCCGCCAGCTCAAAGGTGGTGCGGGTGCGGGTCGAGTTCTCGAAGAACACGTTGCAGATGGTCTTGCCGCGCAACAGCGGGACTTTTTTCACCGCCCGGCCGCCGACTTCGAGGAACGAGTCGGCCGTGTCGAGGATTTCAGTGAGCAGTTCGCGGGGCAAGCCGTCGAGGGACAGGAAGTGTTGCAGCTGGCCCTGAGCATTGAGCTGCAGCGGGCGCTTGGCATCTAGAGGCGTCATCGCGGGGACTCTTTACAAGGCGGTTTAAAGGGCAAGGTCTTGCAGTTCGAGTTCGAGCGGCGTGGGACCGGACAATTTTACCCGCTGGTGGGCTTCAAGGGACAGTGTGGCGCCGACTACGTCCGGGCTGATCGGCAATTCGCCGGCGTCCAGGTCCAGCAGGCAGACCAGGGTCACGCTGGCCGGGCGACCGTAGTCGAACAGTTCGTTCAGCGCGGCGCGGATGGTGCGGCCGCTCATCAGTACGTCATCGATCAGCACCAGGTGCTGGCCTTCGATCTCGAAGGGCAGGGCCGAGGGGCGCACTTGGGGGTGCAGGCCGTTCTGGCTGAAGTCGTCGCGGTAGAAGGATACGTCCAGGGTACCCAGGGGCGAGTCGCTGCCCAGTTCTTCCAGCAGCGCCTGGGCTACCCATACGCCACCGGTGCGAATGCCGATAAAGCGCGGTTCGCCGATGGCGCGGTGTTCCAGGTGCGCCTTGAGGCGGATCGCCATCTGGCTGATCAGGTCGGCGGGATTGGGCAGGCTCATGGTGGCTCCTTCAAGGCCTTGCGCGGCGGGGGTTGTCTGCAAGGACCGGGCTCAAACGTAAGAAGACGCGGCAAGCCGCGTCAGTCAGGATTCAAATAAAGCGGTGTTTTCATCCAGCCAGCCCTGCAACAGCAAGGCGGCAGCGATGGCATCCACCGGGTTGTCGCGGTAACTGCCTTTCTGCCCGCCACGGTCACGGCGCTCGCCCTTGGCCTCGAACGTGGTCAGGCGTTCGTCGTGGGTATAGAAGGGCAGGTTGTAGCGGCCATTCAGGCGGCGGGCGAATTTTTCGGCCCGCAGGCACATCTCGCTTGGGGTACCGTCCATGTTCAAGGGCAGGCCGACCACTACCGCGTCGGGCTTCCACTCCTTGATCAGGGCTTCGACCTGGTTCCAGTCCGGCACGCCGTTCTGGGCCTTCAAGGTGCACAGCTCGCGGGCCTGGCCGGTGATGACCTGGCCGACAGCAACGCCGATCTGTTTGGTGCCGTAGTCAAAGCCGAGGATCAGACGCAAGGCCATCAGGCGTGCCCCGCCTGGCTGGTCAACAGGCTGAGGTTGACCCGCAGTTTGGCGGCCGCCGCTTCCAGGCGCAGTTCGCTGGGGGTGTTGAACAGGATGTCGGCATCAAACGGGCAGGTCAGCCAGGCATTGCTCGCAAGCTCGGCCTCCAGTTGCCCGGCTTCCCAACCGGCGTAGCCCAGGGTGATCACGCTTTGATCAGGCCCGACACCGTCGGCGATGGCGAACAGCACGTCCTGGGACGTGGACAGGGACAAGCCTTCAAGGTCCACGGTCGCCTGGAATTTCGGCCCGGTGGGGTGCAGCACAAAACCCCGGTCAGTCTGTACCGGCCCGCCGATGTAGATCGGTACGTGCTGGCAGCTGGCTGGCGGGTCGATGTCCGGGCGCAATTGCTCGAGGATATCGGCCAGGTTCAGGTCTTGCGGGCGGTTGACCACCAACCCCATCGCACCATTGGCGGTGTGCTCGACGATGTAGGTCAAGGTCTGCGCAAAGTTCGGGTCGGCCATATGGGGCATGGCGATCAGGAATTGGTGCTTGAGGTAGGTCGGGCTGACATTTTTCATGTCCGCTAGTGTGGCGTTGGAGGGGCGAACTGACAAGCCGGGGATGCGCAGGAAATCGGCGAAGTGCTCAATTGCTCGACAGCCGATCACCCTTGGCAAAGCGCCAGGTGCGAATGATTTCCAGGCGGTCGATGTCGTTCAAGTCGCCGGTAAACGGCGCGAAAGGCGCCGCCAGACGCACGATGCGCTGCGCCGCCTGGTCCAGCAGCGGTTGGCCGGAGGACTCCAGCACCTGCACTTCGTACAAAGTGCCATCGCGGTTGATCGACACCAGCAGTCGCAAATTACCGTAGATCTGCTGGCGGCGGGCTTCGTCCGGGTAGTTCAGGTTGCCGATGCGCTCGACCTTCTTGCGCCATTCGTCCTTATACCAGGCGCCTTTGTCGCGCATGGTGGAGGCGGCGTTGAGGCGGTAGATGCGTGGGCGCTTGGCGTACAGCTGTTGTTCGTGGGCCAGTTCGGCTTCCAGGCTGGAGATTTCACTGGAAAGTTGCGAGCTGTCAAACGTCGGGGCCGGCGGGGTGGGTGCGAGTTCGGTCTTGGTCTTTTCGCGCTGGGTCGGGGCTTTTTGCGGCTTGGGTGCAATCGTGGTGACGGCGGCCTTGGGTGCAGCCTGTTTCACCTCGGGCTTGGGCGCCGGCGGTGGCGTGACCTTGTTGACCTTGTTGTCCTGGAATGGCGCCACTTCAGTGGTCTTGGGCACGGCCTTCTTGTCGAGGGTACCGCTGCCTTGCTGATTGTCCTGGGCCAGAAAATCAGCCTTTTCGGGCTTCTTTTCGCTCTTGAAGGTGGCGAGGGTGATTTCCAGGGTCTTGGTGATTTGCTTGGGCTCGGCAAAGGTGAAGCCCAGGCCGAGGATCAACGCCAGGTGAATCAACGCCGCCAGAAACAGGGTAAATCCGAGCCGATCAGCCGGGCGCACGCCGCTGTGGGAGAGTTCGGGGGGCAGATCGGGCGGGAGCGTCATGACAAGAAAACCAACATCGCGCGTTTCACAGGTGGCGCATGATAACGCAATGTTGGTTTGTGTCCGGCTGTTCTATGTCACTTGGCTTGTAGCTTGGAGGCAATCGCGGCCATCAGCATTTCGCCGATGTTCGTGCCAAATGCGTTGTCGATCTCGCGAATACACGTCGGACTGGTGACGTTGATTTCGGTGAGATTTTCGCCAATTACGTCCAGTCCTACGAACAGCAGGCCTTTTTCGCGCAGGGTTGGGCCGACTTGGGCTGCAATCCAGCGATCCTTGTCGGTCAGTGGGCGGGCTTCACCCCGGCCACCGGCCGCCAGGTTTCCGCGGGTCTCGCCGGCAGCCGGAATGCGCGCCAGGCAGTAAGGCACCGGCTCGCCGTCGATCATCAGGATGCGCTTGTCGCCGTCCTTGATCGCCGGGATATAGGCCTGGCCCATGATCTGCTGGGTGCCCAGCGCGGTCAGGGTTTCCAGGATCACCGACAGGTTCGGGTCGCCGGCGCGGTGACGGAAGATCGAGGTGCCGCCCATGCCGTCCAGCGGCTTGAGGATCACATCGCCGTGCTTGGCGGCAAATTCACGCAGCACATCGGCGCGGCGGCTGACCACGGTCGGCGGCGTGCACTGCGGGAACAAGGTGGCAAACAGCTTTTCATTGCAGTCGCGCAGGCTCTGCGGCTTGTTGACGATCAACACGCCCGCGCGTTCGGCCTGCTCCAGCAGGTAGGTGGAGTAGACGAACTCCATGTCGAACGGCGGATCCTTGCGCATCAGGATCACGTCGAGGTCGCTCAGGGGGCTGTCGATTTCGTCTTGCAGTTCGAACCACTTCTCGGGGTTGGCAAACACCTGCAGGGGGCGCATGCGCGCCCGCGCTTCACCGTCGCCCTGGTAAAGGTCCGGCTGCTCCATATAGAACAGGCTCCAGCCGCGGGCCTGGGCGGCCAGCAGCATGGCCAGCGAGCTATCCTTTTTATAGGAAATGCTGGCGATAGGGTCCATGACAATGCCGACGCGAACGCTCATGGGGGATTTCCTCTAGCAAATAAGGGCGCATAAAAGTGGCGTCAGAGTGGCGCTGCGGCTGTTGTGGGTCAAGGAAAAACCACCGCGCGGGTCGGCCGATAGATTGCGTTCTGAGACTGTGCTAAAAAGGCTGCCATGGCGCATCAGCCCTTGAATCCCGAGGCTTCTGGCGCGCATGCGGTGCAACATCAGGCAGTACACACCGAAAACCTATTCGCTGTGGCGATGGTAGAGCAGATATGGAACAGCATTCCAACGCCTTGAAAGTGATGGTGATCGACGATTCGAAAACGATTCGCCGCACGGCCGAAACACTGTTGAAGAACGTAGGGTGCGACGTCATCACGGCCATCGACGGTTTCGATGCCCTGGCCAGGATTGTTGACCATCACCCGCACATTATCTTTGTCGACATCATGATGCCGCGCCTGGATGGTTATCAGACCTGCGCGCTGGTGAAGAACAACCCGGCGTTCAAGTCGATCCCGGTGATCATGCTGTCCTCCAAGGATGGGCTGTTCGACAAGGCCAAGGGGCGCATCGTTGGTTCTGATCAATTTTTGACCAAGCCTTTCAGCAAGGAAGAACTGCTGAGTGCGATCAAGGCCTATGTGCCGGGCTTCGCCGCAGTAGAACAAGCACACTGACGGGGCCCCACGAGGGCTTGCGTCTACTAGAAAAGTGGGGAAAACCATGGCACGTGTTTTGATCGTCGACGATTCGCCGACTGAAATGTACAAACTGACCGAGATGCTCGAAAAGCATGGTCACGAAGTCCTCAAGGCCCAGAATGGCGGCGATGGCGTCGCGTTGGCCCGCCAGGAAAAACCCGACGCGGTACTGATGGACATCGTGATGCCGGGCCTCAATGGCTTCCAGGCTACCCGGCAGCTGACCAAAGACCCTGAAACCGGGCACATCCCGGTGATCATCATCACCACCAAGGATCAGGAAACCGACAAGATCTGGGGCGAGCGCCAGGGCGCCAAGGACTACCTCACCAAGCCGGTGGACGAAGAAACCCTGATCGCCACCCTGAACAAGGTGCTGGCCGGCTGACGGCACGTTCCCATGACCGAGTCGCAAACCGCCTTCGAGCTGCTGCTGGACATCGACCGCCGCTGCCGCTTGCTGGCCGCCGACCTGCCGTCCCAGGAGACCCGCCTGCACAGCTGGAGCGGGATTGGGTTCCGCCTGGGCGGGCACTGGTACGTGGCGCCCATGGGCGAAGTCGCAGAGGTGCTGCACGAACCGCGCTGCACCTTGATGCCCGGGGTCAAGCCGTGGGTCAGGGGCGTGGCCAACCTGCGCGGGCGCTTGCTGCCGGTGATGGATTTGGGCGGGTTCCTCGGCCTGGACCTGTCGGTGGCGCGCAAACAACGGCGGGTGCTGGTGGTGGAATATCAGGACGTGTTTGTCGGCCTGTTGGTGGACGAGGTAGTGGGCATGCAGCATTTTGCACAAGACGCATTGTCGATGCGCAACGCGAGCAGCGCGGCGTTTATCCAGGGCGAGTTTGACGGCGACCAGCTGTGGCAGGTCTTCAGCCCCTTCGCCCTGGCCCAGGCTCCAGGCTTCATGGATGTTGCCGCATGAGTACCGTCACCCCCGCCAAACCCCAGGAAGCTTCCCGCAGCCGCTCCCAGATCATCGTGCTGTTTATCGCGCTGATCGTGTTCATCATGCTGCTGTTCGCCAATTTCGCGTACCTCAATACCCAGTCCACCTACGACAAGCAGTACATCGGCCACGCCGGGGAGCTGCGGGTGCTGTCCCAGCGCATCGCCAAGAACGCCACCGAAGCCGCCGCCGGCAAAGCCGCTGCGTTCAAGCTGCTGGGGGATGCGCGCAACGATTTTGCCCAGCGCTGGGGTTACCTGAAAAAAGGCGACCCGGCCACCGGCCTGCCTGCCGCGCCCATCGCCGTGCGCGCAGAAATGCGCGCTGTGCAGACCGACTGGGAAGCGCTGCTGAAAAACGCCGATGCGATTCTGGCCAGTGAGCAAACCGTGCTGTCGCTGCATCAGGTGGCCGCGACCCTGGCGGAAACCGTTCCACAGTTGCAGATGGAGTCGGAAAAGGTCGTCGACATCCTCCTGCAACGCGGCGCCCCGGCCAGCCAGGTGGCGTTGGCCCAGCGGCAATCGTTGCTGGCCGAACGCATCCTGGGTGCGGTGAACACCGTGCTGGCGGGCGACGAGACCGCCGTGCAGGCTGCCGACGCGTTTGGCCGCGATGCCAACCGTTTCGGCCAGGTACTCAATGGCATGCTTAACGGCAATGCCGGGCTGCGCATTACCCAGGTTGAAGACCACGATGCCCGGGCCCGGTTGGCGGAAATTTCCGAGCTGTTCGAGTTCGTCTCCGGCTCCGTGGACGAAATCCTCGAAACCTCGCCGCAACTGTTCCAGGTACGCGCCTCGGCGAGCAATATTTTCAACCTGTCGCAAACCCTGCTGGACGAAGCCTCACACCTGGCCACCGGCTTTGAAAACCTGGCAGACGGGCGCACCTTCGACACCATCGGCGGTTACGTGCTGGGTTTGCTGGCGCTGGCCTCGATCATCCTGATCGGCCTGGTGATGGTCCGCGAGACCAACCGCCAGTTGCGCGAAACCGCCGAGAAGAACGAGCGCAACCAGAATGCGATCATGCGCCTGCTGGACGAGATTGAAGACCTGGCCGACGGCGACCTGACCGTCACCGCGTCGGTGACCGAAGACTTCACCGGCACCATCGCCGACTCCATCAACTATTCCGTGGACCAACTGCGCGACCTGGTGGCGACCATCAACCTCACCGCCGGCCAGGTGGCCGGCGCGGTGCAAGACACCCAGGCCACCGCCATGCACCTGGCCCAAGCCTCCGAGCATCAAGCGCAGCAGATTGCCGAAGCCTCCACCGCGATCAACCAGATGGCCCAGTCCATCGACCAGGTGTCGGCCAACGCCGCCGAATCTTCAGCCGTGGCCGAGCGCTCGGTAGAGATCGCCAACAAGGGCAACGAGGTGGTGCACAACACCATCCACGGCATGGACAACATCCGCGAACAGATCCAGGACACCGCCAAGCGCATCAAGCGCCTGGGCGAATCGTCCCAGGAGATCGGCGACATCGTCAGCCTGATCGACGACATCGCCGAGCAGACCAACATCCTCGCGCTCAATGCTGCGATCCAGGCCAGCATGGCCGGTGATGCCGGGCGGGGTTTTGCGGTGGTCGCCGATGAGGTGCAGCGCCTGGCCGAGCGTTCTTCGGCGGCAACGCGGCAAATCGAAACCCTGGTGCGGGCGATCCAGACGGACACCAACGAAGCCGTGATTTCGATGGAACAGACCACCACCGAAGTGGTGCGCGGTGCGCGGCTGGCCCAGGACGCCGGGGTGGCGCTGGAAGAGATCGAAGGCGTGTCGAAAACCCTGGCGGCGTTGATCCAGAGTATTTCCAATGCGGCGCAGCAGCAGACGTCTTCGGCAGGGCAGATCTCGCTGACGATGAACGTGATCCAGCAGATCACCAGCCAGACGTCGTCGGGCTCCACGGCCACGGCCGAGAGCATCGGCAACCTGGCAAAAATGGCCAGTCAGTTGCGGCGGTCGGTGTCGGGGTTCACCTTGCCGGCGGCGAAGCAGGTGGATGAGTGAAATGCTATCTGCCAAGCACCACCGAACCCCTGTGGGAGCTGGCTTGTTGTGGTGAGGGGGCTTGTCCCCCGTCGGGTTCACCACTGATTGATGGGGCTGCTTCGCAGCCCAACGCGGGGCAAGCCCGCTCACCACAACAAGCCCGCTCTCACATTTGACCTCCATTGATTCTGGAATCGGTGGTCACACAGCAACTCATGAATTCAGACGGGAGCGGTTATGGTTGATCGGCACGACTACGTGGCCCTCGAATGGGTCAAGGGCGAAATTGCCGAAACCCTGAAGCAGGCCCGTTCGGCGCTGGACGCCTATGTGGAAGACGGCAGCAGCGAGGCTATCGGCCAGTGCCTGGAATGCATCCATCAGGTGCATGGCAGCCTGCTGATGGTCGAGTTCTACGGCGCGGCCCTGTTTGCTGAAGAAATGGAACAACTGGCCCTGGCCCTGCAAGGCGCGCGCGTCAGCCAGCGCGACGAAGGTATTCGCCTGCTGCAACAGGGCCTGGGCCAACTGCCGCTGTACCTCGACCGCGTACACAGTGCCCGGCGCGACCTGCCGTTGGTGGTGCTGCCGCTGCTCAACGACCTGCGCAGCGTGCGCGGCGAAAGCCTGCTCTCGGAGACCAGCCTGTTCAGCCCGCAACTGCTGGTGATCCCGCCGTTGCCCGAGGAGGCACTGGCCCAGCGCACGCCGGAGGATTTCCCCGGGTTGCTGCGCCAGTGGCGGCAGATGCTGCAACAGGCGCTGGTCGGCTTGCTGCGCGAAGACCACGGGCCCAGCAACTTGGAAGACATGGCGCGGGTGTTCGCGCGCCTCGAAGCCCTGTGCCATGGTGCGCCGCTGTTACCGTTGTGGCAGGTGACCTCGGCGCTGGTGGAAGGCATGCTCATCGGCGTGGTCGCCAACAGCCCGGCGTTGCGCAGTTTGCTCAAGGCCTGCGACAAGCAACTCAAGCGCCTGTTGGTCCAGGGCATCAACGGCATCAACACCCCGGCCCCGGATGAGTTGCTCAAGAGCCTGTTGTTCTATGTCGCCAAAGTCACCCGACCGACTCCACGGATGCAAAGTTTGAAAGAACGTTATGGCCTCGATGAAGCCCTGCCCGACAGCGCCGTGGTGGATGCCGAACGCGCCCGCCTGGCCGGGCCGGACCGCGATGCGATGGGCTCGGTGCTTGGCGCGCTGTGCGAGGAGCTGGTGCGGGTCAAGGAGCGCCTGGACCTGTTCGTACGCAGCGACCGCCAGCATGCCTCCGACCTTGAGGCCTTGCTGGCGCCCTTGCGCCAGATCGCCGACACCCTCGCCGTATTGGGTTTCGGCCAGCCGCGCAAAGTGATCATCGACCAACTGGCGGTGGTGCTCGGCCTGGCGCAAGGGCAGCGCGAGCCCAACGACGCGGTGTTGATGGACGTCGCCGGCGCCTTGCTCTACGTCGAAGCCACGCTGGCCGGGATGGTCGGCACGGTCGAGCCGGAACGCCGCGAAGAAAGCCGCCTGCCCACCACCGACCTGACGCAGATCCACCATCTGGTGATCCGCGAATCCTGCCAGTGCCTGACCCAGGCCAAAGAGCTGGTGATCGACTGCATAGAGGCCCACTGGGACCGCCAGCGCCTGGAGTCGTTGCCCGAGTTGCTGACTCAGGTGCGCGGCGCGCTGGCGATGATTCCGCTGCCCCGTGCGGCGAGCCTGGTGCGTGGCTGCAATGACTACGTCAATGAGCAATTGATGGTCAGCGAGGTCGCGCCTTCCGAGGCGCAGCTTGAGCATTTTGCCGATGTGCTCACCAGCCTTGAGTACTACCTGGAACGCATGCTCCAGGACCACGACGCTCCGGGCGAACGTGTGCTGGAAGTCGCCGCTGAAGGCCTGGCAGCGCTGGGCTATTTGCCCGCCGAAAAGCCGTGGCGCCAGGCACTGCTTGCCCAGGATGACGCGCCAGCGGAACAAACCCCGTTTCTCGCGGATGCGCTGGCCAGCCCCACCTCACGCCTCAACCCGCCCGCCCTCCAGCGGCCTGGCAGCCTTCTGCCGCCGCCCGCCGGTGAGGAAGCCATCGACGATGAACTGCGCGACGTGTTCCTCGAAGAAACCGCCGAAGTCCTCGATGTGCTGCACCGCTACG
Organism: Pseudomonas sp. A125; assembly: GCF_055409485.1. Classification (NCBI taxonomy): domain Bacteria; kingdom Pseudomonadati; phylum Pseudomonadota; class Gammaproteobacteria; order Pseudomonadales; family Pseudomonadaceae; genus Pseudomonas; species Pseudomonas sp. A125. The sequence continues at coordinate 62,921 of NZ_JBUZVP010000007.1, forward strand.
TGCCCGTCGGCACCGCGAGCCTTGAAGACAAAGCCTGCCTGAGTGAAATGCGCCGTGCCTTCCACACCTTGAAAGGCAGCGGCCGCATGGTCCGTGCTTTGGTGTTGGCGGAGTTGGCCTGGGCGGTAGAAAACCTGCTCAACCGAGTACTGGAACGCAGCGTCGCGCCGGGCCCGGATGTGCAAGCAGTGCTGGATGACGTGGTGGAATTGTTGCCGGAGCTGATCAGCGATTTTGCTGCCGATGCCCAGCGCCAGCGCGATGACGTAGACGAGCTGGCAGCAAGGGCGCACGCCCTGGCCAGTGGTGTCGAGCCGTCGGCCACAGACCCGGCCGCCCTGGACCCGCAGTTGCTGGAAATCTTCCGCAACGAAGCCCAGAGCCACCTCGACAGCCTCAACCATTTCCTGCAACAAGCCACCGAGCACGTGCCGCTGCAAGTCAGCGATGAACTGCAACGCGCGCTGCACACCCTCAAGGGCAGCGCCTACATGGCCGGGGTGTTGCCCATCGCCGAGCTGGCGCGACCACTGGACCACCTGACCCGCGAATACAAGGCCCACCGCCTGCCGCTGGACCTGGATGAGGTCGAATTGCTGCTGCAAGCCGAGGCGCTCTTTCAGCGCGGGGTGCGCCAGCTGGACACTGATCCCCACGCGGCCATCAACGGCGCGGCGGGTTTGATCGAGCGTACGCAAAACCTGCTGAACAACCAGCTTGAAGCCCTGCTGAATGCGCCTAATACCGGGCTGCGTATCAAGCGCGATCCGCAGTTGATCGCCAACTTCCTGGCCCAGGGCATGGACATCCTGCTGGACGCTGAAAGCCTGCTGCGCCGTTGGCAACAACACCCCGGCGAGCGCCAGGAACTGAGTGCGCTGCTGGACGAATTGACCACCCTTGGCGAAGGCGCACACCTGGCCGACCTGCACCCGATGGACGAACTGTGCGAAGCCTTGCTCGACCTCTACGGCGCGGTCGAAGAAAGCAGCCTGGCGGTCAGCGAGCGCTTCTTCCAAGAGGCCGAGCAGGCCCACGAAGCCCTGATCAACATGCTCGACCAACTGGCTGCCGGCCAGGAAATCAGCGCGGCCCCGGCGCGGGTGCGAGCCCTGCGCGAGTTGCTGGATGAAGGCCTCGACCCATCGGCCACCGGCCTGATCAAAACCGATGGCAGCCGCGCCCTGAGCATCTCCGAACTGGGTGCCGCCACGGCGAAGCTGGACCAGGGCTTTGTGGTGGATGACGAGATTGTCGAGATCTTCCTTGAAGAGGCGGTAGACATCCTCGACAGTGCCGGCCAGTCCCTCAAGCGCTGGCTGCTGGACCCGGATAACGCCGCACCGCTCTCGTCGCTGCAGCGCGATTTACATACCCTCAAGGGTGGCGCACGCATGGCTGAAATCGGCGCGGTGGGGGACCTGGCACTGGAGTTGGAAAACCTTTACGAAGGTTTGGTAGACCGGCGCTACAGCTACTCCAGCGAACTGGCGAACGTGTTGATGGCCGGCCACGAACGCCTGGCGCTGCTGCTTGAGCAGTTGCAACACCAGCAGCCGCTGAACGACCCCACCGACCTGATCAGCAACTTGCGTGAACTGCGCCAAGGCACCGGGCACGTAGCGCCCGCAGTGGCAGCCGAAGTCGAGACGCCAGGCACCGATCCGGAGTTGCTGGATATCTTTCTCGAAGAAGCCGCCGACATCCTCGACAGCTCCGGCGCCGCGCTGCTGCGCTGGCAGGCCGAGCCGAAAAGTCGCCAGGAAGTCGAGACCCTGCTGCGCGACCTGCACACCCTCAAGGGTGGCGCCCGCATGGTCGAGATCGGCCCCATTGGCGACCTGGCCCATGAGCTGGAATTTCTCTACGAAGGCCTGTCGGCAGGGTTGCTGGCGCCTTCGGCGGACCTGTTTGCGTTGCTGCAAGGTTGCCACGACCGTCTGGCGCAGATGATCGATGCGGTGGCGGCGGGGATGCCGGTGGGCTCGGTGGATCAACTGATCGAGCGAATCAAAGGCCTGGTGCATCCGGCTGAAGTGACAGCCGCACCGGTGGCGTTGGCGGCGACCAAAACCGAGGTGGTACCGGCCAGCGATCCGGCCGCCGACATGGTGAAAATTTCTGCCGACTTGCTGGATGACCTGGTCAACCTGGCCGGTGAAACCTCGATCTTCCGTGGGCGCATCGAACAACAGGTCAACGATGCGAGCATCGCCCTGCATGAAGTGGAAACCACCATCGAGCGCATGCGCGACCAACTGCGCCGCCTCGACACCGAAACCCAGGGGCGCATCCTCAGCCGCCAACAGGCCGAGGCCGAGCGCCTGGGTTACGAAGAATTCGATCCGCTGGAAATGGACCGCCATTCCCAGTTGCAACAACTGTCCCGTGCCTTGTTCGAATCGGCCTCTGACTTGCTCGACCTCAAGGAAACCCTCGACCGTCGCAACCAGGACGCCCACAACCTGCTGCAGCAACAGGCGCGCATCAACACCGAGTTGCAAGAAGGCCTGATGCGTACGCGCATGGTGCCATTCGAACGCGTGCTGCCGCGCCTTAAACGTATCGTGCGGCAAGTGGCGGGCGAGCTGGGCAAGGACGTGGAGTTTGTCGTTGGCAACGCCGAAGGCGAGATGGACCGCAACGTGCTGGAACGCATGGTCGCGCCGTTGGAACACATGCTGCGCAACGCCGTCGACCATGGCCTGGAGTCTCGTGATGCGCGTCTGCTGGCGGGCAAGCCGGAGAAAGGTCGCATCACCCTGGACCTGACCCACGAAGGCGGCGACATCGTTTTTGACATGCGCGACGACGGCGCCGGCGTGCCGCTTGAAGCTGTGCGGCGCAAGGCGATCAAACGCGGCTTGCTCGACCCCAACCTGGAAATCAGCGACCGCGACGTGTTGCAGTTCATCCTGCAACCGGGGTTTTCCACGGCCGAGAAAATCACCCAGATTTCCGGGCGTGGCGTGGGCATGGACGTGGTGCATGAGGAAGTGCGCCAGTTGGGCGGCTCGATGGTCATCGACTCGACGCCGGGGGAGGGCGTGCATTTTCGCATTCGCCTGCCGTTCACGGTGTCGGTCAACCAGGCGATGATGGTGCAGTGTGCGGACGATCAATACGCGATCCCGCTGAACACCATCGAAGGCCTGGTGCGGGTCATGCCCCACGAGCTGGAAGGGCACTATCAGCTGGACCCGCCGCGTTATGAATACGCCGGCCAACGCTACGAGTTGTTCTACCTCGGCGACCTGCTGCACACCGTCAGCCGCCCGAAACTGCTGGGCCAGTATCAGCCACTGCCGGTGCTGCTGGTGCAGTGCAACGAGCGGCGCGTGGCAGTGCAAGTCGATGCCATGGCCGGCACCCGGGAGATCGTGGTCAAGGGCCTGGGGCCGCAATTTTCTGGAGTGAAGGGATTGTCTGGCGCCACAATTTTGGGCGACGGCCGCGTGGTACTGATCATCGACCTGCTGGCGCATATCCGTGCGCGGCCACCGGCCTTGCCGGCCCAGGCGGCCGATACACCGTTGCCCCTCAACGACCCCCTGAAAAAGCGCCCGCTGCTGGTGCTGGTGGTGGACGACTCAGTTACCGTGCGCAAAGTCACCAGCCGCCTGCTGGAGCGCAACGGCATGAACGTGCTCACCGCCAAAGACGGCATCGACGCCATGGCCGTGCTGGAAGAACACACCCCGGACCTGATGCTGCTCGACATCGAAATGCCGCGCATGGACGGCTTCGAAGTGGCCATCCAGGTGCGCGACGACCCACGGCTGATGCGCATGCCCATCATCATGATCACCTCCCGCACCGGGCAAAAACACCGTGATCGTGCGATGGCCATTGGCGTCAACGACTACCTCGGCAAGCCTTATCAAGAGTCGGTGCTGCTGGAAAGCATCGCGTATTGGAGCAAGTCCCGTGCTTGATCACCGCGCAACGCAACTCACCGGCTTGCTGCTGCCGTTGGCCGACCGCCACCTGTTATTGCCCAACGTCGCCGTGGCCGAGCTGATCGACTTCCAGCGCGGCGAACCGGCCAGCGACGCGCCGCCGTGGTATTTGCGGCAAGTCACGTGGCGCGATCGGCAGTTGCCGTTGATCAGCTTTGAAGCGGCGTGTGGCGAGTCAGGCGTGGTGGGCGAGCGGGCACGGATTGTGGTGCTGAATGCCCTGGGCGGGCGGCCGACGTTGAAGTTTATCGCGTTGGTGATCCAGGGAATTCCGCGTTCGTACAAGCTCGACAGCCAGTTGAGTTATGTAGACGTGCCGTTGTGCCCGCTGGAGTTGGCGGCGGTGCAGGTGGGGGAGCATGTGGCCAGGGTGCCGGACCTGATGGGGTTGGAAGCGTTGTTGGTCGAGGCCGGATTGGCCTGACACCCCCATTTCCCAAGCCCAATCAAGACCCCTGTGGCGAGGGAGATTGCTCCCGTTGGGCTGCGAAGCGGACCCAAAACCGGCAACCTCTTACAACCAGACACTCATGGGCCTTTTTCCTTCAGAGAGGATGCAGCACCAGAAAATCAGCAATCAGCATCCCTGCCAGGTACACCATCAAAACCGCCACACCCGCGTCCAGTAAACGCCAGACCGTTGCCGAACGAAACAACCCCGTCAGCCTTTGACAGCCCAATGCCAAAACCACAAACCACACCAGCGACGCGGTCATCGCCCCGCTGGCGAAGGACGCTTGTTGGCTGATGGGCTTTGCCGCACCAATAGAGCCAATCAGCACCACGGTATCCAGCCAGGCATACGGATTGGCAAATCCAAGTATCACCGCCGTGCGCAATAATCCTCGTTGTGAGGTGAGGTCACCCTGAGTCTCTGGCATCGACTGGTTACGCACGCACGCCAATAACCTCTGCCCACCGAACCACAATAGATAGGCCGCTCCTGACAGCAGCAAAAAAGCTACCAAACCTGGCTGGCTGCCGAGCAATGAGCCCAAGCCCGTAACGCCAAGAGCGATGAGGATGATATCGGCGAACACGCATACCGCCACCACGCCCCAGACGGGACCGCGACTGACACCCTGCCGAATGACCAGGGTGTCCTTCGGTCCAGGAGCGGCGAACAATCCGATGCCTAATATCAGACCTTCAAGATAAAGGGCGTTGAAGTCAGGAATCATGAAGTGCTCGGCCACCTGGTTATCAGGTCAATTGAAGGGGTTGATTACCGAAACCGGTATGGCGCGCGTTGACGGCGCCTTTCAAGTCGATCGTCTGGTGGCGGAAAAAACCTGTCAGTTCCTGCTCCGCATCAGGGTTAACGAAGTAAATCAGAGAGCTGCGTGGTATTGGTGTTCGAGGAGTCAAAACCGCGTGGTATGCAGCGGGAATCGCATAGTCTGAGAGCTCAGTGAGTAACGACCCGGCCAAGATTGCTATCTCGTTCTCCAAGAGGCGTACCGGCTCCTCACTTCTTGTGAACTCAAAAGCCTTTCGTTTTGATGAATGCGCAGGCCAGTAACAAAATCGCTCACACAGGTCTGGCTGATCCTCAACGCTCGAGTACTCAGCGCCAAAGGGGAAAAATCCATCGGTGTCTTTCGCGAAGGAAAACGAGGCCTTGGTGGCTGCCGATATTGAGGAGTATCCATCAACGATTTTTTTGTAATCCAGCAGCATCGCTTCTGATATTTGCAGGGTGCCAAAGCCTGTTCGAGCAATGGATTCACAGCACGCTTTGATGTGGGTCATGGCTATATCCAAAGGTAGATGTAAAGGAATGCAACAAACACTAGGTTCGCAAGCATGCGAGAAACTACGACACTGGATATGACCGACTAAAAGGGAGCCATCCATGTCCTTCACAACATCGCCAGCAGGTGGCGAGTGTGCATGGTTCAAGACACGTGGCGACGGGCAGGTTGTCTTTTTTGGCGGACAAAAAAATGACGTTCACCTAAAAGTGGGAACCGAAAACTCCGTATGAATATAAAAACGCGAGATACCCTCAGGTCACTGGTTGCGCGACGCAGCCGAGAGTTGGGCAAGCCCCTGACGACGTTGGCCAAGGAGGCGGGAATCTCCAGGACCTACCTGTACGGTCTGGCGGGCGGTGCGTCCAAGGACCCGTCGGTACGGACGTTGATCAAGTTGGCCAAGGCGTTGCAGGTTTCTCCTTTGCTGCTGTTTCGCTACTTCGCTGACCTGACAGGCGCTCCCGCCAATGCGTGCTCAATGGCTGCCACCAATCGCGCTGTAGGTATTGATGATCCGGAAGACGTTGCGGTCTTCAATGCGGATGTCACGACGCCTGATCAGACGGTGGTGTTGCCGGGGGAGGTTTTTCAGAAAACCTGGGAGATTCAGAATCTGGGCACACGACCGTGGCGTGGGCGGCGACTGGTGCGTGTTGACGGGGAATATGTGATTGCCCGTCGTGCTGACGCACAAGGCCAGCTGGAGGTGGTGATGGATACTCACCTGCGTAGCCTGCACAGCGAACTCCCTATTGCCGATACGCTGCCGGGTCAGCCGGTGCATATCAGTGTGGAGTTTGCAGCACCCAGGGAAACCTGCACGGTGGCTTCAATCTGGAGAATTGAGGATGCGCAGGGGGAACCTTGTTACGGGCCTGCGTTCATTTTGCATGTGTTGGTTAATGTCATGGCGCGTTGAATGCCCGGTCGGATTTTTGTCAGTCAATCCGTGCAAACCGCTCGATTTTCGGTTGCTCTCGATGCTCTGCTTGCCACAGGTCATAGGCACTTTGCATCGATAGCCACAACCGAGCTTTGCTGATACCTGCTCGTTCAAGCCTTACGGCAAGATCCGGTCTGATGGGCGCATGCCCGTGGAGGATTCTAGAGAAGGTCTCTCTGGCGAAGCCAAGGCGCCGTGCCATTTCAGTAATGGTGATGGCCAAGGCCGGGATCACTTCTTCAAGCAGAGTTTCGCCTGGATGAGGAGGGTTGTGCATATCCATTCAGTCGTGTCCGGCAGCTATCTCATATAGCCATGAAGGCCAGACAGGGCGATTCCGAGCAACAACCCTAAAAGTCTGTCGGAGCAATCTGCGCAACCTGTCAGAGCCGAATCGATCCTACAAGTGGCCTCTTTTTTGCTCTGGAGAATCTTGGCGCCCTCAGTGTGCGAATGACGTTTTATCCAGCCTCCAAAACCGATTGATCGAGCGAGTCCGAGTTTTTGGCAATTATGTGTGGGAGATTTCGAATCTACCGGATGTCCTAAACAGATCCGGTCTTGCACACCTGCACATGGTTGCCACCCACCTGTTGGCATACAGCTCTTTGGGCGCTTATCGGATTTTTCCTGCAACCTCTCACGCTGTACATGAACTTGTTGTGCCCTGCGATCGCGCCTAGTCTTCGTCTGTCATCGCAAAAAACGGTGACGCGGGGTTGTTGGAGCAACTGATCGCGCATACACAAGCGTTGTTGAAGTGGGTTGAACAGTTGGTGACTCAACAGGAATGGCGTTGATCGGAATGACATCCCTGCGCACAACTGCCACCCTACGAGCACACTGCTTTACCAATTAATCTCAATCTCCGTCGGGTGGCAACATACGCTCAACTGCGCACGAAAGCCTGAAGCGGGCCGTAGTCATTTATGTCGGCGGCACGCAGTGCATGGATATATAACGTACGCACTTCATTGGCTGCTATCAGATTCGCGCTTCCCCAAGAGAACGGAGCGAGCCCTTGCTGCCTCAGGAGGCAGTCGGCCATAAGGCGTGAGTGTCGTCCGTTTCCATTGGGGAATGGGTGCAACGACACGAGTTGGTGGTGGAAGCGCACAGCCACCTCTTCGGCAGGGAACACGTCGTGCTCCAGCCAGTAGGTCGTGTTATCGAGTAACTGGCGCAGGTTGACTGAGATTTTTGTCCAGTCGCAGCCAACATTTTTGTCGGACTTGCGAAACGTCCCGGCCCAGATCCAGGTATCGCTGAACATTTTGATGTGAAGTTGACGGCAGAAGTGTTCGTCCAGGACGTCCAATTTTTTTTGCCGCCCAAGCCAGCGCATCGCTTTGATGATGTTTGCCGCTTCCCATTCATCAAGTTCACCTTGAGTACCGATGTGCTTTGGCTTCAGGCCTGCGGCTTCATCAGGGTCTAACGGTGTTTGCCCAGGTTTGAGTTCAAGCCCTATCGCCATAGTCGAGCCCACGATCCGGAGAGCAGTTCTTTTCGTCGATCCTCCACTTGGCTTTCGATGAACGTATCTGAAGGCCGCTGATCTTCAAGGCTCATTGTGTGGGTGACACCCATAATCTCTTGTCTGGCCAGCCATTCGGCGCGGGCTTCAACCGTCTGGTGCAGTGGTTTTCGTGGCACCAGGGCGTAGACGAGTTCGCAGTCCAAACCCGCCGCCAGCTTGCGTAATTGCGCGAGTGTGATCCGATCTTCGGCTTCGGCCCGCTCCGACTGTTGCAAGGTTGCGAAGGCTACGCCAACCAAGGCGGCTTGAGCCCTTAACGATCGGCCCAGTGCTTCCCTGATGGAGCGCAGCCAGCCGCCCGGCGGCGTGGGCTTGCCTCGCAGTGCTTCAAAGGGTTCGAGGGCCCGCTCCACTTGGGTCAGGCGCAATTTAGAGAGATCGGATGAGGCCATGAGATGCCACCTTTTTTAGCCTGGAAGTATTCGTATGTAGCTTATTGTATGCCTTTAAGTATACGTTTCGATATTTATTGATTGGTTATGAGCATACAAAACTAATTATTATGTATGCTTAAATGCGATCTAAAATAAATATTTAGTATAGTTATAGGCAATCAATATGGATGGGTTCCTGTGACCCTTGTAATGAGCGGGGTGGGGCTGCTCACTACAACTGCTTTGCCGCTTGTCGTTGGCGCTTTGCATTCGGCCGCTTTCAGCGGCTATGCGATTTGGACATGAAGGCTAGATGGGACGATTCCGAGCGACAACCCGAAAAGCTCGTAGGAACAATCGGCGCGTGTTTGCGTTCGGATTTTTCCTGCAACTTCTCGCGCTGTACATGAACTTGTTGTGCCCTGCGATCACGCCTGGTCTTCGTCCGTCATCGCAAAAAACGGTGACACGGACGTGCAAGTCCGGTTACATATCGGCGCACCAACGCCCATAGCCATTCAACGGGCGTTTTTTATCCCTGCTGTATTTCTTATGGCGGCTGTGCGTGGGAGATCCCTCGGGGTCTGCCGGGTCCGATATGCCCGGTCTTGCACACCTGCGCACAGCTGCCACCTTATTCGCGTGCAAGCGGACGGTGTCAGCTTCCCTAATACATATCGGAGCTGCACATCATGTTCAAACCTACCCCCAATCCGCCCCACAACGCTGAAATCGAACACCGCAAACTCCAGGCCGCCGCCGAGCGTGCCATGGATCATTACTTTCCGACTTCCGCTTCATCTTCACTCTTTACCGTCACGCCCTCTCAATCCACCGAAGCCTTGCTGGCCAACGCTTCTGAACCCTTTGCCTCACTCAACGCCCTGACCTCCGACCTGACCTTCGAATTGGAAGGCTCCCAGCGCGGCGTGGTGCTGGCTATTCAACAGATGAGTGAGCTGGGGCAGTTACTGGTTGATCAGGCTCTGGAGCAGGTGAGCCCAGCGGCGATGTGACGAAGTGGGATGAGTCCCAATTTGGCACTCATGTGTACGTTCTTAAGCACACAGCCGATCAAAATGTGGGAGCTGGCTTGCCTGCGATGCGGGCGACTCGGTGAGTCAGGCTCACCGCAGTGATGCCATCGCAGGCAAGCCAGCTCCCACATTTGATCTCTGTCGGTTCTAAACCAGCGTTTGCTGAAGAACCATTACTCCAATCGTAACAATCCACCGTCCAGCTTGATTGATGCCCCCCCCATACCCTCCTAAGGTACAGCCCACGACAGCACATCCCGTGGAGCGACCATGACAACAACAACTTCCCCCGACTCGCGCTGGACGCGGCGGCGCGATGAGAAGCAGCGCCGCCTCGCATTGGTGCGATCCTTCGCCGACGGCGCCGTGCTCCCCAGCGACCGTATCGTCGAAGCCCTGGAAGCCCTGATCCTCCCCGGCGACCGTGTGGTGCTGGAAGGCAACAACCAGAAGCAGGCGGATTTTCTCTCCCGCTCCCTGGCCAAGGCCGACCCCGCCAAGCTCCACGACTTGCACATGATCATGCCCAGCGTCGGGCGCTCCGAGCACCTGGACCTGTTTGAAAAGGGCATCGCCCGCAAGCTGGATTTCTCTTTCGCCGGCACCCAATCCTTGCGCATCAGCCAGTTGCTGGAAGACGGCCTGCTGGAAATCGGCGCGATCCACACCTACATCGAACTCTATGCGCGGCTGGTGGTGGACCTGATCCCCAACGTGGTGCTCTCCGCCGGTTTCATGGCCGACCGCGCCGGCAATATCTATACCGGCCCCAGCACTGAAGACACGCCAGCGCTGATTGAACCGGCCGCCTTCAGCGATGGCATCGTCATTGTGCAGGTCAACCAACTGGTGGATGACGTCACCGACCTGCCTCGCGTCGACATTCCCGCGAGCTGGGTCGACTTCGTGGTGGTCGCTGATAAACCTTTCTATATCGAACCGCTGTTCACCCGCGACCCACGGCACATCAAGCCGGTGCATGTGTTGATGGCGATGATGGCGATCCGTGGCATCTATGAAAAACACAACGTTCAGTCGCTGAACCACGGCATCGGTTTCAACACCGCCGCTATCGAGTTGATCTTGCCCACCTACGGTGAATCCCTGGGCTTGAAGGGCAAGATTTGCCGCAACTGGACCCTCAACCCACACCCAACCCTGATCCCGGCCATCGAAAGCGGCTGGGTGGAAAGCGTGCATTGCTTCGGCACCGAGCTGGGCATGGAAAACTACATCGCCGCCCGCCCGGATGTGTTCTTCACCGGTCGCGACGGCTCGCTGCGTTCCAACCGGATGTTCTGCCAACTGGCCGGCCAATACGCGGTGGACCTGTTTATCGGCGCCACCTTGCAAGTTGATGGCGACGGTCATTCCTCCACCGTCACCCGTGGCCGCCTCGCCGGTTTCGGTGGCGCGCCGAACATGGGCCACGACCCGCGCGGTCGCCGCCATGGCACACCCGCCTGGCTCGACATGCGCCACGACGACGCTCCCGAGGCCTTGCTCGAACGCGGCAAAAAGCTCGTGGTGCAGATGGTCGAGACGTTCCAGGAAGGCGGCAAACCGACCTTCGTCGAAACCCTCGATGCGGTAGAAGTGGCACGCAAAAGCGGCATGCCGCTGGCGCCGATCATGATCTACGGCGACGACGTCACCCACCTGCTCACCGAAGAAGGCATCGCCTACCTGTACAAGGCTCGCTCGCTCGAAGAGCGCCAGGCGATGATCGCTGCCGTGGCCGGTGTGACGGCCATCGGCATGCGCCATAACCCCAAGGACACCGCTCGCATGCGCCGCGAAGGCTTGATCGCGCTGCCCGAAGACCTCGGCATCCGCCGCACCGACGCCACCCGCGAGCTGCTGGCCGCCAAGAGCGTGGCCGATCTGGTGGAGTGGTCCGGTGGCTTGTACAACCCGCCCGCCAAGTTCAGGAGCTGGTAAATGCACGCACTCAAACTGCACGACCTGACCCTGGCCGAACGGCTGGCCGACATGGCCGTCGACGCCTTGATTGATGAGGCCGACCTGTCACCAAAACCCGCCCTGGTGGACCGTCGCGGCAACGGCGCCCACACCGATTTGCACCTCGGCTTGATGCACGCTTCGGCGCTGTCGTTGTGGCCGGCGTTCAAGGAAATGGCCGAGGCGGCTATCGAGTTTGGCGAAGTGGGTTTGCCCTTGCGTGAAGCCCTTGGGCGAATCGGTCGCGAAGGCGAACAGGCGATGCTCGTCACCACCAACGGCGTGAACACCCATCGTGGTGCGATTTGGGCGATTGGCTTATTAGTCGCCGCCGCCGCATTGCATCCCGAATCCGGCAACGCCAGCGCGCTGACGTTACGCGCCGCCCGCCTGGCCTTGCTCAACGACCGCTACGCACCACAACCGTTAAGCCATGGCGCCCTGGTCGCACAACGCTACGGCGCTCGCGGTGCTCGTGAAGAAGCGCAATTGGGCTTCCCCTCGGTGCTGCAACGCGGCCTCCCGCAGTTGCAAAAAAGCCGCGTGCAGCAACACGGCGAACAGAACGCTCGCCTCGATGCCTTGCTGGCGATCATGACCGACCTGGCCGACACCTGCGTGCTCTATCGCGCTGGCCCCGAAGGCTTGCAGGCCATGCAACAAGGCGCCCAAGCGGTGCTGGACGCCGGTGGCAGTGCAAGCCTCGCCGGCCGCCGCCAATTGCACGAGCTGGACCAGCAACTGCTGGCGCTGAATGCCTCCCCCGGTGGCGCCGCCGACCTGTTGGCCGCCTGCCTGTTTATCGACCGCCTCGACGGAGCGCTGTGATGGAAACCTTATCCTTTGAATTCCCCGCCGGGCCGCCTGGCAAGGGCCGTGCGCTGGTGGGGTGTGTCGGCTCCGGCGACCTGGAAGTGCTGCTGGAACCGGGCACTGCCGGCACCTTGACGATTCAGGTGCAGACCTCGGTCAACGGTGCGCAGCTGCGTTGGCAGCACCTGTTTGAACGGATCTTCCAGGAGCAAACACCTCCCGCATTGAACATCGATATCCACGACTTCGGTGCGACCCCGGGCGTGGTGCGCCTGCGCCTGGAGCAAGGCTTCGAGGAGATCGGTCATGACTGATTTGCTGAATAAACACAGCTTCGTCGAACTCGGCGCGCGGCAACGGGCCAAGGCCTTGCTCGACGCGGGCAGCTATCGCGAACTGATCGACCCATTCCAACGCGTCATGTCGCCCTGGCTGAGTCGCCAGGGCGTAGTGCCTCAGGCAGATGACGGCGTGGTGATTGCCAAGGGCAGCATCGCCGGTTTGCCGGTGGTCATCGCCGCTATCGAAGGCAATTTCCAGGGCGGCAGCCTCGGTGAAGTCGGCGGCGCGAAGATGGCCGGCGCCCTGGAGCTGGCCGCTGAAGACAACCGCAACGGCATCCCGACGCGCGCCATCCTGCTGCTGGAAACCGGCGGCGTGCGCTTGCAGGAAGCCAACCTGGGCTTGGCCGCCATCGCCGATATCCATGCGGCGATTGTCGACCTGCGCCAGTACCAGCCGGTGATCGGCGTGGTGGCGGGCAGTGTCGGTTGTTTTGGCGGCATGTCCATCGCGGCCGGCCTGTGCAGTTATCTGCTGGTGACCCGCGAGGCGCGCCTTGGCCTGAACGGCCCGCAGGTGATCGAACAGGAAGCCGGGCTTGAGGAATACGACTCCCGCGACCGGCCCTTCATCTGGAGCCTGACCGGCGGCGAGCAGCGCTTCAACAGCGGCTTGGCCGACCGTTATGTGGCCGACGACGTGGCGCAGATTCAGCAGCACGTCACGCAGCTGCTGCAACAAGGCTTGCCGCAAACACAGCGCAGCCGTCAGGTCGAACATTACCTGGAGCGCCTGGCTGCACTGAACGCCGAACCGCAAATCGACCCGGCGACGGTTCGCGATCTGTATCAGGGAGAACGCTCATGAGAGGCTTGCAATGGTTCAACGCGTTGAGCGGCGATGCAACGCCGGTGAGCGGTTTGCCGAACTCGCTGAGAGTTGCCGACGGTGCACTCGGTGATCAGCCGGTGCGCTTTATCGCGGTGGTCACCGATGCACAAAACCGCTTTCCTCGCGCTCGCAATGGTGAGGTCGGTTTGCTCGAAGGCTGGGGCTTGGCCAAGGCGGTTGATGAGGCGATCAACACCGGCGACAAGCGTCCGCTGATTGCGCTTGTCGATGTGCCGAGCCAGGCTTATGGCCGGCGCGAAGAAGCGTTGGGCATCCACCAGGCATTGGCCGCCGCTGCCGACAGCTACGCCCGCGCCCGCTTGGCCGGTCATCCGGTGATCGCGCTGCTGGTAGGCAAGGCGATGTCCGGCGCCTTCCTCGCCCATGGTTACCAGGCCAACCGGCTGATTGCCCTGCGCGACCCCGGCGTGATGGTGCATGCCATGGGCAAGGCGTCGGCGGCGCGGGTGACCCTGCGCAGTGTCGAAGAGCTGGAAGCCCTGGCCGCCAGCGTACCGCCGATGGCCTATGACATCGACAGTTATGCCAGCCTCGGCTTGCTCTGGGAGACCTTGTCGGTCAGCCAGATTGAACAGCCAACCCCCGAAGATATAGCGCGGGTCAGTGATTGCCTGGTGCACGCGATCAAGGATGTGCAGGCGGGTGGCCGTGACCTCAGCGGTCGCCTGGGCGCCACCAACCGCGCCGCCTCAAGCAATGTGCGCCAAATGCTGCGGGAGCAATGGTGAACGCCCACGACTTGCTCTGGGGCATGACCCCGGCGCATGCGCCCGCTGATGCGCCGGCCTGGGTGCTGGAGGCGTTGGACGCCGGGCATCCGGTGGTGGTGCGGCGCGCGATTGCGCCGCCAGGTCATGTGGCGGTGGGTGTACGCGGGCGCTTGCGCGAACAGCGTTTCGCCGCTGTGATGCCGACTTCGGCGGTGCATCTGTGCGTGGTGCCGGAAGCCCTGCGCGGTGTGATTTCGCCCCGGGATTTACCGGCGTTGCAGGCGCTGGCTCAATTGCGACCGGTGCTGGTGAAGGAGACTTGGGGCGTCACCGGCAGTGCCGGTTTTGAGCTGGCCAGCGGCATCGACGCGCTGCACGCCAAGAGTGATCTGGATTTGATTCTGCGCACGCCCGAGCGGCTTGATCGCGGCGACGCCGAGGACCTGCTGGCGATACTGGACACGGCGGTGTGCGCCGTGGACCTGCAACTGCAAACGCCTTTTGGTGCGGTCGCCCTACGTGAATGGGCCGGTGGTTCTCGCCGTGTGCTGCTGAAGAATGCCAGCGGCGCGCAGTTGGTGACCGACCCGTGGCAGGGCGTGGCATGAGCAGCCTCCTGGCATTCCCGGGGCAGGGCGCCCAGCGTCCCGGCATGCTCCAGCAATTGCCGCGCGCGGTGCTGGAGCAAGCCAGTGCGGCCTTGGACGAGGACGTGCTGAGGCTCGACTCTGCGCAAGCGCTGGCCTCGACCCGCGCCGTGCAGTTGTGCCTGTTGATCGCCGGCGTCGCCAGTGCGCGCCTGCTGGAACACACACCCGATTATGTCGCCGGCCTGTCTATCGGCGCCTATCCCGCAGCCGTTATTGCCGGCTCCCTGGACTTTGCCGACGCGCTGAAACTCGTCAGCCTGCGCGGCGAATTGATGCAACAGGCGTATCCCCACGGCTACGGCATGACCGCGCTTATCGGCCCTGACCTGTCCACCGTCGAAGCCTTGCTCGCCCAGGTCCACAGCCCGCGAACCCCGGTGTACCTGGCCAATATCAATGCCGACAGCCAGACCGTTATTGCCGGCAGCGACGAAGCAATGAAGGCCGTGGCCAATCTGGTCCGCGGCAACGGCGTTGCCAAACGCCTGGCCGTCAGCGTGCCGTCCCATTGCGCGCTACTGGAAAAGCCCGCCGAGGCACTGGCCCAGGCGTTTGCCGAAGTGACACTGAAAACGCCGAGCATCACCTACCTGAGCAGCACCCGCGCCCGGCCGATACACAACACAGAACACCTGCGCGACGACCTCGCCTTCAACATGTGCCGCATCGTCGATTGGCGCGGCACTGTGCAAAGCGCCTATGAGCGTGGCGTGCGCCTGCATATCGAACTGCCTCCCGGCGCCGTGCTCACGGGCCTGGCGCGCCGGGTGTTCGAGCAAGGCACCGTCATTGCCTTCGAAGGCGCCCGCCTGGACACCTTGCAGGCCTTGCTGCGAGAGGAGGGCCACCGCCACCAATAAAGCACCACCAAGGCTAGTGCCGGTCGGTTAGAGATAGAGCGGGTCACCCGTGACCTGTGGCGAGGGAGCTTGCTCCCGCGGGAGTGCGCAGCGCTCCCAAGATTTCAGGGCCGCTACGCAGCCCAGCGGGAGCAAGCTCCCTCGCCACAGGTAGGGTATTCGTGCTTAACGGATCGGCATTGCCACCCAAGGCTTTCGAAGCACAAAAACAACAATTTCGATGAAGCACTTTGAGGACAACCATCATGATTATTTACGGTGTGGCGTTGCTGGCGATCTGCATGTTGGCAGGCGTGATTCTGGGAGACATGCTCGGCGTGCTGCTGGGGGTAAAATCCAATGTGGGCGGGGTGGGCATCGCGATGATCCTGCTGATCTGCGCTCGGCTATGGATGCACAAGCACGGCGGCATGACCAAGGAATGCGAGATGGGCGTGGGCTTCTGGGGCGCGATGTACATCCCGGTGGTGGTGGCGATGGCGGCGCAACAGAACGTGGTGACCGCACTGCACGGCGGCCCGGTGGCGGTGCTGGCGGCGATTGGTTCGGTGGTGGTGTGCGGTTGCACGATTGCCTTGATCAGCCGCACGCACAAAGGTGAACCGCTACCCGATGAAGAGCCGCTGATTGCGGCTGCACCTGTCGCGGGAGGTCGCTGATATGTGGGACCTCATCGAGAAAGGCCTGGCAAATAACGGCTTGGTCACCGCCTTTGCATTTGTCGGCGTGGTGATGTGGATTTCGGTGGTGCTGTCCAAGCGCCTGACGTTCGGGCGCATCCACGGTTCGGCCATCGCGATTGTGATCGGGCTGGTGCTGGCCTGGGTGGGCGGCACGCTGACCGGCGGGCAGAAAGGCCTGGCGGACGTGGCACTGTTTTCCGGGATCGGCTTGATGGGTGGCGCGATGCTGCGGGACTTTGCCATCGTGGCCACGGCGTTTGAAGTGCAGGCCACCGAGGCGCGCAAGGCCGGGTTGATTGGTGCGATTGCCTTGCTGCTGGGCACAGTGTTGCCGTTTATTGTGGGCGCGAGTATTGCCTGGGCGTTCGGTTATCGCGATGCGATCAGCATGACCACCATCGGTGCGGGCGCGGTGACGTATATCGTCGGGCCGGTGACCGGGGCGGCGTTGGGCGCCAGTTCGGATGTGGTGGCGCTGTCCATTGCGACCGGCTTGATCAAGGCGATCCTGGTGATGGTCGGCACGCCGATGGCGGCACGCTGGATGGGCCTGGATAATCCGCGCTCGGCCATGGTGTTTGGTGGCCTGGCCGGCACGGTGAGCGGCGTGACGGCGGGCTTGGCCGCAACGGATCGGCGGTTGGTGCCGTATGGCGCGTTGACCGCCACCTTCCACACCGGGCTGGGCTGCTTGCTGGGGCCTTCGGTGCTCTACTTCATCGTGCGCGGGATTGTCGGCTAGAGAGATGGCCAGGGGGCTTTTCTGTGGTGAGCGGGCTTCTGTGGTGAGCGGGCTTGCCCCGCGCTGGGCTGCGAAGCGGCCCTAAAACCTGCCCACTCAGTCTGCCTGAAAGAACACCGCTGTCTTAATGGGCCTGCTTCGCAGGCCAGCGCGGGGCAAGCCCGCTCACCACAGAAGCCGGCTCACCACAGAGGCCGGCTCACCACAGAAGCTGGCTCACCACAGAAGCCGGCTCACCACAGAACCCCCCCACCACAGACACCCTCTCATACAGGTTTTGCATCAGTCAGAGAATGTGCGGTGTCAGGCCTGCCGATTGGCATACATCCGGCACTCTGCCAACAGCGCGAGCAAGTTCGGGTCGCGCTCCTTGGCCTTCAGAAATACCACGCCAATGTGCTGCTGCAAACGGTAGCGCGGTTGCAGCGCAATCAGCTTTACCCGGTTCTCGTACACCGCCGCAATTCGCCCCGGCAGCAGCGCATACCCCACGCCCGAACTGACCATGCTCAGCAGGGTGAAGATGTCGTTGACCTGCATCGCCACCTTGGGCTCGAACCCTGCCTGCTTGAACACGCGGTTGCCGTCCTGATGGGTGGCAAAGCCTTGGGTGAGGGTGATGAAGGTGGCTTCGCGCACATCCGCCAGGTCGATTTCCTGCTCGCGGTCGAACGGTGAATCGGCTGGGGTGGCGAGGAAGATATCATCGGAAAACAGTGAGATCTGCTCGCAGTCCGGATCGTTGGCGTGCTCGTCGAGGGCGATCAGGATCGCGTCGACTTCCATGTTTTTCAGCTTGTACAGCAGGTCGAAATTGGAGCCGAGGATCAGGTCGATGTTCAGCTCGCTGCGCCGGATTTTCAGCCCCATGATCAACTGCGGCACGGTCTTCACCGTCAATGAATACAACGAGCCCAGCTTGAAGCGCTCGGCGGAAAAACCGGCGGCTTCGCGGGTCACCCGCACGCTGTCGACCACGTCCTGCACCAGTTTTTGTGCGCGCTCCTCCAGCACATAGGCGCTTTCCAGCGGTGTGAGGTTACGCCCTTCGTGCTTGAACAGCGGGCAACGCAGGGCGTTTTCCAGGGAGTGAATCGCCCGGTGCACGCTGACGTTGCTGGTCTGCAACTCAGCCGCCGCCCGTGCCAGGTTGCCGGTGCGCATGAACGCCAGGAAGATTTCCAGCTTCTTGAGGGTGAATTCTTCGTCGATCAGCATGAGGGTGACTCTTGTTCGAATGCCGTCGATTGTGCCCCTAAAACCAGTTCACTCCCAGCCATGCGCTGCACAGGCCCAACACCACGCCGAGGATGATCAGCCAGATTGCGTTGAGCCGTGTGTAATACACCACGGCGGCGCTGGCCAGGGTCAGCACCAGGCTGGTGGCATTGTTTTCCAGGCTGTTCATCAGGATGTAGCTGGCGGCCAGGATCAGCCCGATGGAGATCGGCAGCAGGCTGCCTTTGACCCGCTGCACCCACGGCGTATGGGTGTGTTTCTCCAGCCAGCCCGCGCCGAAGTAGGTCAGCACCGAACAGGGCACCAGCTTGGCGGTCAGCGCCACCAGCGCGCCCGGCAACCCGGCGGCTTGCTGGCCGATAAACACCAGGAACATGCCATTGGGCCCCGGCAGTGCCTGGGACAGGGCGAAGAAGGCGACAAATTGGGCGTCGGTGATCCAGTTCATGTCGGTGACGGTGTAGCGGTGGATATCGCTCAGGGCCACGGTGTTGCCGCCAATCGCCATCAGCGACCACAGCGCGCATTGGATCATCAGGTGAAACAGCACGCTTTGCATCAGCCGGCCACCTTTTGCTTGCCCATGAAACTCAAGGCCAGGGAGCTGGGAATGCAGATCAGCAAGACCATCCACAACGGCAGCACCCACACGGCCATCAACACAAAGGTCAGGACGAATGCGCTGTAGTTGGCCAGTGTCCGGGGCATCGCCTTGAGCAGGCGCAAGGTGGTGCCGAGCATCAGCCCGGTGGCGATTGGCATCACCGCGCCGAAGACCTGCTGCACCACGTCATGGCTCCACCATTTGGCATAGGCGAAGCCCGCCAGCACGGTGATCAGCGAGGGGAACAGATACAAGCCGACGACGGTCACAACCGCACCCGGCAAGCCGTGCAGGCGCCGGCCATAGATAATGCCGACGTTGGCGATATTCGGCCCGGGGAAGAATTGGCCAGTGGTCAGCAGCTCGTTGAAGCCTTGCTCGCTGACCCACTGCCTGCGGTCGACCATCATTTGCCGCGCCCAGGGCATTACGCCGCCGAAGCCCAGCAGGCCGACCATGGCGAAGTTGTAAAACAACTGCCACAGGCTGGGGTGAGGCTGGGCAGGCTCAAGGTCGGGCATGGGGATTACCGATGGGGTCGGGAGCGGGGTGTTTTTATGTGGGAGCTGGCTTGCCTGCGATAGCGGTTTATCAGCAACAGATGCAAGGCTGACCCACTGCTATCGCAGGCAAGCCAGCTCCCACAGGATGAAGCGAATCATCTATCGGCGTGTGCATTTGGGCAAATGAAGAAAGGTTGTTACCCGATATTGGTTGGCGGACGTCAGAATGGGTGAGGTGATAACCGTTATTCGAGGTGAGTGACACATGTATCACGGGGAACGATTCAACGCCTGGAGCCACTTGCTCGGGGCGGTTGCGGCTTTTGTTGGCGCGGTATGGATGTTGGTGGTGGCCGGGATGGACGGCAGCCCCTGGAAGATTGTCAGCGTGGCGATCTACGGTTTCACGTTGTTGGTGCTCTACAGCGCATCGACCGTGTACCACAGCGTGCGCGGGCGCAAGAAAGAGATCATGCAGAAGGTTGATCACTTTTCGATCTACCTGCTGATCGCCGGCAGCTACACGCCGTTTTGCCTGGTGACGCTGCGCGGCCCGTGGGGCTGGACGCTGTTCGGGATTGTGTGGGGGCTGGCGGTGATCGGCATTTTGCAGGAGATCAAGCCACGCTCCGAGGCGCGGATTTTGTCGATTGTGATCTATGCCGTGATGGGCTGGATCGTGCTGGTGGCGGTCAAGCCGCTGATTGCAGCGCTGGGCCCCACCGGGTTTGCCTGGCTGGCGTCGGGCGGCGTGCTGTACACCGTGGGCATTATTTTCTTTGCCCTGGAGGACCGCATGCGCCATTCCCACGGGATCTGGCATTTGTTCGTGATCGGCGGCAGCTTGCTGCATTTTGTGGCGATCATGGGGTATGTGTTATAGCCGGTCCAACTGCTCCTGGGCCCGGCTGCCGAAGATTTCCAGCAGGCTCGCCAGCATATGCGGCGGCGGTTCGTTGGCGCGAGTCAGGGCGTACAAGGTGATCGGCAGCGGCGGCGCCAGCGGGCGAATGCAGGTGGTGGCCGGTGACGCACCGAGGGCTGTGAACGGGTCGATGACGGCCAGCCCGGCGCCGGATTCGACCATCGCCCTGGCCAGTGAATAGGTCTGCACCGCGATGCTGACCCGTGGCGGCGGGTCGACCGCTTCCAGGTAGCTGTCCAGCTTCGCCGACAACGGGTCGGCGCTGGACAGGCCAATCAACGGCGCGCCCGCCAAGGCCATCAGCGGCAGCGGTTTGCCCAGCTCGTTTTCCTTCCAGTAATCCCTGGGCGCCAGCGCCACCAATACGCCATGAGCCAACGGCTGCGCGGTGAGTCCCGGGTGATCGGGTGGTTGCAACGTCAGCGCTACATCCACTTCACGCATCAACAGGTTCTGCACCAGCTCGCGGCTGTGGGCGCTGGACAGCTCGCACGCGATGTCGGGGTAGCGCTGGGTCCACTCGCGGATGGCCGGCGGCAGCAACGACAAGGCCAACGCCGGCGTCGCGCCGATACGCAGGCTCTGGCCTGGCTCGCGGCGCAGGTTTTGCGCCAGGCGTCGCACGCCTTGCAGGCTCTCGGTTACTTTGTCGACTTCGCGCTCCAGCGCCAGCGCTTCCGGGGTTGGTTGCAGCTTGCCGCGTATGCGCAAGAACAGCGGGAACCCCAGCTGCAACTCGGCGTGCTGCAGCACCTTGCTCACGGCCGGCTGCGAGACATGCAGCAACTGGGCGGCGGCGCTGATGGAGCCGGTCTGGCGGATGGCCTGGAAGATTTCGATATGACGCAAGCGCATGGGCAGTCCATAACCTTTGTTTATGGGTGACCCATCTTTATTCATTGTTCTGCCGCTGTCACCTGCCCCTAACCTTCAAGCCTGACATCGCACGGTTAAGGGAAGCACATGGTTCAGCAGGTCTGCATCATCGGTGGTGGGGTTATCGGCTTGGCGAGTGCCTACGCGCTGGTGCGTGCCGGTATGCAAGTGACCGTGATCGAAGCCCGGGACACATTCGCCAGCGAGACCAGTTTCGCCAATGGCGGGCAGTTGTCCTACCGCTATGTTGCGCCCCTGGCCGACAAGGGCGTGCCGCTGCAAGCCATTGGCTGGATGCTGCGCGGTGACTCGCCGCTCAAGCTGCGCCCGCGCATGGACCCGGCGCAGTGGCGCTGGATGGCGTCGTTCCTGGGCGCCTGCCGTGGCTCGGTGAACCAGCGCAATGCGGCCCATTTGCTGCGCCTGGCGTCCTTGAGCCAGGAGACCCTGCAACGCTGGCGTGAAGAAGACCAGTTGGGCGACTTCCACTGGCGGCGCAACGGCAAGCTGGTGACCTTTCGCCGCCTCGAAAGCTATGAGCGCGCACTGAACAAAGTGACTGACCCTTTGCAACAGCAAGTGCTCTCGGCGCAGGACTGCGCGCGGCTGGAGCCGACCCTGGCCAGCACCCGTTTTGCCGGCGGCATCTATACGCCCAATGAAGAAGTCGGCGACTGTCATGCATTTTGCCAGCAGTTGGCGGCGCGTCTCGAGGCATCTGGGCGCTGCACCTTCCTGCTGGGGCGCAAGGTGACGGGGATTCGCCACAGCGCAGGCACCGTGCAGGCGATCGAGATGGGCTGTGAAGTGCTGCCGGTGCAGCACCTGGTGCTGGCCGCCGGGCACCGCAGCCCCGAGCTGGCCTTGCCCGGCCTGTCGCTGCCGCTGTATCCCCTCAAGGGCTACAGCCTGAGTGTGCCGATTGGTGCGCAGCATCAGGCGCCCACTATCAGCATCACGGATTACGACCGCAAGATCGTCTACGCGCGTATTGGTGAGCAACTGCGGGTGGCGGCGATGGTGGACATCGTCGGCTTCGACACCCGCCTGGAACCCAAGCGCCTGGCGCTGATCAAGCGCCAGGCACTTGAGACGTTCCCGCTGGCCGGTGATTACCAGCACGCGGTTGAATGGGCCGGCATGCGTCCTGCTACGCCCACCGGCGTACCGCTGATTGGTGCCAGTGCCTACAGCAACCTGTGGCTGAACCTCGGCCATGGTGCCCTCGGGTTCACCCTGGCCTGTGGCAGCGGCCAGGTGCTGGCCGAGCTGATCGGCCGGCACACACCTTCCATTGATATGCAGGGCTTTGCGCCCCGCGCCGCTTGAGGATGCCTCGATGACCATCACCCGAATCAACAGCAACAATCGCCTGTCTGGCGCAGTGGTTTTTCAGGACCTGGTGTTCTTGTCCGGCCAGGTACCGGGGGACGGGCGCGATATAACGACCCAGACCCGTGAGGTGCTGGCCAAGATTGATGGGTTGCTGGCCGAGGCCGGCAGCGACAAGGATCATCTGCTGAATGCGACCATCTACCTCAACAATATCGAGGAGGGATTTGCGCCGATGAATGAAGTCTGGTCCGCCTGGCTGTCGCCGGGCCAGGCGCCGACGCGTACCACGTTGCAAGCGCAGTTGGCGCGACCGGACGTGCTGGTCGAGATCAGTGTCATTGCCGTGCGCCGTACCTGAACCTTTAACCACCAACGGAGAATAACAATGCAAAAAATCACGTTGATCGGCTGCACCCTTGGGCTGTTATTCGGCGCTCAGGCCCACGCCACCGAAGCACCTCTGGAAGGCACACTGAGCAAGATCGCCAACGCCCGGAGCATCACCCTCGGCTACCGCGATGCCTCGGTTCCGTTCTCCTATGTGGGGGATCACAGCGGCAAGCCCATGGGGTATTCGGTGGACCTGGCGAACAAGATCGTCGAGCGCATCCAACAGAAAACCGGCGTGCCGAAGCTCAACGTGAAGTACAACCTGGTGACTTCCCAGACCCGCATTGCCCTGGTGCAAAACGGCACCGTGGACCTGGAATGCGGTTCAACCGGCGTGACGGCGGAGCGGCAGAAGCAGGTGGCGTTTTCCTACGGGTTTATCTACGTAAAGGGCCAGTTGCTGACCGCCAACGACAGCGGTATCAAAGGCTTTGCTGATCTTAAGGGCAAAAACGTGGTGACCACCGCGGGCACCACCAACGAGCGGTTTCTCAAGAGCTACAACGTTGATCACAAACTGAACATGTCGGTGATCAGCGCCAAGGACCACGGCGAAGCCTTCCAGATGCTGCAATCGGGCCGGGCGGCGGCGTTCTACATGGATGACGCGTTGCTTTATGGCGAGCGCGCCAAGGCCAGGGACCCGCATAAGTGGGTGGTGGTCGGGGAGGAACAGTCGCGGGAAATCTACAGCTGCATGGTGCGCAAGGATGACCCGCAGTTTCTCGCGGTGGTCAACGAAACCCTGGCCGGGCTGTACAGCTCGGGGGAGATCAACGGCATTTACCAGCGCTGGTTTGAACAGCCGATTCCGCCCAAGGGCTTGAACCTGGAATTCCCGATGACCAGTGAGCTGAAGGCGATTATTGCGACGCCTGTGAGTGATCCAGTGGAGTAGCGGAGTGGTAACCCGATCAAAGTGTAGGAGCTGGCTTGCCTGCGATAGCGGTGTATCAGCAACAGATGTGTAGCTGACCCACCGCTATCGCAGGCAAGCCAGCTCCCACATTTGATTGGGTTTGCAAGGCAGGGTTTAGAAGTCGCCCCACAGTTGCTGGGCCACGGCCAGCGCCACGACTGGCGCTGTTTCGGTACGCAGTACGCGTGGGCCCAAGCGGGCGGAGTGAAAACCTGCACCTTGGGCCGTCTCGACTTCGCTGTCGGTCAAACCACCTTCCGGCCCGATCAGGAAGGCCAGGCTCGCGGGCTTGGCATGGCTCACCAGCGGCTCGGCCACCGGGTGCAGCACCAGCTTCAAATCCGCGTCGGCCTGCTTCAGCCAATCCGCCAGCAGCAGCGGTGGGTGAATCACCGGCACCCTTGAACGCCCGCACTGCTCGCAGGCGCTGATCGCCACCTGGCGCCAGTGCTGCAGGCGCTTGTCGGCGCGTTCGTCTTTAAGGCGCACTTCGCAGCGCTCACTGAAGATCGGGGTGATTTCGTTCACCCCAAGCTCGGTGGCTTTCTGAATCGCCCAATCCATCCGCTCGCCACGGGACAGTCCCTGGCCGAGGTGAATCTGTAACGGCGATTCGACCTGCCCGGCGAAGCTTTCGGTGACCTGCACCACCACGCGCTTTTTACCGACTTCCAGCAAGCTGGCGCGAAACTCCAGGCCTGCGCCGTCGAACAGTTGCACGGCGTCGCCTTCGCTCATGCGCAATACGCGGCTGATGTAATGCGCCTGGGCTTCCGGCAACTCGTGGTCGCCAAGGCTCAGTGGGGCGTCGACAAAAAAGCGGGACAGTCTCATTTCTGTTCTCTGTGGAGGTTCATGTAGGAGCGAGCTTGCTCGCGAAGAACGTAAGGGCGCCGCGTTTAAACAGGATACCCGCATTATCGTTGACGATTTTCGCGAGCAAGCTCGCTCCTACAGGTCAGGCAGCAGCGGCACCCGATTAATCAAGTGAACTCACTCAGCCCGGATCACGAAACCCCGGGTGGAAATCCTGGGGCACCGCCACGCTGACCTTGCTGTTGGTGGCGATATCAATCCCCTCGCTGGCCACTTCTGCCAGGAAGTCGATCTGCTCCGGGGTGATCACATACGGCGGCAGGAAATACACCACGCTGCCCAACGGCCGCAGCAGCGCACCACGCTCCAGCGCATGCTCGAATACCTTCAGGCCACGGCGTTCCTGCCATGGGTAGGCAGCCTTGGTGGCCTTGTCCTGCACCATCTCGATGGCCAGCACCATGCCGGTCTGGCGCACTTCCGAGACGTGGGGGTGGTCCACCAGGTGCGCAGTGGCAGTTGCCATGCGCTGGGCCAGGGCCTTGTTGTTCTCGATGACGTTGTCTTCTTCGAAGATATCCAGCGTCGCCAGTGCCGCCGCACACGCCAGCGGGTTGCCGGTGTAGCTGTGGGAATGCAGGAAGGCGCGCAGGGTCGGGTAGTCGTCGTAGAAGGCGTCGTACACATCATCGGTGGTGACCACGGCCGCCAACGGCAGGTAGCCGCCGGTCAGGGCCTTGGACAGGCACAGGAAGTCTGGGCGGATGCCGGCCTGTTCACAGGCGAACATCGTGCCGGTGCGGCCAAAGCCCACGGCGATCTCGTCATGGATCAGGTGCACGCCATAGCGGTCGCAGGCTTCGCGCAGCAGCTTGAGGTACACCGGGTGGTACATGCGCATGCCACCGGCGCCCTGGATCAACGGTTCGACGATCACGGCGGCGACGGTGTCGTGGTTGTCGGCGAGGGTCTGTTCCATGGCCAGGAACATGTTGCGGGAGTGTTCTTCCCAGCTCATGCCGTCGGGGCGCAAGTAGCAGTCCGGGCTCGGCACCTTGATGGTGTCCAGCAGCAAGGCCTTGTAGGTTTCGGTGAACAGCGGCACATCGCCCACCGACATCGCGGCGATGGTCTCGCCGTGGTAGCTGTTGGTCAGGGTGACAAAACGCTTTTTGTTCGGCAGGCCGCGGTTGAGCCAATAGTGAAAGCTCATCTTCAACGCGACTTCGATGCACGACGAACCGTTGTCGGCGTAGAAGCAGCGGGTCAGCCCTTCGGGTGTCATTTTCACCAGGCGCTCGGACAGCTCGATCACCGGCTGGTGACTGAAGCCGGCAAGAATCACGTGTTCCAGCTGGTCGACCTGGTCTTTAATGCGCTGGTTGATGCGCGGGTTGGCGTGGCCAAACACGTTGACCCACCAGGAGCTGACGGCGTCGAGGTAGCGTTTGCCTTCGAAGTCTTCCAGCCACACGCCTTCGCCGCGTTTGATCGGGATCAGCGGCAGTCGCTGGTGGTCTTTCATCTGGGTGCAGGGATGCCACAGCACCGCAAGGTCGCGTTGCATCCACTGGTTATTCAAACCCATCTTTATTCTCCTCGAAGCGGCTCGCGGCGTGCGCGGGCGAAACAATCGCGCAAGCCTATGCAATGCAGGGCTGTGTCACAACCCAATTGCATGCTTGTAGGGTAAATCGCAGTAAACACAGGACGGTCTGTCACGTTTCTTGGGAATAGTCCTTAATCCCTTGTTAACTTATTGTGCATACGCTCTTGATCGTATTTCTCGATATTTCAAAGCGAAATTTTCCGCTTTAATTCGATAGGTAAGTCGATAGTCTTGGGCACAGCTCTTACGGGATATGGGACATGCAACTACGTAACTCATCGGCCCGCTACGGCTGGGTCAGTATTGTTTTGCACTGGGGCGTAGCCCTGGTGGTGTTCGGTCTGTTCGCCTTGGGCCTGTGGATGGTTGGTCTCGACTACTACAGCACCTGGCGCAAAGACGCCCCGGACTTGCACAAAAGCATCGGCATCACGCTGTTTGCCATCATGCTTGTGCGCATTGTCTGGCGTTTACTCAGCCCGCCGCCGCCACCGCTTGCCAGCTATAGCCGCATGACGCGGCTGGGGGCTGCGTTTGGCCACGCATTCCTGTATCTCGGGCTGTTTGCCGTGATGATTGCCGGTTACCTGATTTCCACCGCAGACGGTGTCGGGATCCCGGTATTTGGCCTGTTTGAGATTCCTGCACTGGTTTCCGGGCTACCGGACCAGGCAGACACCGCAGGCGTGGTGCATTTGTACCTGGCCTGGGTATTGGTGGTGTTCTCCGGCCTCCACGGTGTGGCTGCGTTGAAACACCATTTCATTGATCGTGATGTGACCCTGGTTCGTATGCTGGGGCGCAAAGCCTGATGTTCAACCTCGACTCACAAGGAATAGAAAGCATGTTGAAAAAGACTCTCGCCGCTCTGGCCATCGGTTCTGCCCTGCTGACTGCCGGTCAGGTGATGGCAGCTGACTACGTTGTCGACAAGGAAGGCCAGCACGCCTTCGTTGACTTCAAGATCAGCCACTTGGGCTACAGCTTCATCACCGGTACCTTCAAGGACCTGGACGGCAAGTTCAGCTTCGATGCTGCCAAGCCTGAAGACAGCAAGATTGAGTTCAACGTCCGTACCGCCAGCGTGTTCACCAACCACGCCGAACGTGACAAGCACATCGCCAGCAAAGACTTCCTGGACGTTGGCAAGTTTGCCGATGCCAAGTTCGTCTCCACCAGCGTCAAGACCACCGGTAAGAACGCTGCTGGCCAAGTCACTGCTGACGTGACCGGCGACCTGACCTTTCACGGCGTGACCAAGCCGATCGTCGTCAAGGCGACCTTCCTGGGTGAAGGCAAGGATCCATGGGGCGGCTACCGTGCAGGCTTTGAAGGTACTACCTCCTTCAATCGCCAGGACTTCGGCAAGCAGATGGACTTGGGCCCAGCGTCCAACACCGTTGAGCTGTACGTGACGTTTGAAGGTGTGAAAGCGAAGTAATGCTTCGTCTGTAGGAGCCGGCTTGCCGGCGATAGCGCCCGCGCGGTACGTGGCGTTCTCAAGATCGTCATCGCCGGGCAAGCCGGCTCCTACAGTTTTAAAGCTTCAATAAAAAATGCCCCGGATCTCGCGATCCGGGGCATTTTTTATGACGCGCTGAAAATCAGCGGTTGCGGGTCAGCAACGCTGGCTTTTCACCACGTGGACGGCCCGGCAGTTGATCCAACTGCTCAGGTGTCAGCGTGCGATCGCTTTTCGACTCTTTGTGGATGATCTTCGGTGCCGGGCCGCCGCGCGGGTTTTGCACCGCAGGCTCGGACAAACGAGGTTGATCATCACGGGCCGGGCGACGGTTGCGCGACTCTTCGCGACGGGCCTGGCCGTCACGCGGTGCACCGTTGCGCGGGCCGCTGCGCTTGGCCGGCGGGGTGCCGGTGGTCGCGCCGCTGCTGCTGCGCGGACCGTTCTGGCGACCTTGTGGCTGGCCGCCAGTGCGTGGCGCAGAACCTGCGCCTGCACCGGCGCCCTGGGCTGGAGCGCCCGGACGACGACCACGACCCTGGGCCGGCTTGGCCTGGGGCACGTAGTCAACGCGGTTACCGAAGTTATCCACGTCGTCGTCCAGGAACTCGTCCGGAGCACGGTCGGCGGCAGCACGTGGTGGCTGGCTCGGCTGGCGCTGTTCGCGGGCCGGGGTGCCTTCACGGGGCTTTTGCTCACGGGCCGGGCGTTCGCCACGGCCATTGGTTGCAGCCTTATCCTTGCCGCCCTTGTCCTTGCCCTTGTCTTTACGACCGCCACCACCGCCGCCGCCGTTCGGGCCATCGCCCTTCGGACCGCGTGGGTTGTTGCGCGGGTTACGCACGTCCGGACGCTCGCGCACTTCAGGCTTCTCAGCCTCAACGGCGCTGGAGTCGAAGCCCATCAGGTCGCCATCGGCGATTTTCTGCTTGGTCATGCGCTCGATGCTTTTCAGCAGCTTTTCTTCGTCCGGTGCGACCAGGGAAATGGCCTCGCCCGAACGACCGGCCCGGCCAGTACGGCCGATACGGTGCACGTAGTCTTCGTCGACGTTTGGCAGCTCGAAGTTGACCACGTGTGGCAGTTGGTCGATGTCCAGGCCGCGCGCGGCGATGTCGGTGGCTACCAGGATGCGTACTTCACCGGCCTTGAAGTCGGCCAGGGCTTTGGTGCGCGCGTTCTGGCTCTTGTTGCCGTGGATGGCGACGGCGGTGAGGCCGTGCTTGTCCAGGTACTCGGCCAGGCGGTTGGCGCCGTGCTTGGTGCGGGTGAACACCAGCACCTGTTCCCACGCGCCAGCGGTGATCAAGTGGGCCAGCAGTGAACGCTTGTGGGCGGCGGGCAGGCGGAATACGCGCTGCTCGATGCGCTCGACCGTGGTGTTCGGCGGCGTGACTTCAATGCGCTCGGGGTTATGCAACAACTTGCCCGCCAACGCGGTGATGTCGTTGGAGAACGTGGCCGAGAACAGCAGGTTCTGGCGTTTGGCCGGCAGGCGCGCGAGGACTTTTTTCACGTCATGGACAAAGCCCATGTCGAGCATCCGGTCGGCTTCGTCCAGCACGAGGATTTCCACGTGGGACAAATCGACGCTGCCTTGGCCGCACAGGTCGAGCAAACGACCCGGGCAGGCAACCAGTACGTCGACACCCCGGGACATGGCCTGAACCTGTGGGTTCATGCCGACGCCGCCGAAGATGCAGGCGCTGACGAACTTCAAGTCGCGGGCATACAGCTTGAAGCTGTCATGCACTTGGGCGGCGAGTTCGCGGGTAGGGGTCAGGACCAGTACGCGCGGTTGGCGCGGGCCGTGACGCTGGGATTTGTCCGGGTGACCGTTGGGGAACAACCGCTCCAGGATCGGAAGGGCGAAGCCGCCGGTTTTACCAGTACCTGTCTGAGCCGCAACCATCAGGTCGCGGCCTTGCAACACGGCGGGAATGGCCCGCTGTTGCACCGGAGTAGGCTCGGTATAGCCCGCTGCCTCGATGGCGCGGACTAAAGCCTCGGAGAGACCGAGGGAAGCAAAGGACATGAGTAATCCTGTTTTAGTTAGGGCTTGGCCCAGAGGGATAGTCTTGCCTGGCGTGAATGGCGTTTAGATGAACGCAATCCCGTCCGGTCCTGCTGGGGCTGGCGGGCACTCAGACGGCTCGCGCGGGCTTGAAAGCTGCGCTGTAGCGGGGTCGGGTGCCTTTTGCAAGACCGAAGCGTCCGGGCGTAAGCCTGGCGGAAAGGCCGCAGTATAACAGAGCAATCACTCTGCGCTGCTTTCCTGCTGCTCAACGGTGTGCGCGGGCAGGGCCGATGCGCTGGTTTGGAGGCTTGTACCTGCATATTTGGCGCTCAAGGCCGCGTAGGCCGGCTCTTGCTTGAAGCGTTTGAGTTCGGCGGCAAAGCGCTGCACCAGCAAGTCCATGCCTGCACCGCGGCGCACCGCGAGAAATTGCGGCTGGCTGCTGATGACCGTCGGCGCCTCGGTGACCTGGTCCAGGAGGCCCAGTGCCTTGAGCACGTGCTGGCCGACCCGGCGGTCGGTGATCACCAGGTCGATGCGGCCAAGGGCCAGCTTGCCGAAGTTGGCCTCATGGCTGGCGGCCGGTTCCTGCTTGAACAGGCTGGACTCACTGAATTGCGGGCCATAAAGGTAGCCCGGCGAGGTGCCGATGGTCAGGCCGCGCAGGTCTTCAAGGCTCTGGAACGGGTGCGGGCGGTCGTTGGCGTAGAACAGCACGAACTCCACATCGGACAGCGGCTCGCTGGGGTACAGCAATACCGAGTCGCGCTCGTGGCTGTGGAAAATGTCCAGCGCCCCATCGGCCTGGCCCTGGTCGAGCATTGCCAGGCAGCGCTTCCAGGGCAGGAATTGCCATTGCACATCGATGCCCAGGCGTTGGAACACAATCACCGTGGTCTCATAGTCGAGCCCGCGCATCGTGCCGTTGTCGTCATACACATAGGGGGCCCAGGGTTCGGTGACAATGCGCAGTTTCTCGCCATGGGCGCCGAAGCTCAGGCAAGCGAAAAGGACAGCAGTCAACATCCGGGAAATCACAGGCATACCCTGAGATTACGACTGTCTCAGGCGAAAGAGAAGCTCTGGCACAGTGATCTTGAGGCATTAAAACCACAAAGGCCCTCGTCGGGACGAGAGCCTTGGTACGTCGAAACTGGCCTTAGCGAGGCAGTTTCAGGTTGTTCCATATCGCCAGGCTCGGTTCGGCCTGGTTCAGGGTGTAGAAGTGCAACCCTGGTGCGCCGCCTTGCAGCAATTGTTCGCACATCTCGCTGATGACCTGTTCACCGAACGCCTGGATGCTCTTGACGTCGTCGCCGTAGGCTTCCAGTTGTTTACGAACCCAGCGTGGGATTTCCGCGCCGCAGGCGTCAGAGAAACGCGCCAGTTTGCTGTAGTTGGTGATCGGCATGATGCCCGGCACGATCGGGATGTTCACGCCCATCGCCTGAATGCGTTCAACGAAGTAGAAGTAGCTCTCGGCGTTGAAGAAGTACTGGGTGATCGCGCTGTTGGCGCCGGCGTTGGCCTTGCGCACGAAGTTCTGCAAATCGTCTTCGAAATTGCGGGCCTGGGGGTGCATCTCCGGATAAGCGGCCACTTCGATATGAAAGTGATCGCCGGTTTCTTCACGGATGAAGCTCACCAGGTCATTGGCGTAGCGCAGCTCGCCGCTGGCCATGCCCATGCCGGACGGCAGGTCACCGCGCAGGGCGACGATGCGCTTGATACCGGCTTGCTTGTACTGGGTCAGCAGGCTGCGCAGGTCGGCCTTGCTGTCGCCCACGCACGACAAATGCGGAGCCGCAGGTACTTTGGCTTCGCTTTCCAGCTGCAACACGGTGTTGATCGTGCGGTCGCGGGTGGAGCCGCCGGCACCATAGGTGCAGGAGAAAAAATCGGGGTTGTAGCTGGCCAACTGCTTGGCAGTCGCCATCAGTTTTTCATGCCCAGCATCGGTCTTGGTCGGGAAGAACTCGAAGCTGTAGCGACGGTCTTGGGACATGGTCATACCTATGGAAACTCAGAATACCGGTGTGGGAGCGGGCTTGCCCGCGATGCAGGCACCTCGGTGTTCCAGCAATATCGAGGCGATACTATCGCAGGCAAGCCAGCTCCCACAAAAGCCAGCTCCCCTATGGCAGCTGGCACTGGGCCGATCAGTAACGGTAAGCGTGCGGCTTGAACGGACCTTCAACACCAACACCGATGTAGTCGGCCTGGGTCTTGGTCAGTTGAGTCACAACGCCGCCGAAGCCACGGACCATTTCCAGGGCCACTTCTTCGTCGAGTTTCTTCGGCAGTACTTCCACGGTCAGGCGCTCGGCTTTCTGGGCTGGCGACAGGTCGGCGTATTTCTGGCCGAACAGGAAGATCTGGGCCAGTACCTGGTTGGCGAACGAGCCATCCATGATGCGGCTTGGGTGGCCAGTGGCGTTGCCCAGATTTACCAGGCGGCCTTCGGCCAGCAGGATCAGGTAGTCATCGTTCTGCGGGTCGAAATCGCCAGCGCCGGTACGGTGAACCTTGTGTACCTGAGGCTTCACTTCTTCCCATGCCCAGTTCTTGCGCATGAAAGCGGTGTCGATTTCGTTGTCGAAGTGACCGATGTTGCACACCACGGCGCGCTTTTTCAGGGCCTTGAGCATGTTCGAGTCGCACACGTTCACGTTACCGGTGGTGGTCACGATCAGGTCAATCTTGCCCAGCAGGGCTTTGTCGATGCTCGCTTCGGTGCCGTCATTGACGCCATCGATGAACGGCGAAACCACTTCGAAGCCGTCCATGCAGGCTTGCATGGCGCAGATCGGGTCAACTTCGGAGACTTTAACGATCATGCCTTCCTGACGCAGAGACTGGGACGAACCCTTGCCCACGTCACCGTAGCCGATCACCAGCGCTTGCTTGCCGGACAGCAGGTGGTCGGTGCCGCGCTTGATCGCATCGTTCAGGCTGTGACGGCAGCCGTACTTGTTGTCGTTCTTGCTCTTGGTGACCGAGTCGTTGACGTTGATGGCCGGGATTTTCAGCTCGCCCTTGGCCAGCATGTCCAGCAGGCGGTGAACGCCGGTGGTGGTCTCTTCGGTCACGCCGTGGACGCGGTCGAGGATTTGCGGGTACTTCTTGTGCAGCAACTCAGTCAGGTCGCCGCCGTCGTCGAGGATCATGTTGGCGTCCCATGGCTTGCCATCCTTGAGGATGGTTTGCTCCAGGCACCACTCGTACTCTTCTTCGGTCTCGCCTTTCCAGGCGTAAACCGCGATGCCGGCAGCAGCGATAGCGGCTGCGGCCTGGTCTTGAGTCGAGAAAATGTTGCACGACGACCAACGCACTTCGGCACCCAGGGCAACCAGGGTTTCGATCAGCACGGCCGTCTGAATGGTCATGTGGATGCAGCCGAGAATCTTCGCGCCCTTGAGCGGCTGTTCAGCGGCGTACTTGCGACGCAGGCCCATCAGGGCTGGCATTTCGGATTCGGCGATAAAGGTTTCGCGACGGCCCCAGGCAGCGAGGGACATGTCGGCGACTTTGTAGTCGGTAAAACCTGCAGGCGTGATTACAGCGCTCATGAAGAGCCTCCATTCGTAGTGTGCGAATGGGCGCCGTTGTGCGTTTAGTATCCAGCTGGCTAACCAGGCCGGACAACGCCCCATCCGAGCCTGACAGGTCGAGCCTGCTGCAGCGCCCCTCGGACAGGTGGCGGGAGAACGGTATCAATCGAAGATGACCGTTTTGAAGCGGAGGCGATTATAGCTGCGTGCGCCTGACTTCTAAAGCCTTTCTGTCGGCGGCATGAAGATAGCTCATGGGGTTGATAGGCAATGGCTCATAGAGCTTGGGCCCGGCCTCTGCCATGATGTTGCCCATCATTTGCCAACACGCTTTGGAGTGAACATGAACTTCCACACCCGCAAATGGGTTAAACCCGAAGACCTCAACCCCAACGGCACCCTGTTCGGCGGCAGCCTGCTGCGCTGGATCGACGAAGAAGCGGCCATCTACGCGATTGTCCAGTTGGGCAACCAGCGGGTGGTGACAAAATACATCTCTGAAATCAACTTCGTCAGCGCCTCGCGCCAGGGCGACATCATCGAACTGGGCATCACCGCCACCGAGTTCGGCCGCACCTCCATCACCCTGACCTGCGAAGTGCGCAACAAGATCACCCGCAAGAGCATCCTGACTGTGGAAAAAATGGTCTTCGTCAACCTGGGGGAAGACGGCCTGCCGGCGCCCCATGGCCGCACCGAGATCAAGTATGTGAAGGATCAGTTCCAGGAAGACGGCATCAGCGAATAAGCTCGGCCGGGAGCGACTTGTTTTACAAGACGCTTCCGGATGGATCTTTCCCATGTTCTCTCGTCACACAGGACTACACCCTGAAGAGAGAGTCGACACATGGCATTGTTAAATCCTGCCCAGCCTTCATTCCCTCAATCGCTGCTGCCCGCTCCCCACGACATCGTTGGCAGCGGCCTGGCGGCGGCGCGCGACACGGCCTTGGCGCCGATTATCGTAAGGCATGGTCACGCTACCGTTGAACCCCAGGGTACGAAAACCTCCCTGGTAGACGGTGCAGGCGAACGCAAGTTGGCGTTGAGTCGCTACCCGAATGGCGTGGTGGAAGTGACGGTTTCCCCACCGCCGATCACCCAATTGGTACTCAGTGGCGGCGGGGCCAAGGGTATTGCCTACCCGGGCGTGGTCCAGGCGCTTGAAGACGCAAACGCCTTGAAGCATATCCGCAGTATTTCAGGCTCATCCGCCGGCGGTATCTCGGCAGCCCTGCTGGCCAGCGGGATGGGGGCGAAGGCCTTCGACACGCTGTCGGACAACCTCGAGCTTCCCAAACTGATGAACAGCAAGCACGCCATTCCCGCTTGGCTGCAAAATGCCAG
This sequence comes from Pseudomonas sp. A125, assembly GCF_055409485.1. Lineage (NCBI taxonomy): Bacteria > Pseudomonadati > Pseudomonadota > Gammaproteobacteria > Pseudomonadales > Pseudomonadaceae > Pseudomonas > Pseudomonas sp. A125. The sequence continues at coordinate 97,738 of NZ_JBUZVP010000007.1, forward strand.
TTCGAGTGTCGGCAAGGTCGCCGGCAAGGTCAGCAGTCTGGCAGAGGTTGTATTTAACGTATTGCCACGGCTGGGTTCCAAGGCCGAACCTCTGGAGGACCTGGTACGCGAGGCGTCGCGAAAGACCGTGCTGGCGCACATTGGCGACCTGCCCAGGGAGCTTCGCACACCACAGGTTTTCGCGATTGCCGACAAATTAGGTGCGGGCGGTGCGACCACGTTCGGTGACCTGCAGGCATTGAGCCTGCATATTCCGGCAATCAAGGAACTCAATATCACCGGCACCGGTTTGTTCGATGGCCGCCCGCAGTTGGTGGTGTTCAATGCCAACCTCACGCCGGACATGGATATCGCGCGCGCCGCGCATATTTCGGGGGCGCTGCCGCTGGTGTTCAAGGCGCCCGAGGAGAAGGGGCACGGGTTTCAGGCAGACGGCGAGAAGACCTTCTTTCAGGATGGCGGCTTGCTGCTCAACACCCCCGTGGCTGACTTTTACCAGCGCACGTTTCCCGGCAGTGCAATCGCCGATACCGAACAACTGATTCTGAAGTTCAGCGGTGATAAGTCTGCGGCCGTGCGCGGCAGTCACTTGGGCAGCTTAAAGGATAGCTTTCTCGGGATCCCGAACGCGGCCAATAGTGAGTTGATGGCATCGAAACTCAGTAGGATCAAGGATCAGACGGTTGTCATGCCATTAAAGACCGAGATCGGCGACTTCAGTGGCTTCCTCAACGGCACGATCAATTTCACCATGCCGCTGGAGGTCAAGAATCAGCTACAGGAACTGTCTCGGGCTGCGGTGAATACCCACTTGGAGAAACGCTCGCAAGTGCGAGAGCAGCACTCATTCAGCTCGATTGACAGCGCCGTGCTGGCCATGAGCGATTCCATGCTCGCCAGCGTCAAGGACGCGCTTGACCAGGACGACGCCTCCCGTAGCGTGCTGCGCTTTCGAAGCGAAGCCCGGCAGGGGCTTGGCATGCTGGATAAGGCTGTGGCATCGGCCAATACCGGCGAGCGGCTGCACATGACGCCTGAATTGGCCTCGGCATTGCGCAACCTGGACGCCCTGGCCAGTCGCCCGGAATACGTCGAGTGGCTGGGTGCCCGCCTCAATGATGCAGGCAACCCCAATTTCCAGCAGTTGCTACAAGCGCCGCATCAAACGGCCTCACGGGTGCTGGCCAGTGGCATCAGCGAAATGAAAAAACGCGATATCGCTGTGATCGCCGATAACTTCACGCGGGAAGTGCTCTATCCCTCGCTGTTTCGCCCGGGCCAGCCAGATTCGAATGTTGCACTGCTGCGCCGGGTTGAACACAACCTGGGCCGGGCAACGACGCCGGCCCAGGTCAACCAGGCGCTCGATGACATCGTTGACAACTACGTAGCACGTAATAAGCCCTGGTCGCAGCCGGGACGCTCCACGACAGTCGAAATGGCCAAGGCATGGCGCCTGGCGGTTTAGTTGCCACGTCACTGAACAGCCCTGAACCCCGCGTGTCGTAGCTACAGGCACACAACGGATTCAGGAACGCCATGGCCACCGAAAAAGACGGCAAGACCCCCAACCTGTCGCAGGAAGAGCAGCACGATGTCGACAAGAACCAGCCGCCCCGCGCGGCGGTTCTGCATGAAATCATCCGCACTCAAGGCGACCAGGAGCTGGAACGCACCGTGGCGGCATTGTGGTGGTCGGCGCTGGCCGCCGGCCTGACCATGGGCCTGTCGTTGATGGGCATGGGCTTGCTCAACTCGCGGCTCCCGGAGGGCGAAGAGTTCAAGGTAATTGCCAGTTTTGGCTACTGCGCGGGCTTTTTGGCGGTGATCCTCGCTCGTCAGCAGCTGTTCACCGAAAACACCCTGACGGCGGTGTTGCCCGTCATGAGCAAACCCACGCTGAACAATTTCGCACGGTTGCTGCGCTTATGGGCCGTGGTGCTGGTGGGCAACCTGTGCGGCACTTTGCTGGTGGCGTACGTGATGTTGCACTTGCCGATTTTCGACGCCAAGACCGACCTGGCCTTCCTGGAAATCGGGCGCAAGGTCATGGAGAACGACACCTCCCAGATGTTCGCCAAGGGCATTGTGTCTGGCTGGATGATCGCCACCATGGTGTGGATGATCCCGTCCATGGAAAGCGCCAAGCTGTGGATCATCATCCTGATCACCTACCTGATGGCGCTCGGGGACTTCACCCACATCGTGGTGGGATCGGCGGAAGTGTCCTACCTGGTATTTGCCGGCGAGTTGCCATGGAAAGACTTTTGGCTGGTGTTTGCCGGGCCGACGCTGGCGGGCAACATCATCGGTGGCAGCTTTATCTTTGCGCTGATCAGCCATGCGCAGATTCGCAGCGAAAGCAGTTTGCCCGGTAAAGCCGCTGCGGACCCGAGGCATCCGCAGCAGATCAACAAGGATCAGTGAGTGTCGGGTACCGGCGCATCTTTGGTCACGCGCTTGACCAGTTTGCCGATGCTCAGGCCCTGCAACAGGATCGACGACAGCACCACGATGTAGGTGATGCTCAACAGCAAGTCGCGTTCCGGGCCCAGCGGCAGGGCCAGGGCCAGCGCCACGGAAACCCCGCCGCGCAAGCCGCCCCAGGTCAGGATGCGGATGGTACCGCGGGGCACCGTGCGCCAGCGCCGCAGCAGCAGGATTGCCGGGGCCACCGTCAGCAAACGTGACAACAGGATCGCCACTGCCAGCAGACTTGCCGCCAGCACATGCAGCCAGTTGAACGGCAACAGCAATAGCTCCATGCCGATCAGCGCGAAGAGCAGGGCGTTGAGCATGTCATCGAGCAACTCCCAAAAACCGTCCAGGTAACGCCGGGTCATGTCGTTCATCGCCAGCTTGCGGCCCAGGTTACCGATGATCAGTCCCGCCACCACCATCGCAATCGGTGCCGACACGTGCAGTTCGGTGGCCATCGCCGAGCCGCCGATCACCAACGCCAAGGTCAGCATCACTTCGATCTGGTACTGCTCGATGCTCTTGATCATCAGGTACACGAGGTAACCGATCAGCCCGCCGAACACCACGCCGCCAATCGCCTCATGGGCAAACAGCATGGCCGTGGCGCCCACGGTGGGCGTCTCGCCCAGTTGCGCAATGCCCAGCAACACGGTGAACACCACCACCGCCGTGCCGTCGTTGAACAGTGATTCGCCGACGATGGTGGTTTTCAGCGGCTTGGACGCGTTGGCGGTTCGCAGTACACCGAGTACCGCGATCGGGTCGGTGGGGGAGATCAGCGCACCGAACAGCAGGCAGTACAGGAAACTCACGTGCCAGCCGAACAGGGCGAAGATGTAGAACGCCAGGCTGCCGATCACCACGGTGGCGATCAACACACCGAAAGTAGCGAGCAGGCCAATGGGCCAGCGGTAGCTGCGCAGGTCACTCAGGTTAACGTGCAAGGCGCCGGCGAACAGCAGGAACGAGAGCATCCAGTTCATCAGCAAGTCGCCGAAGTCGATCTGGCCAATCAACTGCTGGACGCGCTCTTCAAGCCCGGGGTAACCGATAAAGCTCAGGCCTTGCAGCAGCAGGGAAAACATCAGCGCCGTCACCATCACACCGATGGTGGGCGGCAGGCCAATGAAGCGGTAGTTCACATACGTGAGCAGGGTGGTGAGGCAAATAAACGCAGCGACAAGTTCAAGCATCCGGGGTCCTTGGATGGAGGAGTGGGAAATCTACTTCGCAATAACACGTAGGAGCTGTCGAGCCTGAGCGAGGCTGCGATGGGAGCACCGCGCTGTTGCTGTCAGACCGCAGCGCTGCCATCGCAGCCTCACTTGGGCTCGACAGCTCCTACGCAAGCTTTAGCTTTTAGTTGGGTAAGTGGACCGCAGCAGGGCGGCGACGTTGCAGTTCGATGAACAAAAGTGCCGCCACCACCATCCCGCCGATCCAGGCACCGAGCGGCACGCGAGGATCTCCTTCGGTAATCGTTACGCTCTGATCAGGCATACGCATGCCGGCGCCCGGATCGGCGAAGATCGGGCAGCAGCCAAATTTATTGGTCTAGGTCTTTGCGCAACTGAGTGCGGCGTGGTCGGCTTTAGTATAAACAGGTGCTGAAATATGGCGAATCAATTCCGCTTTTTATGACTGGGGAGTCACCGTGATTGCAACAGCTCTGGTACTGGTAGCGGCGTTGTTGCATGCGACGTGGAACACCTTGATCAAATTCAGCGGCGAGCGCCTGTTGGTCATCGCGTGTATGGACACGGTGGCATTGCTGTTCGTGGTGCTGGCGGTTGGGTTTGTGTCGTTGCCGCCGCTGGAGATCTGGCCGTGGATCATCGCCTCGGCGTTGTTTGAGTTGCTCTACCGCTACCTGCTGATCCAGGCCTATCGCGTGGGTGACTTGGGCTTGGTGTACCCATTGATGCGCGGCTTGTCGCCTTTGGTGGTGCTGGCGCTGACGCTGGTGTTTGCCGGTGAGGTGCTCAGTACCCAGCAGATTCTCGGCATTGTGCTGATTCCGTTCGGCATGCTGTGCCTGTTGTGGCAGGGCGGCGGTGGCGACCGGTTGCCTTGGTCGATGCTGCCGGTGGTGGCGTTGATCGGCCTGTGTATCGGTTGCTACACCTTCCTCGATGGCCAGGCATTGCGCCGTTGGTCACACCCGCTGGACTACCTGGTGTGGCTGACGCTGATAAGCGCATGGCCGTTTCCGTTGCTGGCGATGGTGCGCAAACGGGCGGCGTTCGGGCTATTTTGGCGCACGCAGTGGCGGCTGGGGCTGAGTGTCGGGCTGTGCGTGCTGTTGAGCTACGCTCTGGTGCTTTGGGCCATGCAGTTGGGCTCGATTGCCGAGGCTGCCGCGTTGCGGGAAGTCAGCGTGATCCTGGTGGTACTGTTCGGCATGCGTTACCTGAAAGAACCTTTTGGCCGGCCACGGCTCATAGCCTGTGGGTTGGTGCTGATCGGCATGTTCGTGATGAAACTCTAACCGTTGAGTAAAACTAAAAAAGGAATGGGTTATGACAGTCGCTTTCTGGTGTGTGTTGATCGCAATCTTTCTGCCGTACCTGTGCACGGGCCTGGCCAAGTTCAGCGGTGGCAAGTTCGGGCCCCGGCAGAACCATGACCCGCGAGCATTCCTGGATACGCTCGACGGCTTCGCCAAGCGTGCCCACAGTGCGCAACTCAACAGCTTTGAAGTAACCCCGGCGTTTGCGGCGGCGGTGATCATTGCGCATTTGGCCGGCGGCGCGTCGTTGGTGACGATCAACGTACTGGCGATGCTGTTTATTACCAGCCGGTTGCTCTACATCATCTGCTACCTGGCGGACTGGGCGATGCTGCGGTCGCTGGTGTGGGCGCTGGGAATGGCGTTGATTGCGAGTTTCTTCTTCGTATCGATCTAGGGCGTGACGCTGTTCAAATGTGGGGGCGAGCAAGCCCGCTCCCACACAAGCCCTCCACACAGTGAGTTTGTGGTGTGCTTCAGGTTCCTGTCGGCGCATCCGGCACTTTTGGCAGCGCTGCGCCTTTAGGCCACAGCATCCAGATCTGGCCCTGCTGCTTCATGTTGCCTGCCAATTCCCCGGCAGCTTCACCGGTTCCCCAGAACAGGTCGGCGCGCACTTCGCCGGTAATTGCACCACCGGTATCCTGCGCAGCCACCGGCCGGGCAATCGGCGCACCGTCCGGCTTCGTAGTCGACAGCCACAGCAGGCTGCCCAGCGGAATCACCTTGCGATCCACCGCAACGCTATAACCCGCGGTCAGCGGCACGTTCAGCGAGCCACGCGGGCCTTCGTTGCTATCGGGGCGGGCGCTGAAGAACACGTAGCTGGGGTTGCTCGCCAGCAGTTCAGGAATGCGCTGTGGGTGCGCCTTGGCCCACGCGCTGATGGCGCCCATGGTCACGTCTTCTTTTTTCAACTCGCCTTGCTCGACCAGCCAGCGGCCAATGGGGCGGTACGGGTAACCGTTCTGGTCGCCGTAACCGACACGCAATTGGCGGCCATCGGCCAGTTGGATGCGGCCCGAACCCTGGATCTGCAGAAATTGCAGGTCCATCGGGTTGGTCAGCCAGGCGATCGGCTTGGCGCTGGAGCCTTGCTGGTTGATGGCGTTGGCGTCGTCATAGGGTTTGAGCACCCGACCCTCGAGGCGACCGCGCAGGCGCTTGCCCTTGAGTTCCGGGTAGATGCTCTCAAGGTTGACGATGATCAGGTCGTCCGGCACGCCGAACACCGGTACATGGGCGGTGGCGGTTTCGGTGAGGCTGCCGGGGTAAACCGGTTCGTAGTAGCCGGTGATCAGGCCGTTGGGGCTGTTGTCGGCCGAGCGCAGGCCGTAGACATCGAGGTTGGCCTTGAGGAAGTCGCGAATCGCCACTGCGGTTGACGGCACGGTGGCCGATGCAGCGCACGTTGCGCCCCACACCGGGTCAGCCTTGAGCCGTTGGCAGGCACTGCGCCAGGACTCGAAGCCGGCTTGCAGGTCGCTGTCTGATACAGCCGGGAGGTTTTCCCAGGTGGCACCGGCATAGGTCGCGATGGCGTGAGGTTTGGCTTTTTCGTCCTTGCCGGTGTCGCAACCAGCCAGCAACGCGATCATTGGCAGCGCCCACGCCAGGCGGCGGGTCCAGGGGTTGAAGCGGATACTCATACAATCAATTCCTGAAGCGATTGCCCGCGCTGGTCGGCGCTCGAGCAACCCTTATTATTAATAGGGGTATTGGTCTTTGTGGGCGGGGCGAGGATACTGGCCGCCGTTTCCCGTGACCTTGAGCCATCATGACTTTTAAAAGACTGACCGTTGTATTGCTGGCCTGCCTGACACTGTCCGCCTGCGGCGGGGTTGACCCGAATTCGCCCCTTGGCCAGCGCAAGGCTATTTTCAAGCAGATGCTCAAGACCGGCGAAGACCTGGGGGGCATGCTGCGTGGGCGCATTCCGTTCGACGGGGCAAAATTTGCCGAAGGCGCGGTCAAGCTCGATGCCTTGTCCCACGAACCGTGGAAGCATTTCCCGAGCGTGCGCGAAGAAGACCATACCAGCGCCAAGGACAACGTGTGGCAGCAACAGGCACGCTTCCAGGAGCTGGCCCGAAACCTTGAAGCGGCCACCGGTGAATTGGTGGTCGCAAGCCAGGCCCAGCCTTACAAGGCGAGCAACCTTGGGCCGGCGGTGCAGAAAGTCGAAGATGCCTGCACCGCCTGCCATAAACAGTTCCGCGATCACTGAGGCGTCTTACTTGTCCAGTTCGTCCAGGGCTTCCTGCAAGTCCTTGCGTGACTGGGCGAGCTTGTCTTTGCGCTTGTTGATCTTGTCGGAGTCACCCTTCTTCATTGCCTTGTCGAGGTCGGCCTGACGGCGGCTGACTTCGTGCTTGGCGTCGAGCACCTTGTTTTCGCGCTCCTTTTTCAAAGAGGCGTCGGTGCAATTGGCAGTGACTTCACTCAAGGCTTTTTCCAGGCCGGCTTGCTGCTCGCTGTTGCCGTGGGCCTTGGCTTGTTCGATCTGGGTGCTGATGGCCTGGCGCTTGGCGGCGCAGCCAGTGAGTGGCGAGGCTTCTTCGGCCGCCAGCAGCGGCGTAGCCATAAGGGTAGCGACGGTCAACAGGGCAAAAGGTGCAAGAAATTTCATAAATGCTCCAAGGGACACAAGGTCTCGATCAGGTGGGTAGGATGACTTCTGCTGGCACCGGTTAATGCTGTAGGGCAGAGGTTAAAACCCCTCTACTCCGGCAGCCCGTAATGTTTCACTCAAGGCCAGCACCTGCGGGTCGCGAAAAAAAGCGCTCAGTTGCGCCGCGCGCCCCGGGCCTATGCCGTCTTCGGCCAGCCAGGCTTGAGTGTCTTTGGCGGCCAGGGTTTGCCAGCCGCCGCGTAGATTGTTGCGGGCCGTGGGCGGTACTCCCAGGGCCATCAGCCATTGCGCGAACGGTCGCTGCCGGGCACTGCGCAAGCTGTCGAGTAAACGCGCACTGCTGCGTTCACCGAAGCCATCAATGTTAGCAAGCTCTGCCTCATCCAGGGTTAACCAATCGAGCAGGCCACCGATTAAACCGGCCTGGATCAAGGTGTTCCAGGTTTCGCGGCCAATGTGTGGCAGGGCCAGGCCCTGGGCGCTACTCAGCCAGGTCAGGCGCGCGAGCAACTGTTCTTCACAGCCGGGAGCCAACTGCCAGCAACTCAAGGGGTGGAAATCCTCGGCCCGCGGGACCTGCAGTTCGACCCGTGGCTGGCTGCGCAGGATGACGTGGTCAAGGCGCGGGATGACTTGCCCCGCAAGGCTGATGGAGACCTGGTCGCCCGGGCGAATATCCAGTGCCTGCCAGCGTTTCAGGGAGCCAACGCTGACCCGGCTGATTTTCCGGTCATCGAGCCGTACCGGTTCCACCTCCAGCACGGAGGTGATGCGCCCGGTGCGGCCAATCTGGAAGTGCACCTTGCGCACATGGGCCAGCGCCTTGGCCACCGGGTATTTCCAGGCAATCGCCCAATAGGGCGCGCTGATGCCCCAGCGCTCGGCAGGAGCCCGTTGGCCTTGGTGCAACACCACGCCGTCGCTGGCGAAGGGCAGCGGATGGTTGTACCAATAGCTGCGCCAGTGGGCCGCGTCGGTGATCTCCTTGATCGGGTGGCTATAGCGCCCGCTGTCAGTGAAGCCCCATTGCGCTAGCTGGCTCAACCGTTCGGCAAAATCGTCTGGCCCCTGGGGCCAGGCCCAGACAAACAGGCCAATTCCAGCGGCTTCGGCTTCGCTCAATTGCCGGCGATTCATCAACCCGGCTATTTTGCCGCGGGCGCCGACGCCGCCTTGGGCTGCCTGCACATGATCATTCAGTTGCCAATAGAGTTCGCCCTGCAACAACAGGTCAATGGCCTCGGGCAGTTGCTGGACGATCCCGGGGATCTTGCGTGCAGAGGCTGACCAATCCTGGCCTAACCGGCCGTCGCCACGGCTGATGACCCGGCTCAACCGGCCCTTGCGGTAAACCAGCGTCACGGCCACGCCATCGACCTTGGGCTGAATCCACACGTCCTGGCGAGTGTTCAGCCAGGTTTCAACGGCGGGGTCATCCAGCAGTTTTTCCAGGCCTGTGTGGGGCGTCGGATGGTTGAAGGTGCCTCGCGCGCTGGCCAGCGGGTTCTCCATGACCGGCACCGAGGGGTCGAAACAACTGCGCCATTGGGCAAGGCGCTGGCGAGCCTGGTCATACAGCTCATCGCTGATCAGCGACTGGCCAAGCCGGTGGTAGCTGTCATCCCACAGGCGCACTTGCTGCGCCAGGGTGTTGACCTGGGCCCGGGCGTGGCCCGTTTCCCAGTCGGGACACTCTTGCGCCCACGCAATGAGCGGCGAGAAGCTGAGTAAAAAAAACAATAGCGAGCGCATAGGCGAGGTCATCATGAGCATCCTTGCTCTGAAAGGGCGTCCAGCCTAAGCCATCCCAGCAGGCATAAAAAAGCCCCGCAACCGCGAGGCTTTTTACTCGATGTTGCTGCTTGCCTGAACAGACCGGCCTCGCCCGGTTAATCATCCGGACAAACACCGGGCAATAAAAAGCCCTGCAGGGAGCACCCGGCAGGGCTTTGTGTACACCGTAGGGCTTACAGGCCGGCGGCAGTGCGCAGGTCGTTGGCGCGGTCGGTCTTTTCCCAGGTGAACGTGGTGAAGGTGTCGTTGCCGACGGTCTTCTGCTCTGGGGTACGACCGAAGTGGCCGTAGGCCGCGGTTTCCTGGTACATCGGGTGCAGCAGGTCGAGCATGGTGGTGATTGCGTACGGGCGCAGGTCGAAGATTTCACGCACCAGCTTGACGATCTTGTCGTCGCTGATCTTGCCGGTACCGAAGGTGTTCAGCGAGATCGACGTAGGCTGGGCCACACCGATAGCGTAGGAAACCTGGATCTCGCAACGCTCGGCCAGGCCGGCAGCCACGATGTTCTTGGCCACATAACGACCGGCGTAGGCCGCGGAACGGTCAACCTTGGATGGGTCCTTGCCGGAGAACGCGCCACCGCCGTGACGGGCCATGCCGCCGTAGCTGTCGACGATGATCTTGCGACCGGTCAGGCCGCAGTCGCCCACCGGGCCGCCGATGATGAACTGGCCGGTCGGGTTGATGTGGAACTGGGTGTCCTTGGTCAGCAGTTCGGCAGGCAGCACGTGCTTGACGATCAGCTCCATGACGCCTTCGCGCAGGTCGTTGTAGGAAACGTCCGGATTGTGCTGGGTCGACAGTACGACCGCGTCGATGGCAACGACTTTGCCGTCTTCATAACGGCAGGTCACCTGGGACTTGGCGTCTGGGCGCAGCCACGGCAACACCCCCGATTTACGGGCTTCAGCCTGGCGTTTCACCAACTGGTGGGAGAAGGTGATCGGTGCCGGCATCAGTACGTCGGTTTCGTTGCTGGCGTAGCCGAACATCAGGCCCTGGTCGCCGGCGCCCTGATCTTCAGGCTTGGCGCGGTCGACACCCTGGTTGATGTCGGGGGACTGCTTGCCGATGATGTTCATCACGCCGCAGGTCGCACCGTCGAAGCCGACGTCGGAGCTGTTGTAGCCGATGTCGATGATCACATCACGAACGATCTGTTCCAGGTCGACCCAGGCAGAGGTGGTGACTTCACCGGCGATGATTGCCACGCCCGTTTTCACCAGAGTCTCGCACGCCACTCGGGCGAACTTGTCTTCAGCAATGATGGCGTCCAGCACCGCGTCAGAGATCTGGTCGGCGATTTTGTCCGGATGCCCTTCAGACACGGACTCGGAGGTGAAAAGGGAGTATTCGCTCATCTCGATGTTTTCCTGATATTTACCGATGGTGAGTGTCGCCAGCCGGCCGCTGAAAATGGCGGACCTGAATCTGGAAACCATTACGTAAACCTACATAGAGGCTTTCCCCGGGAACGAGTCCCGCAGCGGTGGCCCAACGGGCCAGATCGTCCTGTTCAAAACCCAGCCAGAGATCACCGCAGGCCTCCCTGGCCCAACTCTGGTTGTGGCTGCATAAATCTGTGACCAACAGGCTGCCGCCTGGTTGCAGCAAATTCGCCATCTGCCTCAGGGCTTCTGCCGGGGCGGCGAAATGGTGCAGGACCATGTTCAGCACCACGCAATCGGCCCGCAGGCTGGTGTCGCTCAGGGCGTCCGCCAACTGCAGGCGGACATTGCCCAGCGCTTCGCGCTCACACAGTTGGCGCGCCAGCTCCAGCATCGCCGGGCTGTTGTCCAGCGCCGTGACCTGATGAAAACGCCGCGCCAGCTCCGGCAGGAAACCTCCGTCTCCTGGGCCTACTTCAACCGCCGTGGCCTCATCACTGAAGCCCAGCTTGTCTAAAAGTGCCAATACGCTTTCACGGTATTGCGCCAAGCCGGCGATCAAGTCCTGTTGGGCGCGAAACTTCTCGGCTACCCGTGAGAAAAAGTCCTGGCTGGCCGCAGCGCGTTGTCCGTGCACCTGGCTGATGCGCGACTGCACGTCAGCCGGCAGGGCCAGGCTGTCTATTTCTTCGAGCAGCGCGGCGTGCAGCTTGCCGCCTAACTGTTCAGTGTGGGGCAGGGCGCGACGGTAAAAAATCGCATTGCCTTCACGGCGGGTCGCCACCAGGTCGGCCTGCGCCAGTACCTTCAAGTGGTGGCTCATGCCGGACTGGCCGATCGCGAAGATCTGCGCCAGCTCCAACACTCCGAACGAATCGTTGGTCAGCGCGCGCAATACATTCAGGCGCAACGGATCGCCGCCGGCCTTGCACAGGGCTGCCAGCTCGTCGCTGTCGTCGGGGCGAATGGAAGGAGCGCTTAAGTTCATAAGGCCAGCAGTCTAGTGAGGGTGGGAAAACCCCGCAAGGGCAATATCAAAAAGTTTTGATATTGGTCGATAATCGGTGGTTATAAGCAGCCGCTATAACCTCTGGACGAAGCGGTAATCGTTTTCTCCAGCCATTGCGCAGGAAAAACACCCTCAAGTGACTATCTGTCATTGCCCCGAGGGCCGTGGCTGAGGGAAAATGCCGATCCTTTTTTCCGTTTCTTTTATTCAACTCCAGGAGATCAGCGATGCCCAGCCGTCGTGAGCGTGCCAACGCCATTCGTGCCCTCAGCATGGATGCCGTGCAAAAAGCCAACAGCGGCCATCCCGGTGCCCCGATGGGCATGGCGGATATCGCCGAGGTACTTTGGCGTGACTTCCTGAAACACAACCCGAGCAACCCGGCGTTCGCCGACCGTGACCGGTTCATCCTGTCCAACGGCCACGGCTCGATGCTGATCTACTCGTTGCTGCACCTGACCGGCTACGACGTCACCATCGACGACCTGAAAAACTTCCGCCAGATCCACAGCCGCACCCCGGGCCACCCGGAATACGGCTACACCCCAGGCGTCGAGACCACCACCGGCCCACTCGGCCAGGGCCTGGCCAACGCCGTGGGTTTTGCCTTGGCTGAAAAAGTGTTGGGCGCGCAGTTCAACCGTCCAAACCACAACGTTGTCGACCACCACACTTACGTGTTCCTGGGTGATGGCTGCATGATGGAAGGCATTTCCCATGAAGTCGCATCCCTTGCCGGCACCCTGGGCCTGGGCAAGCTGATTGCCTTCTACGATGACAACGGCATCTCCATCGACGGCGAAGTCGAAGGCTGGTTCACCGACGACACGCCAAAGCGTTTCGAAGCCTACAACTGGCAGGTGATCCGCAATGTCGACGGTCACGATCCTGAAGAGATCAAGACCGCCATCGAAACTGCCCGCAAGAGCGAGCAGCCAACCCTGATCTGCTGCAAGACCACCATCGGCTTCGGCTCGCCGAACAAGCAAGGTAAAGAAGACTGCCACGGCGCCCCATTGGGTGACGCGGAAATCGCCCTGACCCGCGCTGCGCTGAAGTGGAACCACGGCCCGTTTGAAATCCCGGCTGACATCTATGCCGAGTGGGACGCCAAGGAAGCAGGCCTGGCTGCCGAAGCCGAGTGGGACCAGCGTTTCGCGGCCTACTCCGCCGAATTCCCGCAGCTTGCCAACGAACTGGTACGCCGCCTGGCCGGTGACCTGCCTGCCGACTTCGCTGAAAAAGCCTCGGCCTACATCGCCGAAGTGGCTGCCAAGGGCGAAACCATCGCCAGCCGTAAAGCCAGCCAGAACGCCCTGAACGCTTTCGGCCCGCTGCTGCCTGAGTTCCTCGGCGGTTCGGCTGACCTGGCCGGCTCCAACCTGACCCTGTGGAAAGGTTGCAAGGGTGTCTCGGCGGAAGACGCCAGCGGCAACTACATGTACTACGGCGTGCGCGAGTTCGGCATGAGCGCCATCATGAACGGCGTTGCCCTGCACGGCGGCCTGGTGCCTTACGGCGCGACCTTCCTGATGTTCATGGAATACGCACGCAACGCCGTACGCATGGCGTCGTTGATGAAGAAGCGTGTGATCTTCGTCTACACCCACGACTCCATCGGCCTGGGCGAAGACGGCCCGACGCACCAGCCGGTCGAGCAATTGACCAGCCTGCGCACCACGCCGAACCTGGACACCTGGCGCCCATCGGACGCCGTCGAATCGGCTGTGGCCTGGAAGCACGCGATCGAGCGTAAGGACGGCCCTTCGGCGCTGATCTTCTCCCGTCAGAACCTGCAGCACCAAACCCGCGACGCGGCGCAGATCGAAGGCATCAGCCGTGGTGGCTACGTGCTGAAAGACTGCATCGGCGAGCCTGAGCTGATCCTGATCTCCACCGGTTCCGAAGTGGGCCTGGCGGTTCAGGCGTACGACAAGCTGACGGCTGCCGGGCGTAACGTGCGTGTGGTTTCCATGCCGTGCACCAGCGTTTTCGAAGCGCAGGATGCCGACTACAAGCAATCGGTATTGCCGTTGCAGGTCAGCGCGCGTATCGCCATTGAAGCGGCTCACGCCGACTACTGGTACAAGTACGTGGGCCTGGAAGGCCGCGTGATCGGCATGACCACCTACGGTGAGTCGGCACCGGCGCCAGCGTTGTTCGAAGAGTTCGGTTTCACCCTGGAAAACATCCTGGGTCAGGCTGAAGAGCTGCTGGAAGACTAAAGCCCGTCCCCTTGTAGGAGCGAGCTTGTTGTGGCGAGGGAGCTTGCTCCCGCTGGGCTGCGAAGCGGCCCCAAGCCGTGCGATCAAGGTGTGTCAGATACACCTCGTCAGCCGGTCTGGGAGTGCTTCGCACTCCAGCGGGAGCAAGCTCCCTCGCCACACAAGCCAGCTCCTACAATGGTTTGTGTCGCCCACAATGCGAGAACCCCATGCCTCAACCGCGTCCCTACAAAGTTGCACTCAACGGCTACGGCCGGATTGGTCGTTGCGTCTTGCGTGCTCTGTTCGAGCGAGGGGCGGCTGCCGGGTTTGAAATTGTTGCGATCAACGACCTGGCGGATATGGCCAGTATCGAATACCTGACACGCTTTGACTCCACCCACGGCCGGTTCCCCGGCGAAGTGCGGGTCGAGGACGACTGTCTGCATATTAATGGCAACTGCGTGAAGGTATTACGCAGTGCCACCCCCGAGGGCATCGACTGGGCGGCGCTGGACGTCGACCTGGTGTTGGAATGCTCCGGTGCTTATCACACCCGTGCCGATGGCCAGCGTTTTCTCGACGCCGGCGCGCCACGCGTATTGTTCTCCCAGCCGATGGCCAGCGAGGCGGATGTCGACGCCACCATCGTCTACGGCGTGAACCAGGATTGCCTGACCGGCGCCGAGCTGCTGGTGTCCAACGCCTCCTGCACCACCAACTGCGGCGTGCCCCTGTTGCGCCTGCTGGACCAGGCGATTGGCCTGGAGTACGTGTCGATCACCACCATTCACTCGGCGATGAACGACCAGCCGGTAATCGACGCCTACCACCATGAAGACCTGCGCCGCACGCGTTCGGCGTTTCAGTCAGTGATTCCAGTGTCTACCGGCCTGGCGCGCGGTATCGAGCGACTGTTGCCGGAACTTGCCGGGCGAATCCAGGCCAAAGCCGTACGGGTACCGACGGTGAACGTGTCGTGCCTGGACATCACCATGCAAACCGTCAGCGACACCGACGCCGGCGAGGTCAACCGGATCTTGCGCGATGCCGCCACCAGCGGCCCGCTCAAGGGGCTTTTGGCCTACACCGAGTTGCCGCATGCCAGCTGTGATTTCAACCACGACCCGCATTCGGCCATCGTCGATGCCAGCCAGACCCGCGTTTCCGGCCCACGGCTGGTGAACATCCTGGCTTGGTTCGACAACGAATGGGGGTTTGCCAACCGTATGCTGGACGTAGCAGAACACTACCTGCAAACAGCCTCTCCACAACTTTAGCTCTCAGGAATTGCCCCCCATGACCGTGTTGAAGATGACCGACCTCGATCTGCAAGGTAAGCGCGTACTGATCCGCGAAGACCTCAACGTCCCAGTCAAGGACGGTGTTGTCACCAGCGATGCGCGAATCCTGGCCTCGCTGCCGACCATCAAGCTGGCCCTGGAAAAAGGCGCGGCCGTGATGGTCTGCTCCCACCTGGGTCGCCCGACCGAAGGTGAGTTCTCGGCAGAAAACAGCCTCAAGCCTGTAGCCGACTACCTGAGCAAGGCCCTGGGCCGCGACGTGCCGCTGGTCGCTGACTACCTGAACGGCGTGGACGTGAAGGCCGGCGACATCGTGCTGTTCGAAAACGTGCGCTTTAACAAAGGCGAGAAAAAGAACAGCGACGAACTGGCCCAGCAATACGCTGCCCTGTGCGACGTGTTCGTGATGGATGCCTTCGGTACCGCTCACCGTGCCGAGGGTTCGACCCACGGCGTGGCCAAGTTCGCCAAAGTCGCCGCGGCTGGCCCGTTGCTGGCCGCTGAACTGGACGCCTTGGGCAAGGCGCTGGGCGCTCCGGCCCAACCGATGGCCGCCATCGTTGCCGGCTCCAAGGTGTCCACCAAGCTCGACGTACTCAACAGCCTGAGCCAGATCTGCAACCAACTGATCGTCGGCGGCGGCATTGCCAACACTTTCCTGGCCGCTGCCGGCCACCCGGTGGGCAAATCGCTGTACGAGCCGGACCTGCTGGACACCGCCCGCGCTATTGCCGCCAAGGTCAGCGTGCCGCTGCCGGTAGACGTGGTAGTGGCCAAGGAATTTGCTGAAAGCGCCGAAGCTACCGTCAAACTGATCGCTGACGTAGCCGACGACGATATGATCCTGGACATCGGCCCGCAAACTGCAGCCAACTTCGCTGAACTGCTGAAGTCGTCCCGGACCATCCTGTGGAACGGCCCGGTGGGCGTGTTCGAGTTCGACCAGTTCGGCAACGGCACCAAAGTACTGGCCCACGCCATTGCTGAAAGCTCGGCTTTCTCCATCGCAGGTGGCGGCGACACCCTGGCGGCCATCGATAAATATGGCGTTAGCGATCAGATCTCCTACATTTCTACCGGTGGTGGTGCATTCCTCGAATTCGTCGAAGGCAAGGTACTGCCGGCGGTTGAAGTGCTGGAAAGCCGGGCGAAGGGCTGAGGCACTTGCCGGGAAAAGGAGCATTGCGATGATCAAGTCGTTGGCACTGGTGATCGCAGCGGGCCTGTTGGCCGGCTGCGGCAGCGCGCCGAAAGCGGCGCCCGAGGCTGATAAGCCCGGGGCTGCGCCGCGAAAGAGTTGCTACCAGGCCGATTGGCAAGCCGAAACCATGCCGGTGATCAACAAGCGCATCGGGCCCGACGGGTTGGAGAAATACGATTCCCCGCCCAAAGGTCAGGAACAGGGTTGCCCTTGACGGGTCTGATTCAATAACCGACAGCAGCGGTGGCCGCAGGCAGCCGCTTGAGGATTGGCAATGAAAGGCGTTTTCGCCCTGGCAGCACTGGCTTTATTGGCCGGATGCACCAACCTGAACATGTTCGACAAGAAGGCAGAGCCGGTAGACAAGTGGACCACCTGGACCTGTGACAGCCAGGCGCAAGTCAACTGGCGCTTTGCCGACCAGGCCCGCACCCAGGTGGATGTGCGCCTCGGCGGCTCAGACCAGGTGTATCGCCTCAAGCAGGACGTGGCGGCTTCGGGCGTGCTGTACAGCGACGGCCAGTTGGCGTTTCACACAAAAGGTGAGGAAGGCCTGGTTTACTGGGTTGCCACCGACGATTTGATCGGGCGCGGCTGTAAAGCTCAATAAAGCGCCGCGATAACCTGTAGGAGCCGGCTTGCCGGCGATAGCGTCAGCCACCATCGCCGGCAAGCCGGCTCCTACAGGCAGGTTTAACGATTAAGCAGGGCAGGCATTGAAAGCCTGACCTTCAATAACTTGAATAGCAGCCGCCGCTACGGCAGGCTTGCCCGATTAACGACCCTCGACCGGGAGAGAGACTCACAATGGCACTTATCAGCATGCGCCAGATGTTGGACCACGCAGCCGAATTCGGCTATGGCGTTCCAGCCTTCAACGTCAACAACCTTGAGCAGATGCGCGCCATCATGGAAGCCGCTGACAAGACTGACTCTCCAGTGATCGTCCAGGCTTCGGCCGGCGCGCGCAAATACGCCGGTGCCCCGTTCCTGCGTCACCTGATCCTCGCCGCGATCGAAGAATTCCCGCACATCCCGGTGTGCATGCACCAGGACCACGGCACCAGCCCTGACGTGTGCCAGCGTTCCATCCAGCTGGGCTTCAGCTCGGTAATGATGGACGGCTCCCTGGGCGAAGACGGCAAGACCCCAACCGACTACGAATACAACGTACGCGTTACCCAACAAACCGTAGCCATGGCTCACGCCTGTGGCGTTTCGGTTGAAGGCGAGCTGGGCTGCCTGGGTTCGCTGGAAACGGGCATGGCCGGGGAAGAAGACGGCATCGGCGCCGAAGGCGTACTGGATCACAGCCAAATGCTGACCGACCCGGAAGAAGCTGCTGACTTCGTGAAGAAGACCCAGGTCGACGCCCTGGCCATCGCCATCGGCACCAGCCACGGCGCGTACAAGTTCACCAAGCCGCCTACCGGCGACGTGCTGGCCATCGACCGCATCAAGGAAATCCACAAACGCATCCCTAACACCCACCTGGTGATGCACGGTTCTTCCTCGGTACCGCAAGAGTGGCTGGCGATCATCAACCAGTACGGCGGCGACATCAAAGAAACCTACGGCGTGCCGGTTGAAGAAATCGTCGAAGGCATCAAGTACGGCGTGCGCAAGGTCAACATCGACACCGACCTGCGTTTGGCGTCCACGGGTGCGATGCGTCGCCTGATGGCCACCAACCCGAGCGAATTTGATCCACGTAAATTCTTCGGTGCTACCGTGACTGCCATGCGTGATGTATGTATCGCACGTTATGAAGCCTTCGGTACTGCGGGCAACGCTTCGAAGATCAAGCCGATCTCCCTGGAAGCGATGTACCAGCGTTACCTGAAAGGTGAGTTGAACGCGAAGGTGAACTAAGCCTTACGCGTTAACGAAAAAGCCCGCAGCGATGCGGGCTTTTTTGTGGCTGAAATTTGATCAGGCGGCTGCGGGGGCGTCGAAGCCGCGGTATTCGATGACGCGGAATACGTCGCTTACGTCCTGCAGCGGAGCTTCGCTGTCGATCAGGAGTACCGGGTATTCGGTGGCTGTTTCGGTGCAAGGGGTGAAACGGCGGGGCGGGAGTTGTGGCTTCATGGCAAATCCTTAACTCAAAAGAAAATTGGCCACCGTTTGCTGCGAAACAAATAGGGTGGCAGCTGTACGCGGGTTCGCAGACCGAGGAGTTAAGACCCGGCAGACCCGAAGGTCTCCCACGTACAACCGCCATAAAAAGCCGAGCATTGGCAGGACTGCCTATGTCGTATTTTGACGGGTACGGTATTAACTCTGTAGGGCTGCGAAACCCTATCGCCGTTCAATGCCGGCGACGGGGCGAGCTATAAGCGGCGCTCCGATTCACCGCAACGGCCCTGTAGGGCACAGGACCCATGTGGGAGCCGGGCTTGCCCGCGATGGCGGTGTGCCAGTCGAAGAATAAGTTGGCTGATACACCGCCATCGCGGGCAAGCCCGGCTCCCACAGGGATAAGTGGTGTTTAAGCGATTGTGTTAATCACCGAATGATCCCTCGGTCCATAGGACAATGCCTACGAGATGTGAGGAGACTTAGTTCTCCACCAGCACCTTCGGATTCGAGTTACCCCACACCGTATACAGATCCGCCAGCAGCGCACCGTTGATGTCTTCAACTTCCGCCTGGCTGGTCTCCACCGCGCCCTGCTTGCCGAACAACACCACCTCATCGCCGCTCTTCACGGTCGGTACGTCGGTGACATCCACCATCAGCGTGTTCATCGACACCTTGCCCACCACCGGCACACGGTGCCCGTTGATCAGTACGATACCTTTGTTGGTAAACGCCCGGCGATAGCCGTCGGAATAACCCACGGTGATGTTCGCCAGTTTCGAATCCCGCGCCAGGGTGTAAGTGCGGTCGTAGCCCACGGTGTTGCCTTTCGGGTAGCTGTTGACCGACGCCACGTGGGATTTGAACTGCATCACCCGCTTGTATTCGGTGAACGACGGCACGGTATCGCCAAACAGCAGGCCGCCCGGGCGAACCATGTCCAGCCGCGACTCGGGCACTTCCAGGGTGGCGAAGGAGTTGGCGGCGTGCAGGGTGATTTTGCTGCGGTCGAGCTGGGCGACGTTGATCAGCCAGTTGGCTTGTTCGTTGAACGCCTTGAGCCCGGTGCGCACATCGGCGGCATCTTCGACGGCGAAGTGGGTCATGATCGCCTTCACTGGCAGGTTCGGCACCTTGGTAATGGCAACGGCGTCGCGCCGGCCTTGGGCGGTGGTCATTTCCACGCCGTTGCGGCTCATGCCGCTGGAGTTCAGGCCCAGGTGCACGACCAGCGGGCGGCCGTGGTTTTCGGCGATCAGGCTGGCGCGTACGGCGAAGTCCAGATTGCCCACCAGCTCTTCGACGTTATACGGCAACGCAGCTTCCAGCTCGCTCAGGGCGGCAGTACGTACGCGGATCAGTTGGCCCTTGAAGCCGCTTTCACGGACCACGCGGGCTTCTTCGTTGCTGGCGATGCCGACGCAGGGCACGCCCAGTTTGATCACCGAGGGCATCAGCAAACCGATGCCGTGGCCGTAGGCATCCGCCTTGAGCACGGCGCAGATTTTCGACTTGTCAGCGAGGCTGGCTTGCAGGGTGCGGATGTTGTTTTCGAAGGCGACTTTGTTGATTTCGACCCAGGCGTTGCTGTCCTGGATATTGACCTGGGCCACCCCGTCGGCCATCGACAGTGGCGGGGCGGCGAAGGCCGGGTTTTGCAGCAGAGCCATGCCCAGAGAGAGGGCGAGCAGGGTGCGGGAAAAGGGCATTGGGCAGTCTCCATGACTTTCTTATAGGGGGGTAGTGCGCGTGTGCGGCGCCATACTCGGATTGTCCTACAAGAAAGTCGAGACCCTGGGTCGCGGTTCTGTCCTAAAGCGTCGTGGGACCGGTCGCTGAAGCGAATCAGCGTCAGTCGTGGTCAATGTCCAGCTTGGCAAACGTCACCCGGGCGCCTTCCTTGCTGTTGCCGCTATTGTCCTGCACGTAGGCCCCGGCCTTGAAGTACAGCGGCTGTTTGCCCCACGCCGCGCCAATGCGTTCGTTCCACTGCCCGCTGGCGGCGTCGACGCTCAACAGGCCGGCTTTGTTCAGGTGGATGACGTAGGTGAAGTCACGGCCCAGGGGCACGTTTTCGGCAACGATGATGACCCGGCCTTCGGCTTCGTCGGGGCGCATGCGCACCTTGGCGACGATGTTGCCGGTCTGGGTTTTTTCCTTGTATTGGTATTCGACCTTGATCAGCGGTTTCTGGCTGTCATAGGCGTGGATTTGACCGATGACGATCTTGCCGGAGGACGGCACCTGGTTGACTGCCAACGTGGCACGCAGGAAGTTATCGGCGTCGCTGTACAGCCAGTTGCGCAGGCGGCCATCGGCGTAGGTTTCGCGCAGTTCGCTACGGGGGTAAATGGCGTTTTCGGTACGCGTGCCGGTGACCGGGGTCCAGAATTGCACGCTGCTGCCTTCGGCCTGGAAGTATTGGTCTTTGAACCCGCCGAGCAGTTTCGGGGTGTCGATGGTCGAGGGCGGGGAGCCGACGGGGATGCTCAGGTTCCAGGTGGACAGATCAATCATTGAAAGCGCCTTAAACAGGGGAAAAGGTTGCGGCGGGTGTGCAGTTACTTTCTTTATAGGTGGCTGGAAATGGATTGTTAATGATTTTGTGGCGGATTGTTGGCGTCAACTAAATGTCAAAAAGCCATGTTTCCCGTAAAACGGGGGCTGTAGACACTGACCGTTAGTCGGTTGGCTGGAGTTTGGCGCAGTGATGGCACTGCCATCGCTTCTGCTTTTAGGGATCCGGGGCTAGAGTGAGGCCTTATTGTTTGTCCGGTTTTGTCGCAAAATTGACCGGAAGACGCCGACGGAAGAGAAGCAGCAATGGAATGCGCTCCAATCAAGCCTCGCGATGGGTGTTCAGTGCTTTTGGTGGTCGATGACTATCCCGAAAACCTGATCAGCATGCGTGCGCTATTGCAGCGTGAAGACTGGCAGGTGGTCACCGCAGCGTCCGGCGTTGAAGCCCTGGGGTTGCTGCTCGAACATGACGTCGACCTGGTGTTGCTGGATGTGATGATGCCCGGCATGGACGGGTTCGAGGTGGCCCGGCTGATGCGCGGCAGCCAGCGCACGCAACTGACCCCGATCATCTTTCTCAGCGCCCACGCCCAGTCGCCGGCGGCGATGCTGGAGGGGTACGCCAGCGGCGCAATCGACTACCTGCTCAAACCCTTTGACCCCAATATCCTCAAGCCCAAGGTCCAGGCGCTGCTGGAGCACCAGCGCAACCGCCGTGCCTTGCAGCGCCTGAGCCATGACCTGGAGTCGGCCCGGGCCTTCAACGCCTCGGTGCTCGACAACGCCGCCGAAGGCATCCTGGTGGTGGGCGAAGACGGCGTGATCAGCTACGCCAACCCGGCGATTTCGCGGCTGTTGAACGCCCCGGTTGCCGAGTTGCAGGGCGCCGAGTTTCTCGACTTTCTGCAAAAGCCCCACGTGCCAGGCTGGTCCGACTCTGCGTTGTATGAAGGCTATAAGCGCGGCGAAACCTGGCGCCTGCATGACGCTATCCTGCGCACGGCGCCGGGCCAGCAACTGCCGGTGGCTATGTCGTGCGCGCCGTTGCCGGCCGAGCAAAAAGCCATGGTGGTGACCGTGCTGGACATGTCCGAGGTGCGCCACCTGCACCAGCAACTGGAGTTCCAGGCGGTTACCGACCCGCTGACCGGCTTGCTCAACCGGCGCGGGTTTCACCAGGCGGTGGAGAATGTGCTGTTGCGCAGCGAGCGTAACGAGCTGTCACTGGTGTTGTTGTACCTGGACCTCGACGGGTTCAAACGGGTCAATGATTCCCTCGGCCACGACGCCGGTGACCGGGTGCTGCGCTGGGTCTCCGAGCAGTTGACGGCGTGCCTGCGCTCCTACGACATTCTCGGGCGCATGGGCGGTGATGAATTTACCGCACTGCTGGAGCTGGAATTTCCGGAGCAGGCGGCCAAGATTGCGGAGAAACTGATCGAACGGGTGTCGATCTGTCAGCAGGTGGACGGCCTGGATGTGATGCTGGGCGTCAGTATCGGCATCGCCACCTTTCCGGACTGCGGCTCGGACATCAACGGCCTGCTGCGCGCAGCGGACGTCGCCATGTACGAAGCCAAGCGCGCCGGGCGTCAGCAATATCGCTATTACGATCAGGAAATGAACGGCCGTGCCCGCTCCCGCCTGATGCTTGAAGACAGCGTGCGCAGCGCCATCGACAGCAAGGATTTCACCCTGGTGTACCAGCCGCAGGTGTCGTTGCACGACGGCCACTTGCGCGGCGTCGAGGCGTTGCTGCGCTGGCAGCATCCGAGCGTCGGCGACGTGCCGCCGGGGCTGTTCTTACCGTTGCTGGAGGAGGCGCGGCTGATCAGCCAGTTGAGCACCTGGATCTACCAGCAGGTGGCCGCCCAGCGGCACGCGTGGAAAACTGCGTTCAGCGATGAGCTGGTGTTGAGCGTGAGCTTGAGCAGCAGCCAGTTCAACATGCCGAACCTGGCCAGCCAGCTGCAGCAGGTGCTGGAGCGACATGGGTTGCACGGCCGGCAGCTTGAGGTGGAGATCAGCGAAGAAAGCCTGATGCACAACCTGGATGAGTCCACCAAGCAGCTCAAGCTGTTGCGCCGGGTTGGAGTGCGAATTGCCCTGGATGATTTCGGCGCGGGAAATTGCTCCCTCGCGCACCTGCGGGACCTGGAATTTGACACCCTCAAGCTCGACCCAAAGCTGGTTGCGCGCCTGCCAGTCTCATCCCGGGACGCGGCGATGGCGCGGAGCATTATCGAGCTGTGCCGGCATTTCGAGCTGCTGGTGATTGCCGAGGGTGTCGAAACTCAGGAGCAAGCGCAGTGGCTCAAAGACAACGGTTGCCAGTTCATCCAGGGACCGCACGTGGCAGCACCGTTGATGGCCGATGACGTCGCCAACTGGCAGCTGCGCGCAGCACCCCGCTGAATTCGCTACACTGGCGCCCATTCAAATACCCGTTGTTGACCCCATGACCGCGCTGAAATACCTCCAGGCCTACCCCGCAGCATTGCAGGAGCAAGTGCGCCAGTTGATTGCCAAGGACCAACTGGGCGATTACCTCACCCAGCGCTACCCCGAGCGTCATGGCGTGCAGAGCGACAAAGCCCTGTACAGCTACGCCCAGGCCCTGAAGCAGGAACACCTGCGCAACGCCCCGGCGATCGACAAAGTACTGTTCGATAACCGCCTGGACCTGACCCACCGCGCCCTCGGCCTGCACACCACGATCTCCCGGGTGCAGGGTGGCAACCTCAAGTCGAAGAAAGAAATCCGCATCGCCTCGCTGTTCAAGGACGCCGCGCCTGAGTTTCTGCGCATGATCGTGGTACACGAACTGGCGCACTTCAAGGAATCGGACCACAACAAGGCGTTCTACAAACTCTGTGAATACATGTTGCCAGGCTACCATCAGGTGGAATTCGACCTGCGGGTATACCTGACCTGGCGGGACATGCAGGGCAAGCCCTAACCTTCAAAGGCGATCGAGCATGGATGTGAGCAAGACCAAAAGCAGCTTCTACCGGCGCCTGTATGTGGCCTATCTGATCGACAGCCAGTTGGCCAGCAGCGTGCCGGCACTGACCGAGGTCACGGGCATGCCCCGGCGCACCGCCCAGGACACGATTGCGGCGTTGGCGGATTTGGACATTGTGTGTGAGTTTGAACAGGAAGACGGCGCCCGTAACCATGCCGGGCGCTATCGGATTCGTGAGTGGGGCGCGATTGACCGGCGCTGGATCGAGGCGAACCTAAGCCAGATCAAAGCTGTCCTGGATTACCTCTGACCCTGTGGCGGGGAGGCTTTTCCTGTGGTGAGGGGGCTTGTCCCCCGTTGGGCTGCGAAGAGGCCCCAAAAAAGCGGGAGCGCTGCGCACTCCAACGGGGGACAAGCCCCCTCACCACAGGACAAGCCCCCTCACCACAAGAGCCCAGTGCCTAGGGACGACGCATTCCGATATGTGGAATGTCATCCTCAAGGTATTCCTCACCGGCCACCACAAACCCGTACCGCCCGTAATACCCCTGCAAATGCGCCTGGGCCGACAGGTAGATCGGCACGTCGGGCCACTGTTTCTGCGTCTGCCTGAGGGCTTCGTCCATCATCTGGTGGCCCAGCCCGGTACCCCGCGCGCTCGGCGCAACGATCACCCGGCCGATCACCACATCACCACCCTGGGATTCAGGATCCAGCAGGCGCAGGTAGGCCTGCAATTGACCGTCGCTCCAGGCCATCAGGTGATGGGTGTCGCCGTCCAGGTCCTGGCCGTCGATGTCCTGGTACACGCATTTCTGCTCGACCACGAACACCTCCGCGCGCAGGCGCAAAATCGCGTACAGCTGCTCCTTGCCCAGGTCACTGTGATGTTTGCAGACCCATTCGACTGTCATGGTGTTCTCTCGGCTAATTGTCTGGTCAGGATAGTAAGCGCGCATGCGCCGAGTGTCTAAGCTGTGGTTTTTTGTGAATAGCGTCAATTTGCCATCATTGAGTGCATTCGCCGCTGCCGTCTTTGTGTAATCTGCGGTGCAGGCTCATTGATGAGCTACTGTTAAACCCTCGGGTTCATCCCTGAGGTCAGGCCATAGAATGCCCGCCAAGGACTTGAGCATGCCGCGATTTTCTCGTGCCGTTGCTTTGATCGGTTTGTTGTTGCTGGCCCAGGGGGCGGCGGCAGAACGGTTGCGCCTGGTGGCGGATGCCTGGCCGCCGTTTACCGATGCCACCTTGGTCAATGGCGGGTTGGCCACCGACATCGTAACCACTGCCCTGGCCCGCGCCGGCTACGCCAGCGACTTTGAACAGGTGCCCTGGGCCCGGGCACTGATGGGCGTGGGCGATGGGCGTTACGATGTGCTGGTCAACGCCTGGTACGACGATGCGCGTACTCAGTTGGGGCAGTTTTCTGGCGAGTACTTGCTCAACCGGGTGCTGTTTCTCAAGCGCCGGGATGATTCCATCGAGTACCAGAACCTGCAGCAATTGAACGACTATCCCGTCGCAGTGGTACGGGGATACGCTTATTCGGCGGCGTTTGACGCCGATGTGCAGTTGCAGAAAGTCCCGGTGCATAACTTCGCCATGGCCGTGCGCATGCTGGCAGCCCACCGGGTACGGCTGACGCTGGAGGATGAATTTGTTGCCCGTTACTACCTGGCGCGCGAGTCGGCCACCGTGAGGAACACGGTGGAGTTTTTGCCGGTGCCGCTGAGTGAGAACAGCCTGCACATTCTGGTCAGCCTGAAAAATCCCCGGCATGCGGAGATTGTTGCCGGTTTTGATCGGGAGATTGCCAGGATGAAGGCGGATGGCAGTTATGCCCGGCTGATGAAGCAGCACGGGATGTAGCGAGGCTGAGGGCCCCATCGCGGGCAAGCCCGGCTCCCACACTTGACCGCATTCCAAAGGTGGAACTCGGTCAAGTGTGGGAGGCTGGCTTGCCTGCGATGGCGATTCAGGCTTCGCTGGTGTCTTTGATCAGGTGAGCAGCCAGTGTGCGCAATGGCCCCAGTTGCCGGCAGATCAGCGCCAATTGCGTCTGCACCAACCGCTGCCCTTCATCAATCTCATCCGGCATTTGCTCCAGCTCCACCGCCAGCGCTTCCTCCGCATCGCTTTGGATCGCGATCGGCTGCTTGTTGGCCAGCCCCGTGGCGATCTCGTCAATGCTCGCGGCCAGCGCCTTGCCGGCGCCGTCGATCAAGTGCTCGCGCACCTCTGGCGGCAGCTGGGTTTCGCGGTGTGCGCCAAGCCCCGACAGGTAACTGAGCAGGGTGTGGGACAGCACCAGGAACCTGAACCCCACATCCGCTTCCTTACGGAAATGCCCCGGCTCCATCAGCATATTCGCCAGGGTGGTGGACAGCGCGGCGTCGGCGTTGTGCGCGTTGCGCCGGGCCAGGCGGTAAGCCAGGTCGTCGCTTTTGCCGGCGGCATATTGCTGCATGATCTGGCGCAGGTAGATGCTGTTGCAGGTCAGGGTATTGGCCAACACCTTGTTCAGGCGCCGGCCTTGCCAGTCCGGCAGGAACAGGAACACCGCCAGCCCGGCGATCAGGCTGCCGAGCAAGGTATCGAACAGCCGTGGCAGGAACAGCCCGTAGCCGTCGCCCACCTGATTGAAGCAGAACAGCACCATCAGCGTGATCGCAGCGGTCGCCAGGGTGTAGCGGGTGGTGCGGTTGATAAAGAACACCAGCCCGGCGGCGATGGCGAACATCGACTGGATCAGCGGGTTGGGAAACAGGTCGAACAGCGCCCAGGCGATGGTCAGGCCGATGGCGGTGCCGATGATCCGCTGGCCCAGCTTGCGCCGGGTGGCGCCGTAGTTCGGCTGGCACACGAACAGCGTGGTGAGAATGATCCAGTAGCCCTGGGACGGGTGGATCAAGTGCACCATCCAATAACCGATACTCAGCGCCAGCGGCAGGCGCAGGGCGTGGCGGAACAGCAACGAAGTCGGCGTCAACTGCGTGCGCAGGCGGGTCCACATTTCCTTGAGGTTGCGCGGGGCACGGTCCAGCAGGCTGCTGTCGGTGGCATCGGCCAGGCTGTCGGGGTTGGCGGCGTCGCCGAGCAGGCGGTCCAGTGTGGACAGGTTGGCGGCCAGGGCGCGCAGGGAGCGCAGCAGGCCGCGCCAGGCCGGGTTGCTCTGGATACGCAGGTGTTCCAGGGAAGCATTCAGGTCGCCCAGGGCTTCGGCAAAGCTGTCGTCATAGACGAAGGGCTGGCGCAGCTGGATCGACTCGGCGAGTGTCTGGCAGGCCTTGCCTTGCTGGCGCAGCAGGCGCTGGCAGCGGAACAGCACGTCGCTGTGGAAGAAGGCTTCGGCGAGTGCGTTGTAAGGGTAGTGCGAGGAACTGGCGCGCTCGTGGATGTCCTGGGCCAGGAAGTACAGCTTGAGGTAGCGGCTGACCTTGGAGCCCGGGCGGCCATTGCCGACGCGGTGCAGGATGATTTCCTTGGCGGCGTTCAGTGCCGCCACCACCCGGCCATTTTGCTGGGCCAGTTCCAGGCGTCGCGCTTCCACATCCAGTTGGCGAATCGGTTCGAACAACGACGACTTGAGCTTGAGGTAACGCCCCAGTTCACGAAACAGCCGTGCCAGGCTCTGCTGCACCGGCTGGTTGGAAAACAGCACCTGCCAGAGCACCGAGAGCGCGCCATACCACGCAGCACCGGCCACCAGCAGCAAGGGTTCATGCCAGAAGTCGGTAACCGCGCCACCGCGCTGGTCCACGCCGATCATGGTGTAGACCGAAAGAATCAGGGTGGCCGAAGCGATCGCTCCATAACGCTCGCCCAGCGCGCCGAGCATGGTCAGGCCGAAGCTTGAGAGCGCCAGGAAAATCGCAAAGATCCACGGGTAGGGGAAGAGCAGTTCGACGGACAGCGCTGCGGTGCTGAAGCACACCAGGGTAACGGCCAGGGCGTTGAGCCGGCCTTGCCAGTTGTCATCGGTCTCGGCCAGGGCGCTGGCGATAATCCCCAGAAACAACGGGATCAGCAACGCCATTTCATTCTGGTACCAGCACAGCGCCATGCTGCCGGTCAGGGCGATGAATACCCGTACGCTGTAACTGAACTTATCCAGTGCCCAAAGGCGCCGCATGGACTGCTTGAAGGAGGTCGATGACATGAAGTCTGGGGTCTTCCGGGACGATGCCGCTAAATTGAGCTATCAAGGACGCCACGGCAAGCGTGGCGATCACATCCGACAGCAAAATTTATTACAGGCATTCTCTCAAGAACACCCCAAACCAATGTGGGAGCTGGCTTGCTGTGGCGAGGGAGCTTGCTCCCGTTCGACAGCGCAGCTGGAGCCGGCTTTTTGGGGGCGCTTCGCACCCCAGCGCAAGCAAGCTTGCTCGCCACAGTAAGGCCTCTCCCACCGTTTGACCGAGTACATCCTTGAATCAGGCAAATTGGGCAGCGGCATATCCGGAAGCCCATGCCCACTGGAAATTGAACCCACCCAGGTGACCGGTCACATCCAACACTTCCCCGATGAAGTACAAACCGGGGCTTTTCAGGGACTCCATGGTCTTGGACGAGACTTCCCGTGTGTCCACGCCACCCAGGGTGACCTCGGCGGTGCGATAGCCTTCAGTGCCCGCCGGCACCAGTTGCCAGCGCCCCAGTTTGCCGGCGATGTCGGCAATCTCGGCATGGGTGTACTGCTTCATCGGCTTGGAAGCGAACCAGGTTTCGGCCAGCAGGTTGGCCATCTTCTTGGTGAAGATCTCGCCCAGCAGGGTTTTCAACTCGCTGTTCGGGCGTTCCACCTGTTGCTCTTGCAGCCAGGCATGAGCGTCGTGGTCGGGCAGCAGGTTGATTTCCACGGTGTCGCCGGATTCCCAATACGAAGAAATCTGCAAGATCGCCGGCCCGCTCAGGCCACGGTGGGTAAACAGGATGTTCTCGCGAAAGCTCTGGTCGTTGCAGCTCACCAGGCAGTCCACGGACGTGCCGGACAGCTCGCCGCACAATTCCTTGAGCTGGTCGGTGATGGTGAACGGCACGAGCCCGGCGCGGGTCGGCAGCAGTTCATGGCCGAATTGCTTCGCCACTTGATAGCCAAAGCCGGTGGCGCCCAGGGTCGGAATCGACAGCCCACCCGTGGCGATCACCAGCGACTCGCAACTCAGCTCACCCAGGGTGGTTTGCAACTGATAGCCGGTGTCGAGCCTCGCGATCTCCTGCACCGAGGTGTCCAGGTGCATGCTCACGCCGACCTGAATGCACTCATCGAGCAGCATCCCGAGGATGTCACTGGACTTGTTGTCGCAGAACAGCTGGCCGAGTTTTTTCTCGTGGTACGGCACGCCGTGCTTGGCCACCAGCCCGATGAAATCCCACTGGGTGTAGCGGGCCAGGGCGGACTTGCAGAAGTGCGCATTGTGGGAGAGGAAGTTGGCAGGCTCGGTGTACATGTTGGTGAAATTGCAGCGGCCACCGCCGGACATCAGGATCTTTTTGCCGGCCTTGTTCGCGTGGTCGATCAACATCACCTTGCGCCCACGCCCGGCGGCGGTCAGTGCACACATCAAGCCTGCGGCGCCGGCGCCAATGATCACAACTTCGGTCGAGCGCACAGCCATGTCCTCACAAAAATATTGATCTGAAATGCAATCAAATGTGGGAGCTGGCTTGCCTGCGATGGCATCAACTCGGTCAATCTGTCAGACCGAGTCGCCTGCATCGCGGGCAAGCCCGGCTCCCACATTGATTCGGTTCCTTCAACAGGAACGCGGTTTTTTTTACAGGATACGCACGCGCAACGAACGGCCTTTGATCTTGCCGTCATTCAAGCGCTGCAGCGCCTGCTTGGCGATGCCACGTTCCACGGCCACGAACGCCTGGAAATCAAAGATCGCGATCTTGCCCACCTGGGCACCCGGAATCCCGGCGTCACCGGTCAGTGCGCCAAGGATGTCGCCCGGGCGAACCTTGTCTTTACGGCCAGCAGCAATGCACAGGGTGCTCATCACCGGCAGCAACGGGCCGCCGCTCTGCGGCTTGAGGTTGTCCAACTGGTCCCAGTTCAGCGGCGACTTCTGCAGTTGCTCGATGGCCTGGGCGCGGTGCGCTTCGGACGGTGCAACCAGGCTGATAGCGATGCCGGTCTCACCCGCGCGACCGGTACGGCCCACGCGGTGAATGTGGATTTCCGAGTCGCGGGCCAGTTCGACGTTGATCACCATGTCCAGTGCATCAATGTCCAAGCCGCGGGCGGCAACGTCGGTGGCGACCAGTACCGAAGTACTGCGGTTGGCGAACATCGCCAGCACCTGGTCACGGTCGCGCTGTTCCAGGTCGCCATGCAGGCCGACAGCAGAGATGCCCTTGGCCGTCAGGTGATCCACGGTTTCCTGCACTTGCTGCTTGGTGAAGCAGAAGGCCACGCAAGAAGCCGGACGGAAGTGCGCCAGGACCTTGGTCACCGCGTCCATGCGCTCTTCTGGAGAAATTTCGTAGAAGCGCTGCTCGATCTGATCGTCCGAGTGAAACGCTTCGGCCTTGACCTGCTGCGGCGCGCGCATGAATTTGGAGGCCAACTGCTTGATGCTCACCGGGTAGGTGGCCGAGAACAGCAGGGTCTGGCGGCGGGCCGGGGTCTTGCTGATGATGTCTTCGATGGCGTCGTAGAAGCCCATGTCGAGCATGCGGTCGGCTTCGTCGAGGATCAGCGTGTTCAAGCCGTCGAGTACCAGCGAACCCTTGCGCAGGTGCTGCTGGATGCGGCCCGGGGTGCCGACGATGACGTGGGCGCCGTGTTCCAGGGAAGCGATCTGCGGGCCGAGGGACACGCCGCCGCACAGGGTCAGCACTTTGATGTTGTCTTCGGCGCGGGCCAGTCGGCGGATTTCCTTGGCCACCTGGTCAGCCAGCTCGCGGGTCGGGCACATGACCAGTGCCTGGCAACCGAAGTAGCGCGGGTTGATCGGGTTCAGCAGGCCGATGCCGAAGGCCGCGGTTTTGCCGCTGCCAGTCTTGGCCTGGGCGATCAGGTCCAGCCCTTTGAGGATCACCGGCAAGCTTTGCGCCTGGATCTGCGTCATCTCGACATAACCCAGCGAGTCGAGGTTAGCCAGCATGGCGGCGGACAGGGGCAAAGTATTAAAAGCGGTGGCGATGGTAGTCACGGGACTGGCTCTGCAAAACAAAATGTCGCGCAGTGTACCAGCCTCGTGG
Organism: Pseudomonas sp. A125; assembly: GCF_055409485.1. NCBI lineage: Bacteria > Pseudomonadati > Pseudomonadota > Gammaproteobacteria > Pseudomonadales > Pseudomonadaceae > Pseudomonas > Pseudomonas sp. A125. The sequence goes on from NZ_JBUZVP010000007.1 coordinate 129,048, forward strand.
GAATTTCCCTGCAAGTTCTAGACGAGACGCCTGTTAATGCTCAATGTCGTGCTCGCGGCTGACCATCCGTTTGCCGTCTTTGGGCGACAATTGCAGGAAGATCGCCGCCGCCAACATCGCCATGATGCCTACGGTGACGAAGGTCAACTGGAACGCCTCAAGCACCGTGTCGACCCCGTCATTGCCCACTTCGGCGGTAAAACCACCCAGCAGCGCCCCGGCGCAGGCCACCCCGAGGCTCAGGGATAACTGCGCCACCACCGACAGCAAGCTGTTGCCGCTGCTGGCCTGGGCGTCGTCAAGATCGATCAGGGTCACCGTGTTCATCGCGGTAAATTGCAGCGAGTTGATCGCCCCCAGGATCGCCAGCATGCCCAGCAGCAACGGGTAGGGTGTGTGCTCACTGACCAGGCCCATGCTCGCCAGCATGATCCCCAGTGCCAGGGTGTTGCCGGTCAGCACCACGCGGTAGCCCAGGCGCTCGATCAACGGCCGGGCGATGGACTTGGCAAACATCGCCGCCGCCGCCAGCGGTAGCATGCTCATCCCGGCTTCTGAAGGTGAATAACCCAGCGCCACCTGCAACAGCAGCGGCACCAGGAACGGCAACGCGCCACTGCCCAGGCGGGCGAACAGGTTGCCGAGGATGCCCACGGCAAAGGTCCGGGTCTTGAACAGCACCGGCGAGAACAGCGGGTTATCGATATGCCCGGCCCGCAACCAATACGCCGCCAGGCACGCCAGGCCGCCGAACAGCAGCAACATCACCCGCAGGTGCGGCAGGTGCAATTCGCCAAGGCCTTCCATGGCGATGGTGATCAGCACCATCGCGGCGCCAAACAGCAGGAAACCCACGCCGTCGAACCGCGTGCGTTCACTGCCGCGAAGGTCGGGGATGAGTTTCCAAACGGCGTAACACCCGATCATGCCCACCGGCAGGTTGATCAGGAAGATCCAGTGCCAGGTCAGGTATTGCACCATCCAGCCGCCCATGGTCGGGCCGAGCAACGGGCCGAGCAGCCCGGGAATGGTGATGAAACCCATGATGCGTACCAGCTCCGAACGCGGGTAGGCGCGCAGCACCACCAGCCGGCCCACCGGTAGCATCAAGGCGCCGCCCAGGCCCTGGATCACCCGGGCGCCGACCAACATGGTCAAGGTGCTGGAGAGCGCGCAGAGCAACGAGCCAATGCTGAACAGCATGATCGCGCCGAAGAAGATCTTTTTGGTGCCGAAGCGGTCGGCCACCCAGCCCGAGGCCGGGATCAGCAAGGCCACGGTGAGCATATAGGCGATGACCACGCCTTGCATGCGCAGCGGGTTCTCCGCCAGGTCTCGGGCCATGGCCGGCAGGGCGGTGTTCAGAATCGTCCCATCCAGCGACTGCATGAAGAAGGCAATCGCTACCACCCAGGGTAGCCAGCGGGCGGTCTTGGCATCGAGAGGGGCACGATTGGGCATGAGTTACCTTTTTTGTTAGCAGCCTATGTGTCGGCGATTATGCGCCATCGGCAGCTCCTTTTCCCACTGGCGGTTCGTCTATATCTGACAACGCCACGTGTTTGCCCACCAGGAAATCGAGTAGCGAGCGATGCACTGCCAGCGCGGCTTCGCGGGATTCCAGGTCGAGCAAATGGCCGGTGTGCTCGGCCGTGGCGAAGCTGCTGCGCCCTACGTATTTTTTGAACAGTTGGGCTTCGTCTGCCGGGGTGTATTCGTCCAGCACACCGTTGAGGAAGTGCACCGGGGTTTCGATTTGGGTCAATTGCGGCAGGTAGTTGCCGTCACCCAGTGCCAGCACCTGGTGGATATGGAAACGCGCCTGGCGGTACTCGGTGGTGGCCATGGTGGACAGGTGCCGGTGGTTGTTGCGCTTGAGCCGGGGCGACAAGTATTTGCCGACGGTTTCGTTGAGCAAATGGCCGACAGCGGATTTGTCATCAGCCTCGATCAGCACCCGTACCCGTTCTACGTATTCGAGCATGGCCTGGTTGAGGTTGGGCGCCAGTGCCATCACCACCGAGCTTTCAATCGACGGCGGGTTATGGGCCAGGGTCAGCAGCGTGGAAATCCCGCCCCACGAGGCAGACACCAGATGGTTGACTTGAAAGCGCTCCACCAGTGCCCGCAGGATCTGCACTTCATCGTCCTTGGTCACAAGGTCGAGGTCGGCGTTGTGCGGGCGCGAATAGCCGGAGAACGGCAAGTCGAACATCAGCACATTGAAGTGCTCGGCCAGGCACTTGCTGGTGCGGGCAAACGAGCGGGTGGTGGACAGTGCGCCATTGACCAACAGCACGGTTTTTTTCTCTGGGTGGTTACCAAGCTGCTCTACGTGGACGTTGTAGTGCTTGAACAGCTTTTCAATGACAAAACTTCCATGGTTCATGTCAACGCTCCAGCTTGCCCTATCCCGGGCAAGGTCATGCATCACTTGCGTGCAAGTGGGTTGAGGACGGCGGGGTGTTGTTTGAATTTTTTTACCGCGCGGACGTGGCTAGGTGCCACCAACCTTTATAACGAGGTTTTTCGCGAGCGACAACTGGCCGGGCGGCCAGGTGTCTGGAATGGGGTTTTGCGGCTGGGCTCGATCAAAATCTGGAATGCGTTCAACTGTGGGAGCTGGCTTGCCTGCGATAGCGCAGTGTCATTTAGCACATCTGGCACTGATACACCGCTATCGTGGGCAAGCCCGCTCCCACTTGGGTGTTGCGTTGTTTATAAAGTGAGGGTCAGGCGTTTTACCAGCGCGCCCGGCAATAGGTTGGATGAGGTATTGCGCTGGCTATACGTACTCGCCGACAGCAGCAACTCCCGATCAGCGGTCAATGCCTCCAACTGCGAGCCCAGCAGGCTGTACACGCTGTCATCAAAACGCATGGTGCTGACCGGCGCCTTGATCTCGCCGTTCTCGACCCAGAACGTGGCGAAGCGGGTCATGCCGGTCAGGCGCGCGGCCGGTTGGTCGGAGTAGTTCAGGTACCACAGGTTGCTGATGTACAGGCCGGTGCCCAATTGCTTGAGGATATCGGCCTGGGCCAGGTTGCCGGCCGCCATCTGCAAGGCGCTTGGGGATTCGTCGCTGCTGGCGCCGTTGGTGCTCAAGCCGTATTCGGCGGCGCTGCGGGAGTTCACCAGTTGGCCTTCGGCCTTGCCGGCGCGGATCAGTGTCACATCACTGCGCGGGTAGCCATCGCGGGAAAACGCCGAGCTGAGGGAGCCGCTGACGTGTTCGTCAATGGCCACCTGCGGGCTCAGGGACTGGTCGCCGGCATACAACCGTTGCAGCGGGCTGCCCTTGCTGGCGATGGCCTGGGCGGAAAAACCGCCCCAGGTCAGCATGCTGATGATCTCTTCCATGGCCGCCGGGGCCAGGTAAGCGCGGTATTGCCCGGGTGCCAGCGGGTGCAGCGGGCGCCCGAGGAACTCCAGTTGCTCGCGGGCCTGCTGGAAACGCTGGGCGAAGGCCGCACTGTCCCAATCGTTACCGGCGTAGCTGGCTTTTACCGCTTCGCCGTTGGCATGGAACAGGCTGAAGTCGAAATTAAAACTGTTGGCCTGGTGCCAGCCGAAGGCGCCTGAAGAACTGGCAAAGCCACGGCTGATGGGGCCGGCAGCGTAGAAGCCGACCATGTCCACGCCTTCGGCGGCTACGCTGATTGCTTCCAGCACCTGGGCCAGGTCGGGCAGCGGGCGGTCCTGCTGGTCCTTGTTTTGCCAGGCGTTGTGGTTGAGCAGCAGGTACGGGTCCTGCGGCAATAACGGCAAGGTCTCGCGCAGTTGTTGCAGGCCGTCGGCCAGGCGCTGGCGATCCAGTTCAGGCTCGCCCGCGAGGGTGATACCCAGGTCGGCGTGGCGCCCGTCGTTGATCAGCTTCAGGTTCAGGCTGGCCTGTTGCACCTGCCCGGCCTGGCGCACTTTGCCGTGGTTGAAGCGCACAAACTCGGAGGATTCGTCGGCGTAGCCGAGGTGGAATTGTTCGTTGTCGGTGATGGCCTGCTTGAGCCAGTCCACCAGCGCTTTGAAATGCTTCATCAGGCGTCCCCCCCGAATACATCCACGTTGCTGAATACACAGGCTGGCGACGCATGGCCGACGCGGATCACCTGGTTAGGCTCGCCCTTGCCGCAGTTGGGCGTACCCAGCACCTTGAAGGTGCTGGCGTCGCCGACGGCGCTGAGGTTGCGCCAGAACTGCGCGGAAATCGCCCGGTAGTTGGGGTTCTTCACCACGCCTTTGAGTTCGCCGTTTTCAATCAACTGGCCCCATTCGCAACCGAACTGGAATTTGTTGCGCGCGTCATCGATCGACCAGGAGCGGTTGGTGGACATCAGGATGCCGTTCTCGATACCGCCAATCAGCTGCGCCATGTTCTGGTCGCCGGCCTCGATATTCAGGTTGGCCATGCGGTCGATCGGCGCGCGGTTCCAGCTGCAGGCGCGGCTGTTGGCCACGCCTTGCATGCCGGAGCGGTATTGCGACAACGCACCGCCCAGCGGCTTGAGCAGCAGGCCTTCGCGGATCAGGAATTGTTTGCTCGCCTGGGTGCCGTCGTCGTCATGCCCGTAGCTGGCGAGCTGTTCTGGAATGTCCGGGTCGAAGGTCACGTTGAGCAGGGGGGAGCCGTATTGCAGGTGGCCGAAGTCGCTGGCCTTGACGAAGCTGGTGCCGGCGTAATTGCGCTCATCGCCCAGGATGCGGTCCAGTTCCAGCGGGTGGCCGATGGACTCGTGGATCTGCAGGATCATCTGGTCGGGCATCAGCAGCAGGTCGCGCGGGCCTTGGGGTGTGTTCGGTGCCAGCAGCAGTTGCAGCGCCTGGTCGGCAACCTGCGGCGCGGCGCCCACCAGGCCGAAGCGGCTGATCACGTCGAAGCCGCCTTGCTGGCCAAAGTTGGTGCCACCCAGGGTGCGGGTCTGGCTGTCGTTACCGTCGTAGGCTGTGACGTTGACCCCGGGGAACACAAAGCGCTGGGCCTGGCGCAGCTCGGCGCCGGCGCTGTTGAGGTAGATCTGCTCGACGTGGGTGGTGCCCAGGCTGACTTCCCAGTTCACCAGGCGCTCGTCCTTGGGCACGGCGGCCGATTCGGCACCGAGCAATTGGTAGCAATCACTCAAAGACGGGAAGGGTTGGTCGAGGCCGGGTGACAGGTAGTCGGCGATGTCGCTGGACACCGGCTGGTCGCGCAGGTCGAGCAGGGCGTGGGGCTTGATCAACCGGGCTTGCTGTTCGGCACGCTCAAGGGCGGCTTGCAGGCCGGGCAGGGAAATGTCGTGGGTGGCGGCGTAGGCTTCGACGCCATTGAGGCGCACGGTGAGCATCGCGCCTTCGTCCTGGCTCAGGTGTGGCGGCTCGGCGACGTTCTTGCGTACCGACAGGTACTGGCCGGACTCGCGGACGTAGCGCAGGGAAAAGAATTCGGCGCTGGTGCGCAGGGCACTGAAGTGCTTTTTGAGTGTGGCGTGGTGTTCGAACATGGGGCCTTCCTTGTGGGCGGCTCGGCGCGGGCAGGCGAACAGAGTAGGCCTGGGCTGGGAGCTGATCAAGGAAAGGTGATCACCTGGGGTGAGTGAGTTTGTTGTGGTGAGCGGGCTTGCTGTGGTGAGCGGGCTTGCCCCGCGCCGGAGGGCGAAGCCCTCCCAATCCAGGCACCGCTGTTTTTCATGAGAATCTCGGTTGCCGGTAGTGGGGCTGCTTCGCAGCCCAGCGCGGGGCAAGCCCGCTCACTACAAGGTGGGCGGTTACTGCGCGGTAGGGCTCACTTCACGCAGCGGCTTGCCACGCGCTGGCGCATCGCCCGCTACGTAGTAATCCGCAGTGCTGCGCGGCAGGGGCTGGCGGCCACGGATCTTGTCGGCGATTTTCTCGGCGATCATGATCGTCGGCGCGTTCAGGTTACCGGTGGTGATGATCGGCATGATCGACGCATCCACTACGCGCAAACCCTGCATGCCATGCACACGGCCTTCGGTGTCAACCACGGCCATTTCGTCGGTGCCCATCTTGCACGAGCACGACGGGTGGAACGCGGTCTCGGCGTGCTCGCGGATAAACTTGTCGAGTTGCTCGTCGGTCTGCACGTCGATGCCCGGGCTGATTTCGCGGCCACGGTATTGGTCCAGTGCCGGCTGTTGCATGATTTCACGGGTCAGGCGGATGCCGTCGCGAAACTCCTGCCAGTCCTGCTCGGTGGCCATGTAGTTGAAGAGGATGCTCGGGTATTCGCGCGGGTTCTTCGACTTCAGCTGTACGCGACCACGGCTCGGCGAACGCATGGAGCCCATGTGCGCCTGGAACCCGTGCTCTTTCACCCCGTTGCTGCCGTTGTAGTTAATCGCCACCGGCAGGAAGTGGTACTGGATGTTCGGCCAATCGAACTCTTCACGGGTACGGATGAAACCGCCCGCTTCGAACTGGTTGCTGGCGCCGATGCCGGTACCGTTGAACAGCCACTCGGCACCGATAGCCGGCTGGTTGTACCAGAGCAGCGACGGGTACAGCGACACCGGTTGGGTGCACGCGTATTGCAGGTACAGCTCAAGGTGGTCCTGCAGGTTTTCGCCGACGCCCGGCAGGTCGTGGACCACCGGGATGTCGAGGCTTTCCAGCAGTTTTGCCGGGCCAACGCCGGAGCGTTGCAGCAGTTGCGGCGAAGCGATCGCGCCACTGCACACCAGGACTTCCTTGCGGGCACGGGCTTCAACGCGCTCTTCAGCGGCGCCGATCAGGTAGCGCACACCAACGGCGCGCTTGCCTTCAAACAATACCTTGTCGGTCAGGGCGTGGGTGACGATGGTCAACGTCGAGCGCTTCTTGGCCGTGTCCAGGTAACCGCGCGCGGTGCTGGCGCGACGACCATTTGGCGTCACGGTACGGTCCATCGGGCCGAAGCCTTCCTGCTGGTAGCCGTTCAAGTCTTCGGTACGCGGGTAACCGGCCTGTACACCGGCTTCAACCATCGCGTGGAACAGCGGGTTGTTGCCGGCTTTGGGCGTGGTCACGCTGACCGGGCCTTCGCCACCGTGGTAGTCGTTCGGGCCGATGTCGCGGGTTTCGGCCTTACGGAAATACGGCAGGCAGTCCAGGTAGGTCCAGCTTTCCAGGCCCGGGAGTTTCGACCAGTTGTCGTAGTCCATTGCGTTGCCGCGGATGTAGCACATGCCGTTGATCAGCGAGGAGCCGCCCAGGCCCTTGCCGCGACCGCATTCCATCCGGCGGCCGTCCATGTGTGGCTCTGGATCGGTTTCGTAGGCCCAGTTGTAGCGACGGCCCTGCAGCGGGAACGCCAGTGCGGCCGGCATTTGGGTACGAAAATCGAAACGGTAGTCCGGGCCGCCGGCTTCCAGCAGCAGGACGGTGACGCCTTCGTCTTCGGTCAGACGGGTCGCCAGGGTGTTACCGGCAGAGCCGGCACCCACAATGATGTAGTCGTATTCTTGGGACATAAATGCACCCTCATGTAAGTGGTTCAAGCTGCTTTTGTGGCGAGGGAGCTTGCTCCCGCTCGACTGCGCAGCAGTCGCAAAATCAGCGAACGAGTTCGGTCTGGCGAACTGCGATGCCTGGGATGGGGCTGCTGCGCAGCCCAGCGGGAGCAAGCTCCCTCGCCACAAAGGCGCACCCCTGGCTGGCAGGTTTAGAACACCGAGGCGTAGTCGCCCAGCTCAACCTGTACCGATTTGATGCGAGTGAAGTTGTTCAGCGAGCTGATGCCGTTTTCGCGGCCCACGCCCGACTGCTTGTAGCCGCCCACCGGCATCTTCGCGTCGGACTCGCCCCAGGCGTTGATCCAGCAGATACCGGCTTCCAGCTGATGAATCACGCGGTGAGCGCGGTTCAGGTCGCGGGTCACCAAACCAGCGGCCAGGCCAAAGTCGGTGTCGTTGGCGCGACGGATCACTTCTTCTTCGGTGTCGTAGGTGAGGATGCTCATCACCGGGCCGAAGATTTCTTCACGGACGATGGTCATGTCGTCGGTGCAGTCAGTGAACACTGTCGGCGCAACGTAGGCACCCTTGGCGAATTCGCCGTCGGTCAGGCGGTCGCCGCCGCACAGCAGGCGGGCGCCTTGCTCTTTACCCTTGGCGATGTAGCCGAGCACGCTTTCCATGTGGGCGAAGCTGACCAGCGGGCCGAAGTTGGTGTTTTCATCTTCCGGGTTGCCCACACGAATGCGTGCAACACGCTCGGCGATCTTGGCTTCGAACGCGCCTTTAAGAGCGGTCGGAACAAATACGCGAGTGCCGTTGGTGCAGACCTGGCCCGAGCTGTAGAAGTTGGCCATCATCGCGATGTCGGCGGCGCGGTCGAGGTCGGCGTCGTCGAAAATGATCAGCGGGGATTTGCCGCCCAGTTCCATGGTGACTTCCTTGAGCGAAGAGCTCGAAGCGCTGGCCATGACTTTCTTGCCGGTGTCGGTGCCGCCGGTGAACGAGATTTTCTCGATGCGCGGGTGCTCGGTCAGCCAGGTGCCGACTTCACGGCCGCTGCCGGTGAGTACGTTGAACACGCCATCCGGAACGCCGGCTGCGGTGTAGATCTCGGCCAGTTTCAGGGTGGTCAGCGAGGTGACTTCGCTTGGCTTGAAGATCATCGCGTTACCGGCTGCCAGGGCAGGGGCGGATTTCCACAGGGCGATCTGGATCGGGTAGTTCCACGCGCCGATACCGGCCACCACGCCCAGCGGCTCGCGACGGGTGTAGACGAACGAGGTGTCACGCAGCGGGATCTGCTCGCCTTCGATGGCGGGCACCAGGCCTGCGTAGTATTCCAGTACATCGGCGCCGGTGACGATGTCGACGTATTGGGTTTCGGAGTACGGCTTGCCGGTGTCCAGGGTTTCCAGGGCGGCCAGTTCGTCGTTGCGCTCACGCAGGATATCGACGGCACGACGCAGGATGCGCGAACGCTCCATGGCGGTCATCGCGGCCCAGATTTTCTGGCCCTTTTCGGCGCTGACCACAGCGCGCTCAACGTCTTCTTTAGTGGCGCGTTGCACGTTGGCGAGAACTTCACCGTTAGCCGGGTTGATGGCTTCGAAGGTGGCATCGCTGCCAGCGTCGGAGTAGCCGCCGTCAATGTAGAGTTTTTGCAGTTCGAAACGGGCCATAAAGTCCTCGCAAGTGCATAAGTGGTTGGCGCGGTCCGGAAGTTGAGCGTCTATGTGTGCTCTAACTCACCTGTTTGGCCAATTGGAAATCCATGTATTCGTAAGCGATCCGTTGCGCCTGCTCCGTGTCGAAAGCGTCTCCCGACAGGGCGCCGCGCAACCACAAACCGTCGATCAGGGCCGCCAGGCCTCGGGCTGCGCTGCGTGCCTCGGACAACGGCAACGCTCGGCGGAACTGGCAGCACAGGTTGGAATACAGACGGTGATCGTTGATCCGCTGCAGCCTGTGCAATGACGGGTGGTGCATGCTGGTGGCCCAGAAGGCCAGCCAGGTTTTCATCGCCGGGCCGTTGACCTGGCTGGCGTCGAAGTTGCCCTCGATGATCACCTGAAGATGGGCCCGCGGGCTGTCATCTTTCAGCGCCAACCGGCGCTCGGTGACGTTCTCGATCAGGACGTTCATCAGGTACCGCATCGTGGCGGCGATCAGGCCATTCTTGTCCTGAAAATAGTGACTGATGATGCCATTCGAGACACCGGCCAGACGGGCGATCAGCGCAATGCTGGCATCTCCCATTCCGACCTGATCGACCGCCGTCAATGTGGCTTCGATCAACTGCTGGCGGCGTATGGGTTGCATACCGACCTTGGGCATCGTGCACCTCTCCTTAGGCCTGCCAACGGGCGATAAACGTCCGTCGGCTTGTGGGCCAGTCTATTTTGTTTTGATTGAACGTTCAATCAACAAAGAATAAGATCTGCGACAAATGGTCGCTGCCTACAGGTATTTCCTACGTGCATGTGGCGCCACCTGACATCTGCAAAAAACCTTGAAACAGCCCGGCACAGCGGTTCGCCGAGGGTTTGGGGTTTTTCGGGGTGTCTTTATACACCCGTCCGTCGACTGCCGAAAAATCGATGGCTCGGGTCATGCGTTGCCTTGTGTTTCTCTGCACTGCCCGGAGCATCTGTGCCATGAGTTCTGCCTCTCTTATAAAGACCCCGCCAGAAAAGGTGCGGGTCAACGGTTGGGTGTTCTACACCTCCACCGCGCTGATTCTGTTGTTGACCGCGATTCTGATTATCGCCCCGCAGGAAGCCGGCAGGATGCTCGGTGTGGCCCAAGCCTGGTTGTCGAAAAGCTTTGGCTGGTACTACATGGTTGTGATCGCCGCCTACCTGGTGTTTGTGGTGGGCCTGGCGTTTTCGTCCTACGGCAAGTTGAAACTGGGCAGCAAGGACGACACCCCGGACTTCAGCTACGGCGCCTGGGCCGGCATGCTTTTCTCGTCGGGCATCGGCATCTCGCTGCTGTACTTCGGCGCGTCCGAGCCGCTGGACCATTACTTCAACCCGCCTGAAGGCGCATCGGCCACCGGCGACGCTGCACGCCAGGCGTTGCAGTTGACGTTCCTGCACTGGGGCCTGCACGGCTGGGCGATCTACGCGCTGGTCGGCCTGGCCGTGGCGTACTTTGCCTATCGTCATAACCAGCCGCTGGCCTTGCGCTCGGCGCTGTACCCGCTGGTGGGCGAGCGCTGGGTCAAAGGCGCGGCCGGTCACGCAGTGGACGGCTTCGGCATGTTCGTGACCCTGCTGGGCCTGGTGACGAACCTGGGGATTGGTTCGATGCAGGTGTCGTCCGGGTTGGAAAACCTGTTCGGCATGGCGCACAGCAACACTAACCTGCTGATCGTGATCATCGTGATGAGCACCGTGGCGACCATCGCGGCCGTGTCGGGTGTGGAAAACGGCATTCGCCGCCTGTCCAACCTGAACATCGTGCTGTTCAGCGGCCTGCTGATTTTCGTACTGCTGTTTGGCCCGACCCTGCACTTGCTCAATGGCCTGGTGCAAAACACCGGCGACTACCTGAACGGCATCGTGCTGAAGACCTTCGACCTGTATGTGTACGAAGGCGACGCCGACAAGACCGAGCGCTGGATGGGCCTGTGGACTCTGTTCTACTGGGCCTGGTGGATTTCCTGGGCACCGTTCGTGGGCATGTTCATCGCGCGTATTTCCCGTGGCCGCACGGTGCGTGAACTGGTGGCCGGCGTGCTGCTGATTCCGCTGGGCTTCACCCTGGCGTGGCTGTCGATCTTCGGGAACTCGGCCCTGGACCTGGTGCTGAACCACGGTGCGGTGGAGTTGGGCAAGACCGCGCTGGAACAACCGTCCATGGCGATCTACCAACTGCTGGAGCATTACCCGGCGTCGAAAATCGTGACCGGTGTGTCGATCTTTGTGGGCTTCGTATTGTTCCTGACCCCGGCGGATTCCGGCGCGGTGATGATGGCGAACCTTTCCTGCAAGGGCGGCAACGTTGACGAAGATGCGCCGCACTGGCTGCGGATTTTCTGGTCGGCAGTGATCACCCTGGTGACCATCGGCCTGTTGTTTGCCGGTAACTTTGAAGCCATGCAAACCATGGTGGTGCTGGCCGGCTTGCCGTTCTCGGTGGTGCTGATCCTGTTCATGTTCGGCTTGCACAAGGCGATGCGTCAGGACGTGGCGATTGAACTTGAGCAGGCGCAGTTGGCCGAGCGTGGCCGTCGTGGTTTCAGCGAGCGCTTGACCGCGCTGGACCTGCAACCGAGCCAGGGCACCGTGCAACGCTTTATGGACAAGCACGTCACGCCAGCGCTGGAAGAAGCGGCGGCTGCGTTGCGTGACCAGGGGCTGGAAGTGCAGACGTTGCTGGGCAAATCCAAGCGCTGCATTGGGGTGCGTATCGAGATGGAAGAGGGCAATCCGTTTGTCTACGAAGTGAGCCTGGATGCTTATTCGTCGGCACCGGATGACTTGCCCGAGGAAGAGCGCACACGTTACTACCGGGCCGAGGTTTACCTGCACAACGGGCCTCAGGAATACGACCTGATGGGCTTTGCCCAGGAACAGATCACCCGGGACGTGCTCGATCAGTTTGAAAGCCATCGGCAGCTCCTTGGCCGTGTCTATAGCTGAGTGTTAAGCCGAGCGGCGCCTTCACTGGCGCCGCTGTTCCAAGGTTGGAATGGGGTCAAATGTGGGAGCTGGCTTGCCTGCGATAGCAGTGGTGAATTCACTGCAGCTATCGCAGGCAAGCCAGCTCCCACATTGACCCAGTTCCTTCAGGAGGGGTTACCCCAGGTTCTTGCCCAGCAACGCGTGATACAGCTCGCTGTCACCCAAAATCCCCACCACCTTGTCGTTGTCCTGCAGCACCAGCTTGTTGCCTGTCTGATAGCGAATCTGCAACGCCTCACGCATCCCGATATTGGAATCCACTAACGTCGGCATCCGCCCCAGACCTTCCACGGCTTGCCCCGGTGCCCAGTTCTGCAAGTTCAGCACTGCGCCGTTCTGCCGCGCGCCCTTGATGGTGTTGCCTTCGGCCAGGTCCAGCCACGAGTCGCCGCCCGGGTCCAGGCTGATGGAGCCGTTGACGTGGGTGCAGTTGTCTACCGTGCGCATCAGGCTGCGGCCACACAACACATTCAGCGGGTTGGTGTGCGCCACGAACGTACGCACATAGTCATCCGCCGGGTTCAGCACGATCTCTTCCGGCACGCTGTACTGGATGATTCGGCCGTCTTTCATGATCGCGATGCGGCTGCCGAGTTTCAGCGCCTCATCCAGGTCGTGGCTCACAAATACGATGGTCTTGCTCAACTTGCGTTGCAACTCCAGCAACTCATCCTGCAAGCCCTGGCGGATCAGCGGGTCGAGTGCCGAGAAGGGTTCGTCCATCAGCAGGATATCGGCGTCCATCGCCAACGCGCGGGCCAGGCCTACACGCTGCTGCATGCCGCCGGACAGCTCGTCGGGCTTCTTGTTGCGCCACTGCGACAGGCCCACCAACTCGAGTTTGTCGTCCACCAGCTTGCGCCGTTCTTTCTCCGGGCGGCCCTGCATCTCCAGGCCGAAGCTGATGTTTTCACGCACCGTCAGCCAGGGCATCAGGGCGAACTTCTGGAACACCATGGCGATGCGCTGGGTGCGCATCATTTTCAGCTCGGCGGGGGTGCAGGAAGCGATGTCGATCTGACGACCTTCATGCTCCACAAACAGCTTGCCGCGGCTGACGGTGTTCAGGCCATTGATGCAGCGCAGCAAGCTCGACTTGCCAGAGCCCGACAGGCCCATCAACACGCAGATTTCGCCTTTCTCCACATCCAGGCTGGCGTTTTCAACACCGACAATCTGCCCGGTCTTTTTCAGGATCTCGTTGCGCGTCATGCCCTGGTCCAGCAGCTTGAGCGCTTCACGCGGGTCTTTGGAGAAGATCACGTCGACATTTTCGAACCGGATAATGCTCATGCATCACCCCCTACTTTAGCGTCGGGTTGTTTGCAGATACGGTCGAGCATGATCGCCAGCAGCACGATCGCCAGGCCCGCTTCAAAGCCCAGGGCAATATCGGCGGTGTTCAGCGCATTGACCACCGGTTTGCCGAGGCCGTCGGCGCCTACCAGGGCCGCGATCACCACCATCGACAACGACAGCATGATGCATTGGGTAATGCCGGCGGCGATGCTCGGCATGGCGTGGGGCAGTTCAATCCGCGAGAGCAATTGACGGCGCGAGCAGCCAAAGGCCTTGCCGGCGTCCATCAACTCTTGCGGCACATCACGGATACCCAGGTAAGTCAGACGGATAGGCGCGGCAATCGCAAACACCACCGTGGAAATCAGCCCAGGTACCACACCCAGCCCGAAGAGGGTCAGGGTAGGGATGAGGTAGACGAAGGTCGGTACGGTCTGCATCAGATCGAGCACCGGCCGCATCAGGGTGTAGAACATCGGTTTGTGCGCGGCAACAATGCCCAGCGGCACGCCGATCACCACGCAGACCAGGGTGGCGAACAGTACCTGCGCCAGGGTCTCCATGGTTTCCTGCCAGTACCCAAGATTGAGGATCAGCAGGAAGGAGGCAATGACAAAAACGGTCAGGCCCCATTTGCGTTGAATGAAGTGAGCGAGCAGCGCAATCAGACCGATCAATGCCAGCGGATTGAACCAGGTCAGCGCGAACGTCACGCCGTGGATCATCGTTTCCAGGGTCGATGCGATTGCGTCGAAGTAGTTGGCCCCGTGTTGGGTCAACCATTCAACGAAGGCAGCGATGTACTGGCCTAGCGGGATTTTATGTTCAGTCAGCATGGTAGTGAATGTCCACATGCGAAGAGGAAAAACATCCCGGGCCAGCATGCCGGCCCGGGGTCAGCACTTACTTGGCGAGGTACGCCTTGACGGCCTCCAGACCTGGCTTGCCATCGACGGTGGTCACACCGGCCAACCAGGTATCGAGCACTTGCGGGTTCTTCTTCAGCCACGCCTTGGCAGCAGCGTCCGGCTTCATTTTGTCGTCCAGGACGTTACCCATCAGGGTGCTTTCCATGTTCAAGGTAAACGACAGGTTTTTCAGCAACTGGCCCACGTTGCTGCATTCCTGGGTGTAGCCCTTGCGAACGTTGGTGTAGATGGTGGCCTGGCCGTAGTTGGGGCCGAATGAATCATCACCCCCGGTCAGGTACTTCATCTTGAAGCGGGTGTTCATCGGGTGCGGTTCCCAGCCGAGGAACACGATGGCCTGGTCGCGCTTGGTGGCGCGTTCCACCTGCGAGAGCATCCCGGCTTCGCTGGATTCGACCACTTTGAAACCGGCGGTTTTCAGGCCGAAAGCGTCTTTGTCGATGAGGGTCTGGATGGTGCGGTTGCCGTCATTGCCCGGCTCGATGCCGTAGATCTTGCCGCCCAGCTCATCCTTGAATTTGACGATGTCGGCGAAGTCTTTCAGGCCCTTGTTGTACAGCGCTTCCGGTACGGCCAGGGTGTACTTGGCGTTTTCCAGGTTGGCGCGCACGGTTTCCACGGTGCCGGCATCACGGTACTGCTTGATGTCGTTTTCCATGGTCGGCATCCAGTTGCCGAGGAAGATGTCCATGTTCTTGCCGTCGGCCAGGGACTTGTAGGTCACCGGTACCGAAATCATCGTGGTGCGGGGTTTGTAGCCAAGGCCCTTGAGGACTTCGCTGGTGGTGGCGGTGGTGACGGTGATGTCGGTCCAGCCAACATCGGAGAAGTTGACGGTCTGGCATTGCGCCGGTTCTGCAGCGTGAGCCAGGGCTGGCAGACTCAGCATGGCGGCCAACAACAACGACGGGGAACCTTTCATGGGTGGACTCCTGGTGTTTTTCTGGCGGCGATTACACCGCGCTTATAGGTGTTGCGGTTGGGCGTGCGGCACAGCTCTGCCACGCAACTGTGCAAACGAGTCGAGACTGATCATGTACCAGTGAAAATCTGACGCCTACAGGGGGCGTCGTATCCAGTACAGGGATGGTCGTATCCAGTGTCGGTGACGTCGCTTACAGATTTTTTCCAAGGCAAAACTGTACTTTTTACCGATCTGCACCGCAAAAAACGGCCAAAACGTCGCCTTCCGCGAGCGCGGCGCTGGTAAGCATGGGTACGTCGGTGTGAGACGCCGTGAGGGCGAGTAAAAGCTCGATGATGCCGCCATCTGGGCGATCTGAGCGTAGCAGCTCATTCAAGCCCGGCCTGTGTTCATCTGCGGAGTTCCACGGCAATGGCTATCAGCGTTTTCGACCTGTTCAAGATCGGCATTGGGCCTTCGAGTTCTCACACCGTCGGCCCCATGCGCGCCGCGGCGTTATTCGTTCAAGGACTGCGTGAACGTGCTGTGTTGGAACAAGTAAGGCGCGTCGAAGTTCAGCTGTATGGCTCCTTGTCGGCCACGGGCATCGGCCACGGCAGCGATAACGCGGTGATCATGGGCCTGATGGGCGAGTGGCCCGACGCGATCGATCCGTCGCAGATCGGCCTGCGCATCGAGACTCTGCGCGAGACCAACACATTGCTGCTGGACGGGCATTTACCGGTGCCTTTCCTGTGGTCACGGGACATGCGTTTGATCGACGAAAACCTGCCCTTCCATCCCAACGCCATGACGCTGCTGGTGTTCGGTGATGACGCTGAGTTGCACCGCGACACCTACTACTCCGTAGGCGGCGGCTTTGTAGTGGATGAAGCCCAGGCCAAAAGCGGCGTGGCAGACATGGACCGCACCGAGCTGCCGTATGATTTCTCCAGTGCCGTGGAGCTACTGCAGCTGTGCAAGACCCACAACCTGCGGGTCGCTGAACTGATGTTGGCGAATGAAAAAACCTGGCGCCCGGAAGATGAGATCCGCAGCGGCCTGATGAAACTCTGGCGCGCCATGCAGGATTGCGTGGAGCAGGGCCTGAAACACGAAGGCATCCTGCCGGGCGGTCTCAACGTGCGCCGGCGCGCGGCCAAGTTGCACCGCAGCTTGCAGGAGTTGGGCAAACCGAACGTGATCGGCTCCACCTTAAGCGCCATGGAATGGGTGAACCTGTTCGCCCTGGCCGTGAACGAAGAAAACGCTGCCGGCGGGCGTATGGTCACTGCACCCACCAATGGCGCGGCGGGGATCATCCCGGCGGTGTTGCACTACTTTATGAAGTTCAGTGAAGTGGTGACCGAAGCCAACGTGGTCGACTACTTCCTGGCGGCTGCGGCGGTGGGCATCCTGTGCAAAAAGAACGCCTCGATCTCCGGTGCCGAAGTGGGCTGCCAGGGCGAAGTCGGCTCGGCGTGCGCCATGGCGGCGGCGGGGTTGGCAGAGATTCTGGGGGCCACCCCGGAGCAACTGTGCAACGCCGCCGAGATTGGCCTGGAACACAACCTGGGCCTGACCTGCGACCCAGTGGGCGGGCTGGTGCAAGTGCCGTGCATCGAGCGTAATGCGATTGCTGCGGTGAAGGCGATCAACGCCGCGCAAATGGCACTGCGCGGCGATGGACAGCACTTTATCTCCCTGGATCGGGTGATCCGCACCATGCGCGATACCGGCGCGGACATGCACGACAAGTACAAGGAAACGTCGCGGGGTGGGTTGGCGGTGAGTGCTGTGGAGTGTTGATCCAGCTTTTATGGGGTGAGGGAGCTTGCTGTGTTGAGGGAGCTTGCTGTGGCGAGGGAGCTTGCTCCCGCTGGAGTGCGAAGCGCTCCCAGGATTTTTAGGGCCGCTGCGCAGCCCAGCGGGAGCAAGCTCCCTCGCCACAGAAGAACGACACTGCGCATAAAGTGAACACCTGAACCAAAAGCGCCACCTTTTAGCGCGTCGCAATTAGATAAGTAGCTCCCGAACGATTTGCCCTCATGACCATCGGTCACCCGTGCTTGTGGTGACAGACTTTTCCCACGTCGTTTCTCTCCCTTCCCACAAGTGCTACCGATCTGCTCACACGCCTTGTGCCTGCGTCCCCTGGCGCCTTTTTTGGGTGATATCCGCACTCTGCGCACGGGCTTATATAGACACTTCATGAGGTCGTTTTCAGGAGTTATTGAATGCGCATTCAACTTTAGGCATGGCATTTGCTCTATCAATCCAAAGCCTCTCTCCTGATCGGGATGAGCGCAATAACAAGAGCCTCGCCTGAGGCCATCACCCGCTTTGTGTGAGGAGATACCGCGATGACGTCGTTCAACTCCGGGGCTCAACCCCAGAACCGTGCGCCTCAATCCATCGGCTTTTTGCTGCTGGACAATTTCACGCTGATTTCCCTGGCCTCCGCAGTCGAACCCCTGCGCATGGCCAACCAACTCTCCGGCCGCGAGCTGTATCGCTGGACGACGTTGAGTGTGGACGGAAACCAGGTGTGGGCCAGCGACGGTCTGCAAATCACCCCCGATGCCTCCATGCACAAAGCGCCGGCCCTGGACACGGTGATTGTCTGCGGCGGCGTAGGCATCCAGCGCACCGTAACCCGTGAACATGTGTCGTGGCTGCAAAGCCAGGCGCGTCAGTCTCGGCGCCTTGGTGCGGTGTGCACCGGCAGTTGGGCCCTGGCTTGCGCCGGCCTGCTGGATGGTTTTGATTGCAGCGTGCACTGGGAATGCCTGGCGTCGATGCAGGAAGCCTTCCCTCGCGTGGCCATGAGCACCCGCCTGTTCACCCTCGACCGCAACCGCTTCACCAGTTCGGGTGGCACAGCACCGCTGGACATGATGCTGCACCTGATCAGCCGCGACCACGGCCGTGAATTGTCGGCGGCGATCTCCGAGATGTTTGTGTACGAACGCATTCGCAACGAACAGGATCACCAGCGTGTGCCGCTCAAGCACATGCTCGGCACCAACCAGCCGAAGTTGCAGGAAATCGTCGCGCTGATGGAGGCCAACCTGGAAGAGCCGATCGACCTGGATGAACTGGCGGTGTACGTCGCGGTTTCCCGGCGGCAGCTGGAGCGGTTGTTCCAGAAATACCTGCACTGTTCGCCGTCGCGCTACTACCTCAAGTTGCGCCTGATTCGTGCGCGGCAGTTGCTCAAGCAAACACCGATGTCGATCATCGAAGTGGCGTCGGTGTGCGGGTTTGTCTCCACGCCGCACTTCTCCAAATGCTACCGCGAGTACTTCGGCATTCCGCCGCGCGATGAGCGCGTGGGTTCCAATACCACGCAGCAAGTGGCGATGATGCCGATTCCGCAGGCGCTGGTGTTGTCACCGTTGTCGGGGCCGTTGTCGGCGTTGAGCCAGGCGCGCAATGAGTCGACGTTTGCCAGCGTAAGGCTCTAACACCACCAGAGCTTTTGTGGCGAGGGAGCTTGCTCCCGCTGGCTGCGTAGCGGCCCCAAAATCTTTGGGAGCGCTTCGCACTCCAGCGGGAGCAAGCTCCCTCGCCACAAAGCAGGTGTATCAGGCGCCAGAGTTCTGCCGAAACTGCACCAAGGCCGGTAACAACTGCTTGTCGATCGCCTGCCTCACCGCCGGCAATATCGTCGCGCTGCCGGTGTACATCTGCTCAACCATACCCTTGAGCGCCTTGGCCCGCGCCGCACTCAAGCCGCGCACCGCACATTCACAAGCCTGCTCGGCGGTAGCGCCGCTCGACACTTCGAAACCCAACGACCGCAGTTGGCCCAGCAGGTCATCCTGGTCAATCAAATCCGCGTGCATCATGACGTTTATCCTTGTTAGGGGAGCGGGGAACTGAGGTCGATTCTGGTAGGCCATCAGCGAGTCGGCAAGACCTGAATGCACGAATGTCCGGCACACCTATGAACAGGTCGTTTTCGGGCCATTTATGAACGCACGGAATGTGCACACTGCAACCCAGCAAGCAGCTTGAAGGTTTGGTCACCCTCGGGATGCGCAGCTCACACAAAGCACTCTGCCCCGATCCAGTCACGGCTTGATCGGGGCTTTTTTTGGCTGGGATTTGTGGGGTTGCAACTGGCCTCATCGCAGGCAAGCCAGCTCCCACCTTTGAAGGTGTTCACAAATCAGAATGTGGGAGCCGGCTTGCCTGCGATAGCGGTCTACCTCTGCAACACCAATATCCTGGACAGCAGTTCATCCCGGTCGATGTAGCAGCCCTGGAAATGCCGCGCCCCGGATGCCGGGTCAAACGCATTACGCGCATGCAACGTGCGGCGGTTATCGAAACACCACAGCTCGCCCGGATTCAGCCGTTTGACCAACCGAAAGCGCGCTTCCCGGGTCATTGCGATAAACCGGCGATAGGCGCGATACAGCAACGGCATCTGCGCGGCTGGCGCCTCGAACGGCCCGCGCAGAAAGTTGGCCATGCGAATCTCGGCGACGTCACCCAAGGCATCCAGGGCGATGATCGGCGCCAGCCGGCGATAGTCGCTGTGACGGTCCTTGTTGCGAAACTCCACCGGGATCTCGCACAACGCGCGAAAGGCTTCCGGGTCTTCGTCCCGCAGCGCCCGCGCAATGGCAAAACCATCGACAAAAATACTCTCGCCACCGTCGGCGTCGTTCACCAGGCAGTGCAGGAATTGCAGCCCGGGTTGCAGCTCTCGCGTCGGCAAATCACTGTGCAGCGGCAAGTTGAATGCCGTGTAGGCGTTGCTGTCGGCATCGGCCTTGGATTGCAAGTTGAACAGCACGCCGAAATTGCTCTCGCGGATAAACGAAATGCGCTTGGCGATCAACGCCAGCGAGCCGGGTTCGGTGGGCACGCCACGCACTTGGGTGAGGCCGCTGTCACGCAACGCCAGTAGCCATTGCAGCAGCGCTTTCGGGTCTTCCATCAGTGCTGCGTAGTCAAAGACGGGCAGCTCGAAAGTACGGTCCCACAGCCGCGATTTTGGCTTGGCGGCTCGGCGTTCGGCGCGGGATTCATCGTCGTAGGCGTGTGCCCGCAGCCAGCCGGGATCGTATTGGCTGCGATGCCCACCACGCCATTCCACCGTCAGCAAACCCTGCTCAATGCGGGCGCTGACCGCCGTGAGGTTTTCGTCCACGTCGACGATTTCCAGCACCTGTTCACGGGTCACGCTGTAGACGCAGGCAGGGCAGGGGCAGTTGTCCCGCAGCCATTGGTGATGAAACGGGCTGACCCGCCCGTCGGCCCATTCCACGCTGAGGTGATCGCTGTGCACCTGCACATCGGCAAGGTCGCTGATCAGCGGGTACATACGGAAGTCGGCAACAGCGGCGGCGGTTTGCATGGCGATTCCTTATTTTTGGGGTGGCAGTCCAATCACGCGGCCGAGCAGGGCGGGCCTGGGCAGGTCGATCTGTTCAGTGCTGATGCTTGCGAGCTTGCCCAGCACCGCCTCGCTGAACGGTGCCGAATGCGGCCCGGCAAGGTCGACGTGCAGCAGCATCTGTTCGTTGCCGGCCAGCTCCTTTTCGTCGCCCACCAGATGCAGGCTGTGATAGAGGTGCAGGCGCTTGCGGTCGTGGGCGACCAGTTGGGTGTGCACCTCGACGTCGGCGCCCAGCTTCACTTCGTGCAGGTAGTTGAGGTGCAGTTCGAGGGTGAACAGCGAGTTGCCGCTGGCTTCGCGGTTTTCGCCGTCCAGGCCCAGGGTGTCCATCAGTGCATCGGTGGCGTAGCTGAAGATCAGCAGGTAGAACGCATCGCGCAGGTGGCCGTTGTAGTCGACCCACTCGGGGAGGATCTTGGTGGTGTAGGTGGTGAGTGCGGGCATGTCATGAGTTCCGGGTATGTACTCGGTCAAATGTGGGAGCTGGCTTGCCTGCGATGGCAGCGCTGAATTCAACATCGCCATCGCAGGCAAGCCAGCTCCTACAGAGAATCAACAGCGGTTATTCGGCGAAGGTCATGCCGTGTTTTTCCTTGGTGGTCTTCACCGCCTCCAGCACCGCCAGCAGGCAATCATCACGATAGCGTTCCAGCGCCGAAATGCTGTGTGTGCCCAACTGCTCGCTGGTGCCATCCACCACATCGTCAATCAACTTGTCGGTCAATTCCGGTGCCGGCAAATAGGTCCACGGCAACTGCAACGCCGGGCCGAATTGCGCCATGAAGTGGCGCATCCCGGCATCGCCGCCTGCCAAGGTATAGGTCAGGAACGTGCCCATGAATGACCAGCGCAAACCCGCGCCAAAGCGAATCGCGTCATCGATCTCGCCGGTGGTTGCCACACCGTCGTTCACCAGGTGCAACGCCTCGCG
Organism: Pseudomonas sp. A125; assembly: GCF_055409485.1. Taxonomy (NCBI): domain Bacteria; kingdom Pseudomonadati; phylum Pseudomonadota; class Gammaproteobacteria; order Pseudomonadales; family Pseudomonadaceae; genus Pseudomonas; species Pseudomonas sp. A125. The sequence continues at coordinate 150,642 of NZ_JBUZVP010000007.1, forward strand.
CCACAAGGCTTCCAGCAAACGGTCAGCGATAAACCCTGGCACTTCCTTGCGCACATGCAACGGACGCATGCCGAGGGACTCGTACACCTTGATTGCCGCCTGAATCGCTTCTGGCGCAGTGTTTTTACCGCCCACCACTTCCACCAATGGCAACAGGTAAACCGGGTTGAACGGGTGGCCTACCACGCAGCGTTCCGGGTGGGTGGAACCTTCGTAAAACTCGCTCGGCAACAGCCCTGATGTGCTGGAACCAATCAACGCATTCGGCTTGGCCGCGGCGCTGATTTTGCTGTGCAATTCCAGTTTCAGCTCCAGGCGTTCCGGGGCGCTTTCCTGGATGAAGTCGGCGTCTTTCACGCACTCTTCAATCGTGGCCACAAAGCGCAGGCGGTCTTGCGAGGCACCCGGTGCCAGGCCTTGTTTTTCCAGGGCGCCCCAAGCATTCGCGACGCGTTTGCGCAGCGCCGCTTCGGCGCCAGGCGCCGGGTCCCATGCCACCACATCCAACCCGTGGGCCAGGGCGCGGGACACCCAACCGCTGCCGATAACACCGCTGCCCAGCGCTGCGAAGGTTTTGATTTCAGTGATAAAGCTCATGGCAAATTCCTAAAGAGTTCGGTGATCAATGTGGGAGCTGGCTTGCCTGCGATAGCGGTGTGTCAGCCGCTGTATTCGGTGCAGGTGTACCGCAATCGCGGGCAAGCCCGGCTCCCACAAGGTTCGGTGATGCTCGCAACCGTCAGCCGCGCTTGGTCAGGCCCATTTTCATGCGGCCTTCGGCCGGGGTCATGACCCGCGCACCCAGGCGGCTGAGGATCTCGCTGGCGCGTTCCACCAGTTGGCCGTTGGTGGCGAGCACGCCCTTGTCCAGCCACAGGTTGTCTTCCAGGCCGACCCGCACGTTGCCGCCCAGCAGCACCGCTTGCGCGGCCATCGGCATTTGCATGCGACCAATCCCGAAGCCGGCCCACACCGCGTCTGCCGGCAGGTTGTCGACCATCGCCTTCATGGTAGTGGTGTCGGCCGGCGCGCCCCACGGGATGCCCAGGCACAGCTGGAACAGCGGGTTGTCGAGCAAGCCTTCCTTGATCATCTGCTTGGCGAACCACAGGTGGCCGGTGTCGAAAATTTCCAGTTCGGCTTTGACGCCCAACTCCTGAATCCGCTTGGCGCCCGCGCGCAGCTGGGCCGGGGTGGAGACGTAGATGGTGTCGCCATCGCCGAAGTTCAGGGTGCCGCAATCGAGGGTGCAGATTTCCGGCAGCAGCGCTTCCACGTGCGCCAGGCGAGTCAGCGGGCCGACCAGGTCGGTGTTGGGACCGAACTCCATCGGGTTCTCGCCGCCACCAATTTCCAGGTCGCCGCCCATGCCGGCGGTGAGGTTGACGATGATGTCGATGTCCGCCTCGCGAATGCGCTCCATCACTTCGCGGTACAGCGCCACGTCGCGGCTGAACTTGCCGGTTTCGGGGTCACGCACGTGGCAATGCACCACGGTGGCACCGGCCTTGGCCGCTTCCACCGCCGCAGCAGCGATTTGTTTGGGAGTGACCGGCACGTGAGGGCTTCTGGCGGTCGTGTCGCCAGCACCGGTAAGTGCGCAGGTGATGATGACGTCGTGGTTCATGAGGCAGGTTCCTTACAGGCGTGATTTTCAGGCGTAGTCATACCGTTCGCAGCCGGGAGTGGCTGCGAAACGGTGATTCAAAAAGAGCTTATTTGCTGGTCAATTGCAGGTTCGCGGCGGCGGGCTTGCCGTCGAAGGTGGTCACGCCTTCGAGCCAGCGCTGCTGGTCTTGCGGGTGGTCCTTGAGCCATTGCTTGGCCGACTCCAATGCGTCCTTGTGATCCAGCAGCGGCTGCATCATTCGGCTCTCATCAGCGGCGGTGAAGGTCAGGTTGTTGAGTAGTTTGTGCACGTTGGGGCATTGCTCGGCGTAGGTCGGTGCGGTGACGGACCACACGGTGGCCATGCCTTCATTCGGGCCCAGCGCATCATCGCTGCCGGTGAGGTAAGTCATCGCCACGTTGACGTTCATCGGGTGCGGCGCCCAGCCGAAGAACACCACGGCTTCCTTGCGGCGCACCGCGCGGTCCACGGCGGCGAGCATGCCGGCCTCGCTGGATTCCACCAGTTGGAACTTGCCGAGGCCAAACTGGTTCTTGGCGATCATCGCCTTGATCTGGGTGTTGGCGCCCGAGCCGGGCTCGATCCCGTAGATCTTGCCGCCCAGTTCTTTTTCAAACTTGGCGATATCAGCGAAAGTCTTCAGGCCTTTGTCAGCCAGGTAAGTCGGCACTGCCAATGTCGCGCGGGCGTCTTCCAGCGATGGCTTGTCGAGCACCTTGACCTGCTTGGCGTCGACAAACGGGGTGATGGTCTGGGTCATCAGCGGGTTCCAGTAGCCCAGGAACATGTCCAGGCGCTGGTCGCGGATCCCGGCGAAGATGATTTGCTGGGACGCGCTGGTTTGTTTGGTCTTGTAGCCGAGGCCGTCGAGCAATACTTGGGTCATGGCGCTGGTGGCGATTACGTCGGTCCAGTTCACCACGCCCATACGCACGTTCTGGCAAGAAGCCGCATCGGCTGCCATCACGTTGGTGCTCAAAATGGCGCTGGCGCTGAGTGCGAGCACGCAGCGGCTGATCAGTCGGTTCATGGTGGTTCCCTCGGCAGGTTGTTATTGTGGGTTCCGGCGTCTTTGTGCACCGTGCAGACACGTTACGCAGCTTGAAGGGCGATAAAACGCACGGCGGCGACCCGCTCTTGCACTGCAGCGACCTGCCCCCTTGAATGACCGATTGAACTGGCGTATCACAGTGACCACGCTGCCCGTCCTACGAGAGCGCTCCATGTCCCAGGATTTCTACTTTCTGCTGATGCCGGGCTTCTCCGCCATCGGCTTTATCTCGGCGATTGAACCGCTGCGGGTTGCCAATCGCTTTCGTGGCGAGTTGTATCGCTGGCACGTGTTGAGTGCCGACGGCGGCGCGGTACTGGCGAGCAACGGCATGTCGGTCAACGCCGACGCGGCGCTGGAGCCATTGAAGAAGGGCGCGACCTTATTGGTGGTCGCAGGCTTCGAACCGCTGAAGTTCGCAACGCCCACACTCGAACACTGGCTGCGCCGTCTCGACCATGACGGCGTGACCCTGGGCGCCATCGATACCGGCGCTTGCGTGCTCGCCGAAGCAGGCCTGCTCGACGGCCACCGCCTGACCTTGCACTGGGAAGCCATCGACGCCTTCAAGGAATCTTATCCACAGCTGACGGTGACCCAGGAGCTGTTCGAGATCGACCGCCGACGCATCACCTCGGCGGGCGGCACCGCGTCCATCGACCTGATGCTCGACCTGATCAGCCAGGCTCACGGGCCGGAGTTGGCGATTCAGGTGTCCGAACAGTTTGTGCTCGGCCGCATCCGCCCGCGCAAAGACCACCAGCGCATGCAGATCGCCACACGCTACGGCATCAACAACAAAAAGTTGGTGCAGGTGATTGGCGAGATGGAACAGCACACCGAACCGCCGTTGAGCACGCTGGCGCTGGCGGAGGCGATCAGGGTCACGCGGCGGCAGTTGGAGCGCTTGTTTCGGCTGCACCTGAACGATACACCGAGCAATTTCTACCTGGGCTTGCGTCTGGAGAAAGCCCGGCAGTTACTGCGCCAGAGTGATTTGAGCGTGCTGGAGGTGAGTATCGCGTGCGGGTTTGAGTCGCCGTCGTATTTCACCCGCAGTTACCGGGCAAGGTTCGCCAAGTGCCCAAGGGAAGATCGGCGCCGGGAAGCGGTATGAACACCGCTCTTGAGAACAGCGAAGATTAAATGTGGGAGCTGGCTTGCCTGCGATAGCGGTGTTTCAGTGCCAGATGTACTGGCTGATACACCGCTATCGCAGGCAAGCCAGCTCCCACAGTAGATATGGGGTGTGGCTTATTTCTTCAGCAGGGCTGAACACGCGGCCTTGTAAGCCTCATGCTGATACTTGTTCAGCGTCGCAGGCAACGCAAAGTCGTGTTTCTTGTTCTGCGCATTGATGGTCTGCGGCGACAGCAGCGTCACTTCAACACCCTCCAGCAACTGAAACACACCTTCAATCTTGAACGTAGTCGGGCCACCGGCGAATTCGCCTTTCTTGCTGCGCTTCTTGATGGCGACGTGAGTGATGGAGTTTTCACGCACGAACGCGCTGACCTGAGCGGCGAAGGCCTTGACGTTGGCCGCCTCATCATCGTCTTCAAGGGAGATTTTCTTGGTGGCCAGAGCGACGTGGCCCAATGCTTGAGCGTCGAGCGAGGCGACAGCAATAATGGCTTCACTGCCTTTGATTTCGATGCCGCAGATAGTCATGAATAGCCTTGTTTCAGAGGGAAAAGGGGTGGATTGTGGCTTATTCCTGCCCAATCGACTCTAAAAACTCCGACCGTTCATCACTCATTCGCGCCAGGCAGTCGTTTTGCTGGATCGCATATTCCTTGCTTCCCGCCACTGCCGGGAAGGTATCCACGGCGCAATCGGCGTCCCGCAGCTTTTCCCACTTCTGCTGGGCATCCTTCAGACGAGCGGTAATGTCTGCCAGCTGCGTCTTGTTGCTGCCATAGGTCGAACCCATGCGTTCCAGCAGCCCCTGGTAGTTATCCTTGAGCAGTTGCTCGGCGGTGGTTTTGTTGTAGCTGGCGCATTCCAGGGTTTGCTTGTCGTTCTCGATGCCATCGCAAGGCGTGTTGTCGGTGTCTTCAGCCGCGTGCACGCCGGTTGCGATGAGTGCCAAAGCCAGGAAAATCGATTTCATTGCGCCGTCTCATATCAGTTGATCAGCAAATTCTGGCTCAAGCGTAAGACAAATAACAGACGCCCGTCAGAGATGTCATGTTGGCCTTTGTCGTGGATTGACGCTTTCGGCAATTCCCTTGTCGTTTTTGCACCCGGCTCCTTCCGTCCCGGGGCATATGCTGGCCCCAAAGCGCCGGCAGACGATTCGGCGCATGAATCGCCAATAAGGGGACGCCTGATGAGCCCAGCCGAATTGCACGCCGACAGCATCGTTATCGACGGGCTGATCATTGCCAAGTGGAACCGCGACCTGTTCGAAGACATGCGCAAGGGTGGCCTCACCGCTGCCAACTGCACCGTGTCGGTATGGGAAGGGTTCCAGGCCACCATTAACAACATCGTGGCCAGCCAGACCCTGATCCGCGAGAACAGCGACCTGGTGATCCCGGTGAAAACCACCGCCGATATCCGCAAAGCCAAGGAACAGGGCAAGACCGGCATCATCTTCGGCTTCCAGAACGCCCATGCGTTTGAAGACCAGCTTGGCTATGTCGAGATCTTCAAGCAGCTCGGGGTGGGCGTGGTGCAGATGTGCTACAACACCCAGAACCTGGTGGGCACCGGTTGCTACGAACGTGATGGCGGCCTGTCGGGCTTCGGTCGCGAGATCGTCGCCGAGATGAACCGCGTCGGCATCATGTGCGACCTGTCCCACGTAGGCTCCAAGACTTCCGAAGAAGTCATCCTGGAATCGAAAAAACCGGTGTGCTACTCCCACTGTCTGCCGTCGGGCCTTAAAGAACACCCGCGCAACAAGTCCGATGAAGAACTGAAGTTCATTGCCGACCACGGCGGCTTTGTCGGCGTGACCATGTTCGCGCCGTTCCTGGCCAAGGGCATCGACTCCACCATCGATGACTACGCCGAAGCCATCGAATACACCATGAACATCGTCGGCGAAGACGCCATCGGCATCGGCACCGACTTTACCCAGGGCCATGGCCAGGATTTCTTTGAAATGCTGACCCACGACAAGGGCTATGCCCGCCGCCTGACCAGCTTCGGCAAGATCATCAACCCGCTGGGCATCCGCACCGTGGGCGAGTTCCCCAACCTCACCGAGACCCTGCTCAAGCGTGGCCATCCTGAGCGCGTGGTACGCAAGATCATGGGCGAGAACTGGGTCAACGTCCTGAAGGACGTCTGGGGCGAATAAGCCAACCGCTAAACAATGATGCCCCGTAGCAGCTGTCGAGCCCCAGCGAGGCTGCGTCAGGCGCGACTCGGTTCCAGATCAGCGGCGCGTCCGACGCAGCCTCGCTGGGGCTCGACAGCTGCTACCGGGCCAACAACACAACGAATTTTCCGGAGTTAAGTTTCCATGGCCAAGATCGCCCCGCAATTGCCTATCGAAGTCGACAGCGAAACCGGTGTCTGGACCTCCGACGCCCTGCCGATGCTGTACGTGCCGCGCCATTTCTTCGTCAACAACCACATGGGTATCGAAGAAGTCCTGGGCAGCGAGGCCTACGCCGAAATCCTCTACAAGGCCGGCTATAAATCCGCCTGGCACTGGTGTGAAAAAGAAGCGGAATGTCATGGGCTGGAAGGCGTCGCGGTGTTCGAACACTATATGAAGCGCCTGTCGCAGCGTGGCTGGGGCCTGTTCAAGATCCAGGACATTGACCTCGACAAAGGCACCGCCAGCGTCAAGCTCGAACACTCGGCATTCGTCTACGTGTACGGCAAGGTCGGGCGCAAGGTCGACTACATGTTCACCGGCTGGTTTGCCGGCGCGCTGGACCAGATCCTCGAAGCCCGCGGCAGCAAGCTGCGCACGGTGGCCGAGCAAGTCTACGGCGGCTCCGAAGAGGGCCACGACGACGGCCTGTTCACCGTCAAGCCGTTGTAAGTCGAGGACCCTGCCATGGCTTTCGAAGCAATGTTTGCGCCGATCCAGATCGGCAAACTGACCATCCGCAACCGCGTGCTCAGTACCGCCCACGCCGAGGTGTATGCCACCGACGGCGGCATGACCACCGACCGCTATGTGAAGTATTACGAAGAGAAAGCCAAGGGCGGGATCGGCCTGGCGATCTGCGGCGGTTCTTCCAGTGTGGCCATCGACAGCCCCCAAGGCTGGTGGAAGTCGGTGAACCTGGCGGATGACCGGATCATCCCGCACTTTCAGAACCTGGCCGATGCCATGCACAAGCATGGTGCCAAGATCATGATCCAGATTACCCACATGGGCCGTCGCTCGCGCTGGGATGGCGAGCATTGGCCTACGTTGCTGTCGCCCTCGGGCATCCGTGAGCCGGTGCACCGTGCCACCTGCAAGACCATTGAGCCGGAAGAAATCTGGCGGGTGATCGGCAACTACGCCAGCGCTGCGGCACGCGCCAAGGCCGGTGGCCTGGACGGTGTGGAACTGTCGGCGGTGCACCAGCACATGATCGACCAGTTCTGGAGCCCACGGGTTAACAAACGTACCGACGAATGGGGCGGCAGCTTCGAAAACCGCATGCGTTTCGGCCTTGAGGTGTTGAAGGCGGTACGCAAGGAAGTCGGCCCGGATTTCTGCGTCGGCATCCGTTTGTGCGGCGATGAATTCCACCCGGACGGCCTGTCCCACGAGGACATGAAACAGATCGCCAAGTACTACGATGACACCGGCATGCTCGACTTCATCGGCGTGGTCGGCTCGGGGTGCGACACCCACAACACCCTGGCCAACGTTATTCCGAACATGAGTTATCCACCGGAGCCGTTCCTGCATTTGGCGGCCGGTATCAAGGAAGTGGTCAAGGCCCCGGTGCTGCACGCGCAGAACATCAAGGACCCGAACCAGGCCACGCGCATCCTGGAAGGCGGTTACGTGGACATGGTCGGCATGACCCGCGCCCACATCGCCGACCCGCACCTGATCGCCAAGATCAAGATGGGCCAGATCGACCAGATCAAACAGTGCGTCGGCGCCAACTACTGCATCGACCGCCAGTACCAAGGGCTGGACGTGCTGTGCATCCAGAACGCCGCCACTTCCCGTGAATACATGGGCGTGCCGCACATCATCGAGAAGTCCACCGGGCCCAAGCGCAAAGTTGTGGTGGTGGGTGCCGGCCCGGCCGGGATGGAGGCGGCGCGGGTTGCCGCAGAACGTGGCCACGACGTGACGCTGTTCGAGAAAAAAGAATTTATCGGCGGGCAAATCACTACCGCGTCGAAAGCCCCGCAGCGTGACCAGATTGCCGGGATCACCCGCTGGTTCCAGCTGGAACTGGCACGCCTGAACGTCGACCTGCGCCTGGGCGTGGCGGCGGACGCGGCGACCATCCTCGACCTGCGCCCGGACGTGGTGGTGCTGGCGGTGGGCGGTCATCCGTTCCTGGAACAGAACGAACACTGGGGCGCGGCAGAAGGCCTGGTGGTCAGCAGTTGGGACGTGCTCGACGGCAAAGTAGCGCCGGGCAAAAACGTACTGGTGTACGACACCATCTGCGAGTTCACCGGCATGTCGGTGGCGGACTTCCTGGCAGACAAGGGCAGCCAGGTCGAGATCGTCACCGACGACATCAAGCCTGGCGTGGCCATCGGCGGTACGTCGTTCCCGACTTACTACCGCAGCATGTACCCCAAGGAAGTGATCATGACCGGCGACATGATGCTGGAAAAGGTCTACCGCGAAGGCGACAAGCTGGTGGCGGTGCTGGAGAACGAATACACCGGAGCCAAAGAGGAACGGGTGGTGGACCAGGTGGTGGTCGAGAACGGCGTGCGTCCGGACGAAGAGATCTACTACGGGCTCAAGGAAGGTTCGCGCAACAAGGGCCAGATGGACATCGAAGCCCTGTTCGCGATCAAGCCGCAGCCGTGCCTGAGCGAACCGGGTGAAGGGTACTTGCTGTTCCGCATTGGTGACTGTGTGGCCCAGCGTAATACCCACGCCGCCATCTACGACGCCCTGCGCCTGTGCAAGGATTTCTGACCCGACACTGAACCAATGTGGAAACCGATCAATGTGGGAGCCGGCTTTCTGTGGGAGCCGGGCTTGCCCGCGATGCAGGCGACTCGGTGTGTCAGTTACACCGAGGTGATGCTATCGCAGGCAAGCCAGCTCCCACATTGATCCGGTTCCCATGTAAGACCTGTGTGGTCTTTGGGAGCTTCACCATGCTGAACACCCTGCTTCCCATCCTGCTGTTCGCCGCCCTGGGCCTTGCGGTCCTCGGCGCCTTGCGCCGGGTGAACATGTGGCGCCGTGGCCGTGCTTCCAAGGTCGACCTGCTTGGCGGCCTGTTGGCCATGCCCAAGCGCTACATGGTCGACCTGCACCATGTGGTCGCCCGTGACAAATACATCGCCAACACCCACGTCGCCACCGCGCTGGGCTTTGTGCTCTCGGCGCTGCTGGCGATTCTGGTGCACGGTTTCGGCCTGCATAACCGCATCCTCGGCTACGCCTTGCTGCTGGCCTCGGTGCTGATGTTTGTCGGCGCCACGTTCGTCTACCTGCGCCGTCGCAACCCACCTGCGCGCCTGTCAAAAGGCCCGTGGATGCGCCTGCCGAAAAGCCTGATGGCGTTTTCGGTGAGCTTCTTCCTGGTGACCTTGCCGGTGGCCGGGATTCTGCCGGCGGACTTCGGTGGCTGGCTGCTCGCCGCCTTGCTCGGCCTGGGCGTGTTGTGGGGCGTGTCCGAAATGTTCTTCGGCATGACCTGGGGCGGCCCGATGAAACACGCCTTTGCCGGCGCCTTGCACCTGGCCTGGCACCGCCGCGCCGAGCGCTTCGGCGGTGGCCGTTCCACCGGCCTCAAACCCCTGGACCTGGCTGACAAAACCGCACCCTTGGGCGTGGAAAAACCGGTGGACTTCACCTGGAACCAACTGCTCGGCTTCGACGCCTGCGTGCAATGCGGCAAGTGCGAAGCAGCGTGCCCGGCGTTCGCCGCCGGCCAGCCGCTGAACCCGAAAAAACTGATCCAGGACATGGTGGTCGGCCTGGCCGGTGGCACCGACGCCAAGTTCGCCGGGAGCGCCTATCCCGGCAAACCGATCGGCGAACACAGCGGCAACCCGCACCAGCCGATCGTCAACGGCCTGGTGGACCCTGAAACCCTGTGGTCCTGCACCACCTGTCGCGCCTGTGTGGAAGAGTGCCCGATGATGATCGAGCACGTGGACGCCATCGTCGACATGCGCCGCCACCTCACGCTGGAAAAAGGCGCAACCCCGAACAAGGGTGCCGAAGTCCTGGAAAACCTGATCGCCACCGACAACCCGGGCGGCTTTGCGCCGGGCGGGCGGATGAACTGGGCAGCGGACTTGAGCCTGCCGTTGCTCAGTGACAAAAAAACCGTGGATGTGCTGTTCTGGGTCGGCGACGGCGCGTTCGACATGCGCAACCAACGCACCCTGCGCTCGTTCGTCAAAGTGCTGAAAGCGGCGAAGGTCGACTTCGCCGTATTGGGCCTGGAAGAGCGCGACAGCGGCGACGTGGCCCGGCGCCTGGGGGATGAAGCGACTTTCCAGATGCTCGCTTCACGCAATATCCAGACCCTGGCCAAATACCGCTTCAAGCGCATCGTCACCTGCGACCCCCACAGTTTCCACGTGCTGAAAAACGAATACGGCGCCTTCGGTGGCGACTACCTCGTGCAGCACCACAGCACCTACATGGCCGAGCTGATCGACGCCGGCGCCCTGAACCTGGTCCAGCACAAAGGCAACAGCGTGACCTATCACGACCCGTGCTACCTGGGCCGCTACAACGGCGAGTACGAGGCACCACGCCAAGTGCTGCGGGCGCTGGGCATCGAGGTCAAGGAAATGCAACGCTCGGGCTTTCGCTCACGCTGCTGCGGCGGCGGTGGCGGCGCGCCGATTACCGACATTCCCGGCAAGCAGCGGATCCCCGACATGCGCATGGAAGACATCCGCGAGACCGGCGCCGAGCTGGTGGCCGTGGGTTGCCCACAGTGCACGGCGATGCTGGAAGGCGTGGTCGAACCGCGCCCATTGATCAAAGACATTGCCGAGCTGGTGGCTGACGCCTTGCTCGAAGACGCCACCCCGGCCAAAACCGTGAAACGCGAACCTGCGAAGGTGCATTGATGAGCGACATTACTCGCCGCGACCCGCGGGCCGAATGGATCGCCCGTAACCGCCTGCACCCGCTGCACGCGGCGATGCAGCCGGTGCAACAGAGCTGGATGGGGCCTAACGGTGTTATCCGCAAGAACGTGCACGGTGTCGGTTTTATCGGCCCCAATGGCATCAAGCGAATTGACCGCAGCGGCGCGCAGCAGGGCGGTGCGGCCAAGCGTTCGGCGGCGGTGCAAGTGCAATTGCCGCTGCATCAGGTACCGGCGCCCGCGTTCTACATCAACGTAGTACCGGACATGGTCGGCGGGCGCCTGAGCAGCCACGACCGCGACTTGCTCGGCCTGGCCCGGCAATTGGCCGGCGACGACGGTGCGGTACTCGCCGTGGTGTTCGGCGAGCACAAGGAAAACGCCTTCGCCACCGCCGGTGTGGACCGGTTGCTGGTGCTGGACGGTCACGAATTCGACGGTTATTCCCCGGAGCAACGGGTTCACGGTCTGCGGGCTGTGGATAACCAGTTCAACCCACGCCATTGGTTGCTGCCGGACAGCCGCAGCGGTGGCGGCGAATTGGGCCGGCGCTTTGCCGCGAGCCTCAAGGAGCGCCCGGCCACGCGGGTCTGGCAGATCAAGGGCCAGGAATGTATTGGCCGCGCAGGTGCCGGCCAGGAAGACCTCGCCCGGCCATTGCCACGGATGATTCTGGCGGCGGTGGAATGCGCCGAGCCCGTCAGCGAAACCCGCCATGAAGTGCTGCCGGTGGAGTTATCCACAGGCCTGCCGCGCAGCTTGCCGCGCATCGAGGATTTGGGCGCGGTGGCGGTGGACCCGGCGGCGATTCCCATGGCCGAGGCCGAGTTTATTTTCTCGGGCGGCAACGGCGTCAAGGACTGGGCACTGTTCCACCAGACCGCTGCTGCGTTGGGCGCTACAGAAGGCGCCTCGCGGGTGGCGGTGGACGACGGCTTCATGGCCCGTGACCGTCAGGTCGGCGCCAGCGGCACCTGGGTCACCGCACGGGTTTATGTGGCGGTGGGGATTTCCGGGGCGATCCAGCACCTGCAAGGCATTGGTGCCTGCGACAAGGTGGTGGCGATCAACCTCGACCCGGGCTGCGACATGATCAAGCGTGCCGACCTGTCGGTGATCGGCGAAAGTGCCGCGATTCTGCAAGCCTTGATCGTTGCGGTCGAGGCCTACCGCCACGGCGCCAAGCGCGATGCGGCTTAAGGAAATGGCCATGACCACGACGAATGTAATCAGCCTGGTGTCCATCGGCGCCCACCCGACTTCGGGCCGCCCACGCCGCGCCGAGCAGGACGCACGTGCAGTTGAGCTGGGCCTGCAGCTCGCTGGGGACAGCCTGCAAGTGCTGCATGCCGGCGACATTGCCGAACCCACCTTGCGCGCTTACCTGGGCATGGGCTTGCCCCAGCTTCATGTGCTTGAACAGCCAGCGGGCGCGGATGCCTTGCCGGTGCTCAGTGACTATCTGCGGGACGCTGGCGCCCAAGTGGTGCTCACCGGCAGCCAGGCGGAAACCGGCGAAGGCTCGGGGATGTTGCCGTTCCTGCTGGCCGAGCAACTGGGCTGGCCGCTGATCGTTGGCCTGGCCCAGGTGGAGTCCATCGAAGGCGGCGTGGCCCATGTGCTGCAAGCGCTGCCACGTGGGCAGCGACGGCGCCTGAAGGTGCGCCTGCCATTCCTGGCCACGGTGGATAACGCGGCGCCCAAGCCAAGGCAAAGCGCCTACGGCCCGGCCCAGCGCGGGGTGCTGGAAGCCCACGACGTTGAGGTGCTGGAGGATGAGTTATTCACAGGCGCTGTGTTACAGCCGGCCAAGCCACGGCCCAAGCGCCTCAAGGTGATCAAGGCCAAGAGCGGCGCGGATCGGATGAAGGCCGCAACGGCCAAGGCCAGCGGTGGCGGTGGGCAAGTGCTCAAGGGTGTGAGCCCGGAAGACGGCGCCCAAGCCATTCTCAAGCTGCTCATAGAAGAAGGTGTAGTGCGCTGATCCACTGTGGGAGCGGGCTTGCCCGCGATGAGGCCATCACAAGCGACATCCCTGTTGGCTGATACACCGCCATCGCGGGCAAGCCCGGCTCCTACAGGGTTTTGTGGCGTTTGCGAGTTTACCCACAATCCCTGTTAACCCACCTGTGGATAACCTGTTCGCGGCTGTCCACAGCCCATGCAAATCAAGCCCTGCAGCGCGCTGTACGAAAAACAACCAACCTAACTGGCGGTTTTTCCTTGGGTTTTTCTGTGGATAAGGACGTGCCCGGCGCAAACTTGCCCCCAAAGTCTGTTGGTGCTTCTGTGGATAAGATGTTCGCTATCCGCTGTGGGCCATATAAGACGTGGTCTTCAGCGTATTGGTTAAAACGTGATCAATCTCGGCTTTTCAGCTTGTTTTCACGCTCAAGGCCGCGATTTTGCTCAGTTTCAGGCGGTTTTCCACAGACAGCCCAAAGTTGCCCCCAAAGTCTGTTGGCGCTTCTGTGGATAAGGTGTTTGCGTTGCTCTGTAGGCCATATAGAACGTGGCCTTCAGGCGTTAGATCAAAAAACGATCAATGTGCAATAAAACCCGTCTCTTTGAATAAGTCACGGATTTTCTTGGTTTTATTTCAGAACGAAAGCGCAGTTGCCCACAATTGCTGTGGGTGGCTCTGTGGATAAGTTGTTGGGCGATGGCTGGAAGTAAGGCGGGCAGCGGTCTGTCAGGGTGTTGGATGAATTTTGTACAGTCACAAACCCGTGTGGGAGCCGGGCTTGCCCGCGATGACGGAGTAACAGCCAACAGTGGGGTTGAATGTTAAATCGCTATCGCGGGCAAGCCCGGCTCCCACATTTTGCTCGGCGGCGTGTCAGCCGGTTACTCGTGTACGGCGACGCCTTTGAGGTACGGCGCCGGCGCCGCCCCCAAGTTACTTAGCATCCGCTCGCTGTACCAGTCCACAAAGTTCACTACGCCAAACTCATAGGTTTGGGAGTACGGCCCTGGCTGATACGCGGTGGAGTTGATGCCGCGTTGGTTCTCTTCGGCCAGGCGACGGTCCTGGTCGTTGGTGGCGTCCCACACTTTGCGCATGCGCTCGACGTCGTAGTCCACACCTTCCACGGCGTCCTTGTGCACGATCCACTTGGTGGTGACCATGGTTTCCTGGGCGCTGATCGGCCATACGGTGAACACGATGATGTGATCGCCCATGCAGTGGTTCCACGAGTGCGGCAGGTGCAGGATGCGCATCGAGCCCAGGTCGGGGTTCTTGATGCGGCCCATCAGCTTGTTGCAGCCTTGCTTGCCGTCGAGGGTCATCGACACGGTGCCCTTGAGCAACGGCATGCGCACGATGCGGTTGCGCAGGCCGAAACTGGCGTGGGCGTAAGGAATCTTCTCGGCGTCCCACGCGGCGGCGGAAGCGGCCACGTGGTCCTTGAAGGCCTGGTCGGCGCGCGGGTCGGTGACGTCGTCCCATTCCAGCAGGGTTTTCAGCAGTTCCGGGTGCGACGCGTTGCAGTGGTAGCACTCACGGTTGTTTTCCAGCACCAACTTCCAGTTGGCTTTTTCAAACAAGGTGGTGCTGATCGCCACCTTGGTGTTCTCCATGTCGTACGGTTCCATGTAGTGGCTCAGGGTCGACAGGAAGTCGTCAATGGCCGGCGGGTTCTGTGAAAGGCTGATAAAAATGTAGCCGCCAGCGGTCTTCACGTTCACCGGCTTGAGGCCGTACTGCTTCATGTCGAAGTCGGCGCCCATCTCGGTGCCGGCGAACAGCAGGCGGCCGTCGAGTTCATACGTCCACTGGTGGTAATGGCACACCAGCTTGGCGACCTTGCCCTTGTCGCTGGTGCACAAGCGCGAACCGCGGTGGCGGCACACGTTATGGAACGCGTGCACCACGCCATCGGCGCCACGGATCACGATGATCGGGTTCTTGCCCACTTGCAGGGTGATGTAGTTGCCCTTGGTGGGGATCTCGCACGTCATGCCGGCGATCAACCACTCTTTCTGGAAAATTTCCTGCATGTCGATATCGAACAGCCGCTCATCAGAGTAAAACGGCTGCGGCAGCGAAAACGTACGCTCGCGCTCTTGCAGCATTTGCGCGGTGGCCTTGCGTGCGGGTTCCAGCGGATCGCCCAAGCTTAAGGTTGCGGTGACGTCCATCGTGTGTGTCCTCATGGCCATTCTGTGTGGCCGGCGAATAGTGGCTACGGTTGGTGCTATGCAAGGCGTAAAGAAAGCGTCTTTATGCGAAGCGAGTGTGGGGCCGGCGCAGGCCGGAACCTTATCCATGAGCGACATGGCCCACTCTGTTCCCGACGCGCAACCCCCGTGGTATGGGGGCTGGTCGCGATAAGTATGTGAATGTCGCAGATAGGTAAATGGCAGGTGAGCGCGTTACGCAGAATCGCCACCATAAGGCCGATCACACGGCTATGGAGAACAGCATGTCCAACAGCTTCCTGAACCCGGTAACAACCCAGACCTGGGCCAATGGTCGGCACATCGTCCGTTGCGTCAAAGTCATCCAGGAAACCTGGGACGTGCGCACCTTCTGTTTCATGGCCGACCAGCCGATCCTGTTCTTTTTCAAGCCGGGGCAGTTCGTCACCCTGGAGCTGGAAATCGAAGGCCAGCCGATCATGCGCTCGTACACCATTTCCAGCTCGCCCTCGGTGCCTTACAGCTTCTCGGTGACCATCAAGCGCGTTCCGGGCGGCAAGGTGTCCAACTGGCTGCACGACACGCTGCACGAAGGCCAGGAGTTGGCTGTACACGGGCCGGTGGGGCTGTTCAACGCGATCGACTTCAGCCACCCGAAAGTCCTGTACTTGAGCGGTGGTGTCGGGATTACACCGGTCATGTCCATGGCCCGCTGGTATTACGACACCAATGCCAACGTCGACATGACGTTTATCCACAGCGCCCGCTCACCGAAAGACATCATCTACCACCGCGAGCTGGAGCACATGGCGTCGCGCATCGACAACTTCAGCCTGCACCTGATCTGCGAAAAGCACGGGCTGGGTGAGCCCTGGGCCGGCTATCGCGGGTACCTGAACCACAAGATGCTGGAACTGATGGTGCCGGATTTCCTGGAGCGCGAAGTTTTTTGCTGCGGCCCAACGCCCTATATGAGCGCGGTGAAACGCCTGCTGGAAGTCGCCGGCTTCGACATGAGCCGTTATCACGAGGAATCGTTCGGTGCGACGCCGCCGGAAGCCCGTGCCGACGCGGTGGAGCAAGCCGAGCAGGCGGCGGATGCACCAGAGATCGACCTGGCGGACCTGCACCAGGTGGAATTCATCGCCTCCGGCAAAAGCATCCGGGTGGCGCCGGGCGAGACCGTACACGCAGCGGCGGCCAAGCTGGGCTTGTTGATTCCGAAGGCCTGCGGCATGGGGATTTGCGGGACGTGCAAGGTGATGAAACTGGGCGGGGAGGTCGAGATGGACCACAACGGCGGGATCACCGAGGAAGACGAAGCCGAGGGTTACATCCTGTCGTGCTGCAGCGTGCCGAAGGGGGATGTGCGGATCGAGTTTTGATCAGTGCCGCGTCGAAGGTCATGAGTCTTCGACGCGGGCCTTACGGGGTAACGGTTATTGCGTGTAGATATGCACGACGAAGTGCTGGCCTGAGGCTGTCAGTTCGTAGACTTTATCAGTGACCCGCAGTGTCCTCGCAGGCTCTTTGATGGTGTCGCCGACGTTGATAGCCTTCCTGAACTCATTCCAGTCGATGACGGTGGTGTTGATCGCGCCTTCGCCTTGCAGGTTAGTGCTATAGATTTGATTTTCCATGGTGTTGCCCTCTGCTGGATTTCCGTTTCCGGCCGATTGTTCGGCAGGCGGTGAGTCCCGAAAGGTGGCAGCGGTATCGGCCTTTTCCTTCCGGGTTCCAAGAGGCTAGTCCATGAAAATCGGTCGTGATGCTGTCAGAAATATCAAAAAACAGTCTCGGCATTCCGCCAGTATTCGATGGCCTAATTCCTACTTTATGCGCTCATCACTTCCCGTATATCCGCAGCCAATTCCCTTACGCGCTCTTCCTCGGTATCCCACGCACACATGAACCGCGCGCCGCCTTTGCCGATGAAGGTGTAGAACCGCCAGCCCTTGGCTGTCAGCGCGGCAATCGCCGGTTCCGACAGTTGCAGGAACACGCCGTTGGCCTGCACCGGGAACATCAACTCGACCCCAGGAATATCCGCCACCAAACGGCTGAGTAATTGCGCGCAGTGGTTGGCGTGGCGGGCGTGCTTGAGCCACGCGTCGTTTTCCAGCAGACCCACCCACGGGGCCGACAGGAAACGCATCTTCGACGCCAGTTGCCCGGCTTGCTTGCAGCGGTAATCGAAGTCTTCAGCCAGTTTGTGGTTGAAAAACAGGATCGCTTCACCCACCGCCATGCCGTTCTTGGTGCCACCAAAGCACAGCACGTCGACGCCGGCTTTCCAGGTCAGGTCGGCCGGCGAGCAGCCCAGGAATGCGCAGGCGTTGGAGAAGCGCGCGCCGTCCATGTGCAGGTTCAGCCCCAGCTCCTTGCAGGTGACGCTGATGGCGCGGATTTCTTGCGGGGTGTACACACTGCCCACTTCCGTGGCTTGGGTCAGGGTGACTACGCGGGGTTTTGGGTAGTGAATGTCCTGACGCTTGAGTGCGATCTCGCGGATCGACTCCGGGGTCAGCTTGCCGTTTTCGGTACGTGCGGTGAGCAGCTTGGAGCCGTTGGAGAAAAACTCCGGCGCGCCGCATTCGTCGGTTTCGACGTGGGCGGTTTCCGAGCAAATCACGCTATGGTAGCTCTGGCACAGTGAAGACAGGGCCAGGGAGTTGGCGGCGGTGCCGTTGAAGGCGAAGAACACCTCGCAGTCGGTTTCGAACAGTTTGCGGAAACCGTCGGCGGCGCGGTGGGTCCATTCATCATCGCCATAGGCGCGTTGATGGCCCTGGTTGGCGAGTTCCATGGCGGCCCAGGCTTCCGGGCAGATGCCGGAATAGTTGTCGCTGGCGAATTGTTGGCTCTTGTCAGTCATGGCCCAGTCCTGTGGTCGATGTTGGTGCGCACTTTACCCAAGATTGTCGGGCGGGCGCACGCACTGTTAATGCAAAGTCATTGGGGAATTATGCACGGTTCTGAACGCGTTCCTGTAAGCCGCGTCCGCGATGGCGCCCTGGACTTGCTCAAGTGGCTGGCGCTGCTGAGTATGGTGCTGGACCACCTGCGCTATGTCGGTTTGAGCCTGGACGGGCTCTACGTGCCGGGGCGCCTGGCATTCCCGTGGTTTTGCCTCGCGATTGCGGCGAATTTGCACCGCGCCGGACAGGCGCCTGCTCGTTGGCGGTATCTGGGTTGGTTGTTGCTGTTCAGTGTGATCAGTGAAGTGCCGTACCGCCTGTTCATCAACGACGCCGATACCCTGAACGTGTTGCCGACGCTGGCACTGGGCATGCTGGTTGCGCGAGGATGGCAGCAGAAGGCTACGGTTGATCGAGGATTGGCGCTGATCGCGGTGGGATTGGCTGCGGCGTTTTCGTCGCAGTTGATGTTCGGTGTATTCGGCGTATTGCTGCCGCTGGCAATGCTGCTGGTGTTTCGCCGGCCTTGGTATTTCAGTGTGCTGCCGGGTGTGGTGTGCCTGGCCGCCAATCAATGGCAGATTTTGCTGCAGAGCGGCACGCTGATCGCCTACCTGGGATTGGCGACATGCCTGATCGCGCCATTGGCCGGTTTGGTCTTGTTGCGACAGGGCAAACACCTGTCCCCGCCCGCCATGCGGCGCTGGGCGTATGCCCTCTATCCGCTGCATTTCCTGCTGCTGCTACTCCTTCGAAAGATCATCGTTTAACCCTTGTGGGAGCTGGCTTGCCTGCGATGCAGACGCCGCGGTGTACCCGTTGTACCGAGGGGATGCTATCGCAGGCAAGCCAGCTCCCACACAAGCCCGCTCCTACATTTGTTCTGTGTTGCTCCGGCCATGTCGTAAACGCACCTTTGCGTGGCGTCCGTAGGCATTTGGTCTATCTGCACCAGCCCTACCATCGCATCAAAGGGCACTGCCGCGTGCACGGGCCTCAACAAGACGAAATGCTGGGAGAGACGCGATGTTCAGCAAGCAAGACCAGATCCAGGGTTATGACGATGCACTGCTGGCGGCCATGAATGCCGAGGAGCAGCGCCAGGAAGATCATATCGAGCTGATCGCGTCAGAGAACTACACCAGCAAGCGCGTCATGGAAGCCCAGGGCAGCGGCCTCACCAACAAATACGCCGAAGGTTATCCGGGCAAGCGCTACTACGGTGGCTGCGAGCACGTGGACAAGGTTGAAGTGTTGGCCATCGAACGCGCCAAGCAGTTGTTCGGCGCCGATTACGCCAACGTGCAGCCGCACTCCGGTTCGTCCGCCAACAGCGCGGTGTACCTGGCGCTGTTGAACGCCGGCGACACGATCCTCGGCATGAGCCTGGCCCACGGCGGCCACCTGACCCACGGCGCCAAAGTGTCGTCCTCGGGCAAGCTGTACAACGCGGTGCAATACGGCATCGACACCGCCACTGGCCTGATCGACTACGACGAAGTCGAGCGCCTGGCCGTGGAACACCAGCCGAAGATGGTCGTGGCCGGTTTCTCCGCCTACTCCAAGACGCTGGATTTCCCGCGCTTTCGCCAGATCGCCGACAAGGTCGGTGCGCTGCTGTTCGTCGACATGGCCCACGTCGCCGGCCTGGTGGCCGCCGGTCTGTACCCGAACCCGCTGCCCTACGCCGATGTGGTCACCACCACCACCCACAAGACCCTGCGCGGTCCACGTGGCGGGTTGATCCTGGCCAAGTCCAACGAAGAAATTGAAAAGAAACTCAACTCTGCGGTGTTCCCGGGAGCCCAGGGCGGCCCGCTGATGCACGTGATCGCCGGCAAGGCGGTGTGCTTCAAGGAAGCCCAGGAGCCGGGTTTCAAGGTCTACCAGCAGCAAGTGATCGACAACGCCCAGGCCATGGCCGGCGTGTTTATCAAACGCGGCTACGATGTAGTGTCCGGCGGCACCGATAACCACTTGTTCCTGGTCAGCCTGATCCGTCAGGGCCTCACCGGTAAAGAAGCGGACGCCGCCCTCGGTCGCGCCCACATCACCGTCAACAAGAACGCCGTGCCGAATGACCCGCAGTCGCCGTTCGTGACCTCGGGCCTGCGTATCGGTACCCCGGCGGTGACCACACGTGGCTTTAAAGTGACCCAATGCCTGGAACTGGCCGGCTGGATCTGCGACATCCTCGACAACCTCGGCGACGCCGATGTGGAGGCCAACGTCGCCAAGCATGTGGCCGCCCTGTGCGCTGATTTCCCGGTTTATCGCTGAGCGCGGTTTTGGAGTAATGACTATGCAACGCTACTCAGGCTTCGGCCTCTTCAAGCACTCACTCAGCCACCACGAAAACTGGCAGAAAATGTGGCGCACGCCGACCCCTAAAAAGGTCTACGACGTGGTCATCGTCGGCGGCGGCGGGCATGGTCTGGCGACCGCTTACTATTTGGCCAAAGAGCACGGCATCACCAACGTGGCCGTGGTCGAGAAAGGCTGGCTGGGCGGCGGTAACACCGCGCGCAACACCACCATCGTGCGGTCCAACTACCTGTGGGACGAGTCGGCGCACCTGTACGAACACGCGATGAAGCTGTGGGAAGGGTTGTCCCAGGATTTGAACTACAACGTGATGTTCTCCCAGCGTGGCGTCTATAACCTGTGCCACACCCTGCAAGACATCCGTGATTCCGAGCGTCGCGTCAGCGCCAACCGCCTTAACGGTGTGGACGGCGAGCTGCTCAATGCCAAGCAAGTGGCCGACGAGATCCCGTACCTCGACTGCTCGAAAAATACCCGCTACCCGGTAATGGGCGCCACCGTGCAACGTCGCGGCGGCGTGGCCCGTCACGATGCCGTGGCCTGGGGCTTTGCCCGCGCGGCGGACGCACTGGGCGTGGACCTGATCCAGCAGACCGAAGTGATCGGTTTTCGCAAGGAAAACGGCGTGTGCATCGGCGTGGAAACCAACAAGGGTTTCATCGGCGCCAAGCGCGTCGGTGTGGTGACGGCGGGTAACTCCGGGCACATGGCGTCGCTGGCAGGCTTTCGCCTGCCGATCGAATCCCACCCGCTGCAAGCACTGGTGTCGGAGCCGATCAAGCCGATCATCGACAGCGTGATCATGTCCAACGCCGTGCACGGCTACATCAGCCAGTCCGACAAGGGCGACCTGGTGATCGGCGCCGGCATCGACGGCTACAACGGCTACGGCCAGCGCGGCTCGTACCCGGTGATCGAACACACCATCCAGGCCATCGTCGAGATGTTCCCGGTGCTGTCGCGCGTACGCATGAACCGCCAGTGGGGCGGCATCGTCGACACCACGCCGGATGCGTGCCCGATCATCTCCAAGACCCCGGTCCCGAACATGTTCTTCAATTGCGGTTGGGGCACCGGTGGCTTCAAGGCCACCCCCGGCTCAGGCAACGTATTTGCTGCGAGCCTCGCCAAGGGTGAAATGCACCCGTTGGCTGCACCTTTCTCCATCGACCGTTTCCACAACGGTGCGCTGATCGACGAACACGGCGCTGCGGCCGTCGCCCACTAACAGGAGAAATTCTCTATGTTGCATATCTTCTGTCCTCACTGCTTTGAGCTGCGCTCCGAAGAGGAATTCCACGCGTCCGGCCAAGCGCACATCCCGCGCCCGCTGGACCCGAACACCTGCACCGACGAGCAGTGGGGCGACTACATGTTCTTTCGCGATAACCCGCGCGGCCTGCACCACGAACTGTGGATTCACGCCGCCGGTTGCCGCCAGTATTTCAACGCGACCCGTGACACCGTGACCTACGAAATTCTTGAAACCTACAAGATAGGCACCAAGCCGCAATTCACCGCCAAGGCTTCTGGAGAGAAGGTATGAGCCAGATCAATCGCCTGTCGAACGGTGGCCGGATCGACCGCAACAAAGTCCTGAGCTTCAGCTTCAACGGCCAGAGCTACAAAGGCTTTGAAGGCGACACCCTGGCCGCTGCACTGCTGGCCAACGGCGTTGACATCATCGGTCGCAGCTTCAAGTATTCGCGCCCGCGCGGCATCTTTGCTGCCGGTGCCGAGGAGCCGAACGCGGTGCTGCAGATCGGCGCTACCGAAGCCACGCAAATCCCCAACGTGCGCGCCACGCAACAGGCGCTGTACCAGGGGTTGGTCGCCACCAGCACCAACGGCTGGCCGAGCGTGAACAACGACATGATGGGCATTCTCGGCAAGGTCGGCGGCAAGCTGATGCCGCCGGGCTTCTACTACAAAACCTTCATGTACCCGCAATCGTTCTGGATGACGTACGAGAAGTACATCCGCAAGGCAGCCGGTCTTGGCCGCTCGCCGACCGAGAACGACCCGGACACCTACGACTACATGAACCGTCACTGCGACGTGCTGATTGTGGGCGCCGGCCCTGCCGGTCTGTCGGCTGCCCTGGCCGCTGCCCGCAGTGGCGCACGGGTGATCATCGCGGACGAGCAGGAAGAGTTCGGCGGCTCCTTGCTGGACTCTCGCGAAAGCCTCGACGGCAAGCCGGCGGCCGAGTGGGTCGCCAGTGTGATCGCAGAACTCAAAGCCCTGCCCGACGTGGTGCTGCTGCCTCGCGCCACCGTCAACGGTTACCACGACCATAACTTCCTGACCATCCACGAGCGCCTCACCGATCACCTCGGTGACCGTGCGCCGATTGGCCAGGTGCGTCAGCGCATCCACCGTATTCGCGCCAAGCGCGTGGTGTTGGCCACCGGTGCGTGCGAGCGTCCGCTGGTGTATGGCAACAACGATGTACCGGGCAATATGCTGGCCGGTGCGGTCTCCACTTATGTGCGTCGCTACGGCGTGGCACCGGGCAAGAAGCTGGTGCTGTCGACCAACAACGACCATGCCTACCGCGTGGCGCTGGACTGGTACGACGCGGGTCTTTCAGTGGTCGCTGTGGCCGATGCGCGCCACAACCCACGCGGCGCTCTGGTTGAAGAAGCTCGCGCCAAAGGCATCCGTATCCTCACCGGCAGCGCGGTGATCGAAGCCCGTGGCAGCAAGCACGTCACTGGCGCCCGCGTGGCTGCTATCGACGTCAACGCGCATAAAGTCACCAGCCCCGGCGAGTGGCTGGACTGCGACCTGGTCGCCAGCTCCGGCGGCTACAGCCCGGTGGTCCACCTGGCCTCGCACCTGGGCGGCAAGCCGACCTGGCGTGAAGACATCCTCGGTTTCGTGCCGGGCGAAGCACCGCAGAAACGCGTGTGCGTCGGTGGTATCAATGGGGTGTACGGCCTGGGCGATTCCCTGGCCGATGGTTTTGAAGGTGGCGTGCGCGCTGCCAGCGAAGCCGGGTTTGCGCCGGTGGAAGGCACGCTTCCGAAATCCTTGAGCCGTCTGGAAGAACCGACCCTGGCGTTGTTCCAGGTGCCTCACGAAAAAGCTACCGCACGGGCGCCGAAGCAATTTGTCGACCTGCAAAACGACGTCACCGCGGCCGCCATCGAACTCGCCACCCGCGAAGGTTTCGAGTCGGTGGAGCACGTCAAACGCTACACCGCACTGGGTTTTGGTACCGACCAGGGCAAGCTCGGCAACGTCAACGGCCTGGCCATCGCGGCCCGCTCGCTGAACGTGACCATCGCGCAGATGGGCACCACCATGTTCCGTCCCAACTACACGCCGGTGACCTTCGGCGCGGTAGCAGGCCGCCACTGTGGGCACATCTTCGAGCCGGTGCGCTACACCGCGCTGCAAGCCTGGCACGTGAAAAACGGCGCCGAGTTTGAAGACGTCGGCCAGTGGAAACGCCCATGGTATTTCCCGCGCAACGGTGAAGACCTGCACGCCGCCGTGAAACGCGAATGCCTGGCCGTGCGCGACAGTGTCGGCCTGCTGGATGCGTCGACCCTCGGCAAGATCGACATTCAAGGCCCGGATGCCCGCGAGTTCCTCAACCGCATCTACAGCAACGCCTGGACCAAGCTCGACGTGGGCAAGGCCCGCTACGGCCTGATGTGCAAGGAAGACGGGATGGTCTTCGACGACGGCGTCACGGCCTGCCTCGCCGATAACCACTTCCTGATGACCACCACCACCGGCGGCGCAGCACGCGTGCTGCAGTGGCTGGAAATCTACCAGCAGACCGAGTGGCCAGACCTCAAGGTGTACTTCACCTCGGTCACCGACCACTGGGCGACCATGACCTTGTCCGGCCCCAACAGCCGCAAGCTGTTGAGCGAAGTTACCGACATCGACCTGGACAAGGACGGTTTCCCGTTCATGACCTGGAAAGAAGGTTTGGTGGGCGGTGTGCCGGCGCGGGTGTTCCGGATTTCGTTTACCGGTGAGCTGTCGTACGAAGTCAACGTGCAGGCCGACTACGCCATGGGCGTGCTCGAAAAAATCGTCGAGGCCGGCAAGCAATACAACCTGACGCCGTACGGCACCGAGACCATGCACGTGCTGCGTGCCGAGAAGGGTTTCATCATCGTCGGCCAGGACACCGACGGCTCGATGACCCCGGACGACCTGAACATGGGCTGGTGTGTAGGCCGTACCAAACCGTTCTCGTGGCTCGGCTGGCGCGGGATGAATCGCGAAGATTGCGTGCGTGAAGACCGCAAGCAGCTTGTCGGGCTCAAGCCGGTTGACCCGAATGTATGGCTGCCGGAAGGCGCGCAGTTGGTGTTCGACACCAAGCAGACGATCCCGATGAAAATGGTCGGCCACGTCACCTCAAGTTATGCCCATAACTCCCTTGGCTATTCGTTTGCGATGGGCGTGGTCAAGGGCGGCTTGAAGCGCATCGGCGAGCGGGTGTTTGCGCCGCTGGCGGATGGCAGCGTGATCGAGGCGCAGATTGTTTCTTCGGTGTTCTTTGATCCTAAAGGCGATCGTCAGAACATCTGACAGGCCGAGTCGTCTGCATCGCAGGCAAGCCAGCTCCCACATTTGAAGGTGTTCGCAATTCAACAATGTGGGAGCCGGGCTTGCCCGCGATGAGGCCAGAACAGTCACCGCAAGACCTACAGAATTCAAACAGGTGCTTTATGACCGCAGCCAATGTTTACCAACAACGCCCCACCTCCGGCGCCAAGGCCGAGTCGTCGCTGCACCATGCCGACCTCGCCAGTCTGGTTGGCAAGGGCCGCAAGAACGCCGGCGTGACCGTGCGCGAAAAGAAACTGCTGGGCCATCTGACCATTCGTGGTGATGGTCATGACGCTGCCTTCGCCGCCGGCGTGCACAAGGCCTTGGGCATCGAATTGCCCGGCGCCCTGGCCGTTATCGTCAAGGGTGAAACCAGCCTGCAATGGCTGGGCCCGGATGAGTGGTTGCTGGTAGTGCCGAGCGGTGAAGAATTCGCCGCCGAGAAAAGCCTGCGCGAGGCGCTGGGCGAGTTGCATATCCAGATCGTCAACGTCAGCGGCGGCCAGCAGATTCTCGAACTCAGCGGCCCGAACGTGCGCGATGTGCTGATGAAATCCACCAGCTATGACGTGCACCCCGACAGCTTTCCGGTCGGCAAGGCAATTGGCACGGTGTTCGCCAAGTCGCAACTGGTGATTCGCCATACCGCGCAAGACACCTGGGAGCTGGTGATTCGTCGCAGCTTTTCGGATTACTGGTGGCTGTGGTTGCAGGATGCAGCGGCTGAGTATGGCCTGGCCGTCGAAGCCTGATAGGACGCTCACCTTGTAGGAGCCCGGCTCGCCGGCGATGGCGTCGGTGAGATCACAGAGGGCGCGTTGCCTGAGTTGTTTGAGGAGTTACCCGTAATGAGCCGCGTACCCGACACATGGATTTTGACCGCCGACTGCCCCAGCGTGCTCGGCACGGTGGACGCGGTAACCCGCTATCTGTTCGAGCAGGGCTGCTACGTCACCGAACACCATTCCTTTGATGACCGGCTCTCGGGCCGCTTCTTCATCCGCGTGGAGTTTCGCCAGCCCGACGGCTTCGACGAACAAGCCTTCCGCGATGGCCTGGCCACCCGCGGCGAAGCCTTCGGCATGATCTTCGAACTGACCGCGCCGAACTACCGGCCCAAAGTGGTGATCATGGTCTCCAAGGCCGATCACTGCCTCAACGATTTGCTCTACCGCCAACGCATCGGCCAACTGTCGATGGACGTGGTGGCCGTGGTCTCCAACCACCCCGACCTCAAGCCCCTGGCCGACTGGCACCAGATTCCCTACTACCACTTCCCCCTGGACCCCAACGACAAACCGTCGCAGGAGCGGCAGGTGTGGCAGGTGGTCGAAGAGTCGGGTGCCGAACTGGTGATCCTTGCGCGCTACATGCAAGTGCTGTCGCCGGACCTGTGCCGCAAGCTCGATGGCAAAGCGATCAACATCCACCACTCCCTACTGCCGGGTTTCAAGGGCGCCAAGCCGTATCACCAGGCGTACAACAAGGGCGTGAAACTGGTGGGCGCCACGGCGCATTACATCAACAACGATTTGGACGAAGGCCCGATCATCGCCCAGGGTGTGGAAGTGGTGGACCACAGTCACTACCCGGAGGATTTGATTGCCAAGGGGCGGGATATTGAAGGCCTGACCCTGGCCAGGGCCGTGGGGTATCACATTGAGCGGCGGGTGTTTTTGAACGCCAATCGCACGGTGGTGCTCTGACGGGCGCTATCGCAGGCAAGCCAGCTCCCACACTTGACTGTATTCACAAATCAAAATGTGGGAGCTGGCTTGCCTGCGATGAGGCCCCAACAAACAACGCAAAAACAGCATCTGTACCCGAGCACTTTAACGCGCTGCCTGCCTGGGCAACGCGGTTCCATAAAAACAACAGCGAGGTGAAAGCATGTCTGGTAATCGTGGTGTCGTGTATCTCGGCAACGGCAAGGTCGAAGTACAGAAAATCGACTATCCCAAAATGCAGGACCCCCGTGGCAGGAAGATTGAGCACGGCGTCATCCTGCGCGTGGTCTCCACCAACATCTGCGGCTCCGACCAACACATGGTGCGCGGCCGCACCACTGCCCAGACCGGCCTGGTTCTGGGGCATGAAATCACCGGCGAAGTGATCGAGAAGGGCAGCGACGTCGAGAACCTGAAAATCGGCGACCTGGTGTCTGTGCCGTTCAACGTGGCGTGTGGCCGTTGCCGCTCCTGCAAGGAAATGCACACCGGCGTGTGCCTGAGCGTCAACCCGGCCCGCCCAGGCGGTGCCTACGGTTATGTCGACATGGGCGACTGGACTGGTGGCCAGGCCGAATACGCGCTGGTGCCGTACGCCGACTTCAACCTGCTGAAACTGCCGGACCGCGACCGCGCCATGGAGAAAATCCGTGACCTGACGTGCCTTTCCGACATCCTGCCCACCGGTTACCACGGCGCCGTCACGGCCGGTGTTGGCCCAGGCAGCACTGTGTATGTGGCCGGTGCCGGCCCTGTCGGCCTGGCGGCTGCCGCCTCGGCTCGCCTGTTGGGCGCCGCGGTGGTGATCATCGGTGACGTGAACCCGATTCGCCTGGCCCACGCCAAGGCCCAGGGTTTTGAAATTGCCGACCTGTCGAAAGACACGCCGCTGCACGAGCAAATCGCCGCGCTGTTGGGCGAGCCGGAAGTGGATTGCGCGGTGGACGCGGTGGGCTTTGAAGCGCGCGGCCACGGGCATGACGGCGTCAAGCACGAAGCCCCGGCAACCGTACTCAACTCGTTGATGGGCGTGGTGCGGGTGGCCGGCAAAATCGGTATTCCGGGCCTGTACGTGACTGAAGATCCGGGTGCTGTGGATGCGGCCGCGAAAATGGGCAGCCTGAGCATTCGCTTTGGTTTGGGCTGGGCTAAATCCCACAGCTTCCACACCGGGCAAACGCCGGTGATGAAGTACAACCGCCAGTTGATGCAGGCGATCATGTGGGACCGGATCAAGATTGCCGACATTGTGGGCGTGGAAGTCATCAGCCTGGATGACGCGCCGCGCGGTTACGGCGAGTTCGATGCGGGCGTGCCGAAGAAGTTTGTGATCGATCCGCACAAGATGTTCAGCGCGGCTTAAATCGCGGGCAATAAAAAGGCGACCTGGGGTCGCCTTTTTTGCGTCTGAGGCAGGGAGGGTCACTCAGCGAATCGCCAAAGCCCCCTGATACACCGTTGGCCCCGTCGGCTGCTTGCTCACCGAGCCGCCTTTGGGCTCTGAACTGACCATCAGTGTCACCGGCTTGCTGATGGACTCCTGCTGGCGCGGGTTGATGCCAATAATGCCTTTGCCGTCTTCCGGCAACAGGCCCAGTGACACCGGCGCACCGTCAGCCGGGACGGCCCACAGTTCCAGGCTTTGGCCCGGGGCCGGTGCGGTGGCGGCAATCGGCTGCACTTCGAGGTAATCCTTGTGAGTCACGATCTGCGTGGCCGGTTGCTGGGTGGTATTCACCAGCAGTGCGGCAGACTTGACGCTGTCCTGGGTGTAGAGCGCGCCTGCGACGCCTGCCACTACCACCAAACAGGCGCCGATGAACAGGCGTGGGCGGCTCCAGAATGAAGGCTTTTGCTCAATCACTTGGGGGTTGATCGCAGTCATTAGGCTCTTCCTGACATGTTTTGTAGTCTTTCATGGACCCAGGTAATGCCAATCGGTTCCTCACCTATCGCCTTGAACCCTGGATCAAATTGATGCCAATTGGCCCTGATACAGCACCGGCCCTGTGGGTTGCCCGGTCGGCGAGCCACCCTGAGGCTCAAGACTTACCGCCAGGGTCATCGGCGCCGTCAGCAACGCCTGCTGTTCCTTGCTCAACTGAATCCGGCCTTTACCCGACACCGGCACCAACCCCAGCGAGATCGGTTTGCCACCCGCTGGGATTGCCCACAATTCCAACGCGCGGGCCGGCTCCACGGCCGCCAGGGCCAGCGGCTCCACCTGCAGATGGTCCGCATACGCCTGGATCTTCAACGCAGGCTGCTGATCAGCTGCCACCAGCGTGGCGTTGTATTCCACCCCAAGGTCGCGCTGGTACAACACACCCACCAACACCGCGATCACCACCCCGCACGCCGCTGCCAGCAACCGCAGGTTCATCCAGAACGGTCTCTTCGCCGGCATATGCAGCACTTGCGGCTCAATGCGCGCCTTGATCCCTTGCCACACATGATCCGGCACCGGCCGTTCAGGCAGCGGTCCGGTAAGGCTGGTGAGGGCATCCTGCCAGTGACCGAGTTCGATGCGCAGCGCTGCATCGTCCTGCAGCAGTGCTTCAAAGCGCCGCCGCGCAGTGGCGGGCATCAGCCCGATGGCGTAATCCGCCGCGAGGGCGCGGCGCAGGGACGTGGTCTGGTAGTTCATGATTCAAGGCACCTGCGCAAGCGCTCCATGCCGCGGCGAATCCAGGATTTGACCGAGCCCAGGGGCGCGGCCAGGTGGTCGGCCAATTCCGAGCATGACAAGCCCTGGAAGTAAGCCACGGTGATCGATTGGCGCTGCATGCCCTCAAGGCTGTCGAGGCAGCGGTTCAGGGCGTGGGCTTCGCGCTCGCTGTCGAGGCGTTCATGGGCACTGGGGCTTTCGTCGGCCATGGCCTCTTCCTGGCCTTCGCCCAAGGGTAGCTCGCGGTGTTTGCGCAACTGGTCGATGGCCAGGTTGCGCGTGATGTTAACCATCCAGGTCAGCGGCGCCGACAGGTGGGCCTCGTAGCGCGAGGCGTTGAACCAGATACGCACGAAGCTCTCCTGCAACACTTCCTCGGCCAGGTCCTGGCGGCCCATGAACCGCAAGGCGACACCGTGCAAACGCGGGGAAACGCTGCGGTAGAGCGTTTCGAACGCCTGGCGGTTACCCAGGGAACACTGGGCCAGCAATTGCCGTAGCTGATCGGCATCGTGAGTCGAAATGGGGCTTCTCCAGGCACTTGCAACAGGGCGATGGGACGGCGCACGGTAAAGAGGGCAGGCTGAGGTTAGTCCAGCTTGGGCATTCATTCCATCTACCTCCGTGCGGCTCGTGGTGGATATACGCAGCGCAGGACGAATCGGATGCAGTGGTTTTCTGAACTAATCTGTCAGGAGGGAACAATCCTTCGGCGTACCCAGTCAAAGCCCTGCTTTTAGCGCTTACTTTCAGAGGTTGTCTTGATGAAGATTTCACGCGGTTTTGCCCTGTCCTGCCTGTTGACCGTAGCGGCCAGCCCGGTGTTCGCAGCAGGTTTCAGCCTTGGCGACGTAGCCAACGCGGTGTCCGGTGCACAGGGTGGCGACAAGGCGGCAGCGGCTGCGCCCACGTCCCAGACGGCTGGTCTGCTGGGCGCCCTGACCTCGCAATTGAACGTGACCCCTGAGCAAGCCGTCGGCGGTACCGGCGCGATGCTGGGCCTGGCCAAGAATAAATTGGGCGGCGGTGATTACTCGCAACTGACCCAGAGCGTACCGGGCCTGGACAAGCTCTCCGGCAGCAACTCCCTGGGCAGCCTCGGCGCCCTGAGCGGCATGCTCGGTCAGAGCGGCGGCAGCAAGACCTCGGGCCTGGACGGCGTATTGGGTAACGTCAAGAACACCAGCGACCTGAACACCGCGTTCAGCGCCTTGGGCATGGACAGTGGGATGGTGGGCCAGTTTGCGCCGGTTATCCTCAAATACCTGGGCGGCCAGGGCGCCAGCGAATCGGTGCTGGGCAAACTGGCTTCGGCCTGGGGCACTGGCGGCTAAGGCTGCTGCGCGCGCAGTTGGGCGATGCGCGCATCCTTCTCCATCCAGAGCTGGTTGACCCAGTTCTGGACGGTCTGGCGAAACGCCGGATCGTTCTCGTAATCCCCCTGCCACAACGCCGGATCCAGCTCTCGGGTGCGGATATCAACGATCACCGTCGGCACTGCGCCGCTGATCAAGTCCCAGAAACCCGGAATATTCTCTTGTGGATAAACCACGGTGACGTCGAGCACCGCATCCAATTGTTCGCCCATTGCGGCCAACACGAATGCCACGCCGCCCGCCTTGGGCTTGAGCAGGCGCTCGAAGGGTGAACCCTGCTGCTTGCGCTTGGCCGGGCTAAACCGCGTACCTTCCAGGTAATTGACCACCGTGACCGGCTGGCGCTTGAACAGCTCGCAGGCCTCCTTGGTGATCTTGAGGTCCTGGCCCGCCAACTCCGGATGTTTGGCCAGGAATGCCCTGGTGTAGCGCTTCATGAACGGGTAATCCAGGGCCCACCAGGCCAGGCCCAGGAACGGCACCCAGATCAGTTCCTTTTTCAGGAAGAACTTGAAGAACGGGGTGCGGCGATTGAGGGCCTGGATCAGCGCCGGAATGTCGACCCACGATTGATGATTGCTGATCACTAGGTAGGAAGTATCGCCGCGCAGGTCGTCGCCGCCGCGAATATCCCACTGGGTAGGGATGCACAGGGCAAAGATCAGCTTGTCGATCTCGGCCCAGGTTTCAGCGATCCACATGACGGCCCGGGAGGCGTAGTCGCGAAAGCGACCGGGGGCCACCAGCTTGAGCAAGGCAAACACCATCAACGGCCCGAACAGGACGAGGGTGTTGAGCAATAGCAGCAATGTGACGAAACAGCCGGTGAGCAGGCGGCGCATAAGTAACTCTTGAAATCATTTTGGCCCGCCATGATAAGCAGCTTGGTGCCGGGAGGCCAAATCGCAGATGTGATGATGAATGTTTCACTCAAGTCCCGTTATGCTTAGGCGCTCAACTAAGCAGCGGTTTTGCGGTCTAGAATTCGCCCACTTTTTTCAAGGAAACCTCCTACGTGAAATCCATCCTTGCCCTGCTAGCGCTGGTGGCCCTGCCTATCATGGCTGCCGAGCCGACCCTTTATGGTCGCTATGAATACATCCAACTGCCGGAAATCGGCGAGACGTTCAAGGCCAAGATGGACACCGGCGCGCTGACCGCCTCGCTGTCGGCCCGGGACATCGAGACTTTCACCCGTGATGGTGACGACTGGGTACGCTTCCGCCTCGGCGGCAAAGACGCGACCAACAAGGTGTACGAGCACAAGGTTTCGCGCATCAGCAAAATCAAGAGCCGCGCCGATGAAGACGACGACAAGGACGAAGCCACCGTGGCCAAGCGCCCGGTGATCGACCTGGAAATGTGCCTGGGCAACGTCAAGCGTACCGTGGAGGTCAACCTCACCGACCGCAGCAGCTTCAACTACCCACTGCTGATCGGCGCCAAGGCCCTGCGTGAATTCGGCGCGGCGGTAAACCCGGCACGCCGTTACACTGCGGACAAACCGGACTGCTGACGGATCACCATGGCGCATATCCTGATTGTCGAAGACGAAGCGGCCATCGCCGACACGCTGATTTTCGCCCTGCAAGGCGAGGGCTTTACCACCACCTGGCTGAGTCTCGGCCAGGCGGCGTTGGCCCATCAGCGGCAAACCCCGGCGGACCTGGTCATCCTCGACATCGGCTTGCCGGACATCACCGGCTTTGAAACCTGCAAGCAACTGCGGCGCTTCAGCGAAGTGCCGGTGATGTTCCTCAGCGCCCGGGACGGCGAGATCGACCGCGTGGTGGGCCTGGAGATCGGCGCTGACGACTATGTGGTCAAACCGTTCAGCCCGCGAGAAGTAGCGGCGCGGGTACGGGCCATTCTCAAGCGTGTGAGCCCAGCGACGGCAACGGCGGTGTTCCAGGTGGACCAGGAACGCATTCAGATCAGTTATCGCGGCCAGCCCCTGAGCCTCACGCGCCACGAGTTTCGCTTGCTGCAAAGTCTGCTGGAGCAACCCGAGCGTGTCTTCAGCCGCGAGCAACTGCTGGATGCCGTAGGCGTGGCCGCCGATGCAGGCTATGAGCGCAATATCGACAGCCACATCAAAAGTGTGCGCAGCAAACTGCGTGCGGTGGCGCCCGACGCCGAGCCCATCCAGACCCATCGCGGCCTCGGCTACAGCTACAGCCCGGGCAACAGCTGATGCGCCTGGGGATTCGCTTCTTCCTGGTGTATGCGCTGTTTATCGGCCTGACCGGCTATTTCGTCCTCAGCACCGTGATGAAGGAAATCCGCCCCGGCGTGCGCCAGTCCACTGAAGAAACCCTGGTGGACACTGCCAACCTGCTGGCGGAGATTTTGCGCGACGATGTGAAAAACGGCACCCTCGGGCAGAGCCATTGGCCGGAACTGCTCAAGGCCTACGGCGAACGTCAGCCCGGCGCCAACATCTGGGGCCTGCCGAAAAACCAGGTCAACCACCGCATCTACGTCACCGACGCCAAGGGCATCGTGCTGCTGGATTCCACCGGCGAAGCGGTGGGCGAGGACTACTCGAAGTGGAACGACGTGTACCTGACTTTGCGCGGCGAATACGGTGCACGCTCCACCCGCAGCGAACTGGACGACCCGACCTCATCGGTGATGCACGTCGGCGCGCCGATCCGCGATAACGGGCAGATCATCGGCGTGGTCACCGTGGCCAAGCCCAACAGTTCGCTGCAACCCTATGTGGACCGCACCGAAGACCGGCTGCTGTGGTACGGCGCCGGGCTGGTGGGCCTGGGCCTGCTCTTCGGTGCGTTGTTGTCATGGTGGTTGAGTGTCGCGCTGCGCCGGCTGACGGCGTATGCCCAGGCGGTCAGCGAAGGCCGGCGCGCCGAGTTGCCGCACTATCGCGGCGGTGAGCTGGAGCAGTTGTCCACCGCCGTTGAGCACATGCGGACCCAGCTGGAAGGCAAGGCGTATGTCGAACGTTATGTGCACACCTTGACCCACGAATTGAAAAGCCCGCTGGCAGCGATTCGCGGCGCGGCAGAGCTGTTGCAGGGCGACATGTCCCATGATCAGCAGCAGCGTTTCGTGAGCAATATCGACAGTGAAAGCGCGCGCTTGCAGCAGTTGATCGAGCGCCTGCTGAACCTGGCGCAGGTGGAACAACGCCAGGGTCTTGAAGATCAGCGCAGCATGCCGCTGGCGGCGCTGGTGGACGACGTGCTCAACGCCCAGTGTGCCCGCATCGAAGGCGCCGGGTTGCAGGTCGAACAGGCGATTGCAGCGGATGTGCAGGTGTACGGCGAGCCGTTCCTGCTGCGCCAGGCGCTGGGTAATCTGCTGGAGAACGCCCTGGATTTCACCCCGCCCGGTGGCACGTTGCGGTTCAGTGCCCGGGCCTTGAATGACGGCATCGAATTCACCCTGTTCAACCAGGCCGAACCGATTCCCGAGTACGCCTTGCCGCGCCTCAGCGAGCGCTTCTATTCGCTGCCGCGCCCGGCCAGCGGGCGCAAGAGCACCGGCCTTGGGCTCAACTTTGTCGAGGAAGTGATGAAGCTGCACGGCGGCTCATTGCAGATCGGTAACGTGCCCGGCGGCGTGCAGGTAAACCTGCATCTCCACACAGTCTCCACATTCCCTTCATAAACCCCCCTTAAGCGCCCGCCAGACTCTCCCCCATCAAAACAGGGAGAGCTTCATGAACCGCAATCTGCTTTTCAAACTGGGCGCCATCGCGCTGCTGATCGTGCTGTTGTTGATTCCGTTGCTGATGATCCACGGGGTGATTACCGACCGTCAGCAACTGCGCGACGACGTGTTGCAGGACATCGCCCGCAGCTCCAGCTACAGCCAGCGCCTCAGTGGCCCGGTGCTGGTGGTGCCGTATCGCAAGACCGTCCGGGAGTGGAAGCTCAATGAAAAGCTCAACCAACGCTACGAAGAAACCCGTGAGGTGCGCGGTCGTCTGTATTTCCTGCCGGAGCAATTTGCGCTCGACGGCCAGGTGCAAACCGAAGTGCGCGCCAGGGGCATCTACCAGGCGCGGTTGTTTCACGCCGACAGCCGTGTCAGCGGGCGGTTTGTGCTGCCGGAGCAATTGGGCATCAAGGAAAACTTTGCCGATTACCGGTTTGACCCGGCGTATCTGGCGGTGGGTATCAGTGACATTCGCGGCATCGAAAATGCGTTGAAGCTGGAGCTGGGCAGCCAGCAACGGGCGTTTTCCCCCGGTACTCAAGTGGCGTGGCTGGGGGAGGGCGTACACGTGATGCTGCCCGAGCAGGACAGCAAGAAGCCGGCGCCCTTTGACTTCGCCTTTGACCTGCGCCTGCAAGGCACCGAGCAACTGCAAGTGGTGCCGGTGGGCAAGACCAGCCAGGTGAAGTTGGCGTCCAACTGGCCGCACCCCAGCTTTGTCGGCAACTTCCTGCCGGCCCGGCGCGAGGTCAGCGCCCAAGGCTTTACCGCCAATTGGCAGACCACATTTTTCTCCACCAACCTGGAAGAAGCACTCAGCGGTTGCCTGGCCGAGCGCGGCTGTGACGACTTCAACAGCCGCAGCTTTGGCGTGAGCTTCATCGACCCGGTGGACCAGTACCTCAAGAGCGACCGAGCGATCAAATACGCGCTGCTGTTTATCGCCCTGACGTTTGCCGGTTTCTTCCTGTTCGAGGTGCTCAAGGGCCTGGCGGTGCACCCGATCCAGTACGCGCTGGTGGGGGTTGCCCTGGCGTTTTTCTACCTGCTGCTGTTGTCGTTGTCCGAGCACATCGGGTTTGGCCCGGCGTACCTGATATCGGCGGCGGCCTGTGTGTTGCTGAATGGGTTTTACGTTTGCCATGTATTGCGCAGTGTCGCCCATGGCCTGGGGTTTTCGGCGGGGTTGGCGGCGTTATATGGCGTGTTGTACGGGCTGTTGAGTGCCGAGGATTACGCGTTGTTGATGGGGTCGTTGTTGCTGTTCGGGTTGCTGGGCACGGTGATGGTGCTGACCCGCAAGCTGGATTGGTATGGGGTGGGCAAGCGATGAGTCGGTCGTTGGGGTTGCGGGAGGATCAGCAAGAGGGCGCGCAGTTAGTGGTGAGGATTAACGCGCTGTTCCCTGTGGCCCGGGAGCTTTTTGTGGCGAGGGAGATTGCTGTGGCGAGGGAGCTTGCTCCCGCTGGAGTGCGAAGCGCTCCCAGGATTTTTGGGGCCGCTGCGCACCCCAGCGGGAGCAAGCTCCCTCACCACAAGATAACCTTCGCAGCCGGTCAGGCCGGTGGCTGGGTCTGGAGCATCGACGGGCGCTGACTCACCTCGGCATACCACGCCGACAGCTTGGGATGGCTCGACCGCCACTGCATGTCGGGGTGACGGAAGTCCAGGTAAGCCAGCGCACATGCCACACCGATCGCCGCCACATCAAACGGCCCGGTCAGTTCGGCGATGGCGTCTTGTTCCAGCATGTCGAGGGCGCGGCGGATCTTGTCGCGTTGGCCTTCCAGCCACAGGTCCCAGTGTTTATCCACCGGGCGCATGGCGGTTTCATAGCGCACGAGCACGGCGGCATCCATGATGCCGTCGGCCGTCGAGGCCAGGGTCAGGCGCCGCCAGCGGGCCGGGCCGTCCCGAGGGATCAGCGGCGTGCCGGCATGTTGGTAGTCGAGGTAATCGAGAATCACCCGGCTGTCGTGAAGCGCATTACCGTCGGCCAGGCGCAGGGCGGGAATCTTGCCCAGCGCGTTGTCCAGGATCACCTCGGCGTCCGGTGTCACCGGTGTCGGCCCGCAGGCTTGCAAGGTCACGCGGTCCAGTTGGCCGGTCTCGTGCAACAGCACCCGTACTTTGCGCACAAACGGCGAGGCAGGGTTGTGGAACAGCGTCATGCTGGGGGTGGACATGGGCATTCCTCGGAATAGGGCAGCGCTAATCTATCTCAACGCTTGAGCAACGCCCAGCTACCAATTGCAGCCGGAATGCCCAGGCCGACCCAGCTCAACGAATCCCACAACCCATCCCCCAGCAACGCCGCAAACAACCCGGCGGCACTCAACAGCCCGATGGCCAGCGGAATGCCGAACACCTTCCAGAAATTCGACTGCCGCGGCTTCACGACTTGCCTGCCTTGCGCCGCACCAGCCACAGGTATATGCCGCTGCCCAGGACGATGATGGTCAACACATCCAGCACCGCCCAGAGAACTTTCATTGGCATGCCGCCGTAGTCACCAAAGTGCAGCGGCTGGGACATGCCCATGGCGTCCATGTACCACGGCCGTTCGGCGATGGCGGTGACGTGCAGGTTGCTCGCATCGATCAACACCGGCGTCAGCAAGTGCGAGGTCAGGTGGGTGC
Source organism: Pseudomonas sp. A125 (assembly GCF_055409485.1). Classification (NCBI taxonomy): domain Bacteria; kingdom Pseudomonadati; phylum Pseudomonadota; class Gammaproteobacteria; order Pseudomonadales; family Pseudomonadaceae; genus Pseudomonas; species Pseudomonas sp. A125. The sequence goes on from NZ_JBUZVP010000007.1 coordinate 187,612, forward strand.
TGCCTTTCATGAACACTGCGTAATGGTGCTCGCTGGAAAAGCGCGTGCCGGGGAAGGCGATAAAGTCCGGCTCCATGCCGGGCGCGGCCTTGGCAGCAATCGTCAGCAGGTCGGTGGCCGGGGCGCGCACGGTCAGTGGCGGGGCGTTTTTGTAGGGTTCGATCATCGCGCTGAGGCTGTCGGTGCGCCAGGCGGCGATGATCAGGTCGGCGCAGGCGCTGATCACGCCAGTCACGCCCACCACCAGCGCCCAGGTCAGGGTGACGACGCCGATCAGGTTGTGCAGGTCGAGCCAGCGCAGGCGCGTGGATTTGTCCTGGCGCACCGTGGCGAACTTTAGCCGGCGCATGAACGGCAGGTACAGCACCGTGCCGGAGATGATCGCCAACACAAACAGAATGCCCATGAACGCCAGCAGCAATTTGCCCGGCAGCCCGGCGAACATGTCGACGTGCAGGCGCAGCAGGAACATCGTCAACCCGCCGTTGGCCGAAGGGGTTTCCACGGCTTCGCCGGTGCGGGCGTCGAGCATGAAGGTGTGGGAGGAATTGGGTTCAGTGCCGGCGGTGGCGGCCATGATTGCGATCACGCCGTTCTTGTCGTCTTCGTCCCAGGCCAGGTATTGCATGGCTTCGCCGGGGCGATGGGCCTGGGCCTTGGCCACCAGCTGTTCGAGGTTCAGCTGTGGGGTGTCGGCCGGCATCTGTGCCAGCTCGGGCTCGTTGCCCAGCAGGTGGTCGATCTCGTGGTGGAAGATCAACGGCAGGCCGGTGAGGGCGAGCAGCAGCAGGAATACGGTGCACACGAGGCTGGTCCAGGTGTGGATGAAGGACCAGCGGCGGATGGTTTTGCTTTTCATGGGGCATCCAAATGCAAAAGGGTCACGGAGCGACCGTGACCCTTGGTTACTACCTTAGCGGGTTACCATTTGTAGTTCACAGCGGCGACTACGTTGCGCTCGTCCCCGTAGTAGCACCAGGCACCGTCGCACGTCGACAGGTAGTCCTTGTTGAAGATGTTCTTGGCGGTAACATCCACCGAAACGCCCGCCAGGGCCGGATTGATGCGGCTCAGGTCGTAATGCACGGCAGCGTCATACACGGTGTATGAACCCACATGACCATTGGCCGTGTTGGCGGTGTTGCCGTAGGTGTCGCCTACGTAACGTACGCCAGCGCCAACGCCGAAACCGTCCAGCAAGCCCGAGTGCCAAGTGTAGTCAGACCACAGTGAAGCCTGGTTGCGCGGCACCAGCTTCATGCGATTGCCCTTGTCGTCACCTTTAAGAATTTCGGTGTCGGTGTAGGTGTAGGAACCGACCAGTTTCAGGTTGTCGGTGACTTCAGAAGTGGCTTCCAGCTCCAGGCCGCGCACGCTGATTTCGCCGATCTGGCTAGTGACGTTGTTTTGTGTGACAGACACGTTTTGCTGGCGCAGATCAAACACAGCAGCGGTCAGCAGGGTTTTGCTACCCACTGGCTGATACTTCACACCCACTTCGGTCTGTTTGCCCTGGGTCGGCTTGAACGACTCGGTGGCACTGGCGCTGGCGCCAGCCGTGGGCTGGAAGGACTCGGTGTAGGAGATGTACGGGGTAATGCCCGAATCAAACACGTAGCTCAGGCCAGCGTTACCGCTGAAGGCTTTATCGCGCTGGGTGTTGGTGGCGTCATTCATGTTGAAGAATGTGGTGCCAGTGTGAATCCAGTCTTCCCGGCCGCCGAGGGTCAGGCGCCACTTGTCCAAGGCAATTTGGTCTTGGGCATACAATCCGGTTTGCACCGTCTTCTGGTTGTAGTCGTAGAAGGTGAAAGGTGTGCCGGCTGGGCGTGGCTGGTTGTAGATCGGACGGTTCGGGTTGATGCTCGCGGCGCTGCCTTCGATCCAGTGGTAATCGGTATTGCTGCGCTGGTGATCCAGGCCCAGCAACAGGGTGTGGCTCAGGGCTCCGGTCTGGAAGTCGGCCTGGAAATTGTTGTCCACGGCCAGTTGCGCGATGTCTTCGTCAACCTTGTCGTAGATTCGCGCCAGCATGCCGTCCGGGCCTACAGCGGTGTCGCCGTAGCTGGAATAGGTGGTGTTGAAGGCAAGTTCGCTCTTGGTGTAGCGCAGGTTTTGCTTGAACTGCCAGACATCGTTGAAACGATGGTCAAAGGCATAACCCAGGGCGTAGTAAGTGCGATCGTAGTAATCCTGATCCGGCTCGCCGAGGTTTTTGTGATGGGAAATCTTGCCCGCTGGCGAAGGCAGCTTGGTGCCTTGCAACGGCAGGAACTGACCACTGATACCGGTATCGTCGCGGGTGAACTGCGAGAGCAGGGTCAGGTGGGTGTCGTCGTTGATGTTCCAGGTCAGGCTCGGCGCAATGTTGTAGCGCTTGTCTTCGATATGGTCGATGGGCGTGCCGCTGTCACGTACCACCCCGTCGACACGGTAGAGGAACTGGCCTTCATCATCGATCTTGCCAGTGCTGTCGAAGCTGATCTGCTTGCGGTTGTTGCTGCCGACTTCGGCGCGTACCGCGTGGCTGTCTTCGGCTTGTGGGCGACGGCTGACCATGTCGAGCATGCCGCCCGGCGGGGTTTGGCCGTAGACCGACGATGCCGGGCCGCGCAGCAGGGTGATGCGGTCCAGGTTCCAGGTCTCCTGTTTCGGGTTGGCGTAGGAACCCTTGGGCAGTGGCAGACCGTCTAGGAACTGGGTCGGTTCGAAGCCGCGCACGCGCAGCCAGTCGGCCCGTGCGTCGCTGCCGTAGCTGCTGGCGATCACGCCTGGCATGTAACGCACGGCGTCATCAAGGTTCTGTACACCGCGATCTTCCATTTGGGCTCGGGTGATTACGGACATCGAACGTGGGGCTTCGACAATGGCGGTGTCGGTCTTTGTGCCGGCGGCGGTGCGCGTGGCGACGTAACCATCAACCGGCCCCCATGCACTTTCCGCATCAGCCTGCCCGGTAATACTGGTCTGCGGCAACGCCACGACCCCATCCGGAATCGCTACCAGGCTGTAAGTGCCCGCGCTGCTTTGCTCCAGTTGCAGCCCCGTCCCGCGCAGTGCTTCATGCAGCGCGCCCTGTGCATCGAACTGGCCTTTAACCGGCGCCGAGGTTTTGCCCGCCGCCAACCCAGGATTAAGCGTCAGCGCCAAACCCGCCTGGCTGGCGATCTGGTTCAGGGTGGTGGCCAGCGGCGCGGCCGGCAGGTTGTAGGCACGCACGCTGGACGCCTGTTCGGCAGCGACCAGCGGGGTGCTGGCGAGCGGGGCGCTGAGGGCAATGGCCACGGCTAACAGGCTGGGGCGCAACAAGGTGTCTAGCGTGCGGGACATGGGGCGGCTCCTGAATGGAAATATTTCTCAATTGCCTATGTGCCGAACGAGATGCAGAAAGTGATAGGGCTGAATGAAAATAATTTGTATTTGGTCCGCATCGGTGGCTCCAGGCGCTATTTTCCGTAGCAGCTGTCGAGCCTGAGCGAGGCTGCGTCGGGCGCGACTCAGTGCGATGCCAGGCGAAGGTTCGGCAGCGCTGCCAACGCAGTCTCGCTTAGGCTCGACAGCTGCTACGCGGCTATTGCGTGGGCGGCTTGGCCTTTACGGTGACCCACCACGGCGTGTGCTGCTCGATTTGCACCGGCAAGGTGGGCAGCAGGGCGTTCAGCGCCAGGTTGGTGTCGTGCAGCGGGAAGCTGCCGGTGATCCGCAGGTCGGCCACCTGTTTATCCACGCCCAGGTAGCCGGTGCGGTAGCGGCTCAGTTCCTCGACCACATCCCCAAGGCGGGCGTTGTCCACCACCAGCATGCCGCGCGTCCAGGCGTCGGTGCCGGGGTTTACGGCCAGCATCGGGCCGAGGCCGTCGCGGCGCATCAGCACTTGCTGGCCTTCCTTGAAGATCTGCTCTTGGTGCAGCGCCTCAGGCTGCGCGCCGACGGCGGACTGCAACACGCTCAGGCGCGTGCCGTCGTCTTCGCGCTTGACGATAAACCGGGTGCCCAAGGCGCGCAGGCTGCCTTCGCGGGTTTCGACAAAAAACGGGCGGGCGTCGTTGTGGCCGGTCTCGACCAGGATCTCGCCCTCCTGCAATACGATCAGCCGGCGTTTCTCGTCAAAGCGCACGTCGATGGCGCTGTGGGTATTGAGGTTGATCACCGTGCCGTCCGCCAGCTTCAGGGTGCGCTGCTCTCCGGTGGCGGTGCGCTGGTCGGCCAGCCAGTAGTTGATCGGCATGTAGCGCTGGCCGGCGAACAGCACCAGGCCGCACACCAGCACCACACTGGCCAGGCCGCTGCCGAGCTTGCGCACACGCTGGCGAATGCCCTCGCGGGACTGCATCAACGCCACCCGCGCCGGGCCGGAGGCCACGCTGAAACGCTGATCCAGCATGCCCAGCTGGCGCCAGGCCCTGGCGTGTTCTTCGTCGCTGGCCAGCCATTTGGCGAATTCTTCCTGCTCCACGGCGCTGCCGTCTCCCGAATCCAGGGACAGTTGCCAGGCAATGGCGGCATCGAGCACACGTGCCGAGACAGGTTTGGAGCTGACCGGGCTCATAGCGGCTCGCCATACAGCGCGATGTAGCACTGGCGAATGCCCTGGGCCAGGTATTGCCGCACTCTGGGCACGGACACCCCCAGGCGCTGGGCGATTTCGGCGTGGCCCATGCCATCGAGGCGGTTATAGAGGAAGGCGGCGCGGGCCTTGCTCGAGAGTTTGCCCAACAGGCGGTCGATGGCCTTTAGGTCTTCGAGGATCAGTTGCTGTTCTTCTGGTGACGGATGCTCGCTCTCCGGGATCAGCATCAACTCGGTGAGATAAGCCTGTTCCAGCGCGGCGCGGCGGAAGTAGTCGAACAGCAAACCCTTGGCGACGGCCACCAGAAATGCCCGGGGTTCGCGGGGTGTGCGCAGCTCTTCGCGGCCCAGCAGGCGCACGAAGGTGTCCTGGCTCAGGTCTTCGGCGCGGCTGGGGCAGGCCACGTTGCGTCGCAGCCACGCCAACAGCCAGCTGCGATGGTCGCGGTATAACGCACCAACTAGCTCACTGTGGGGACTTTGGATGGACGACAAGGCGACACCGATCGGAAAGTTGAAACTAACGAGAATTATTCGCGATTGTGTCAGAGCTGTAGGACGGGTGCAATTGGCGTTGGTCGGGTGATGGCTCCGTGTTTAAAAAGTCGGTGCTTGTTTGCGGCGTTTCCATTGCCCGAGCTTTTGCTGCAAGGCCAGGGGGCTGTTGATCTGTTGTTGGCGAGCGCGGTTGAGCAAAATCAGCATCAATTCGGCAGTGGCCAGGGCGTCGGCGCTGGCGTGGTGGCGTTCGCCCACCTGCAAATGGAAGTGCTGAATCCAGTCATCCAGCCCGGCCTCGCGAATGTTAGCTTCGGGGCACAGCAGCGGGGCGATGTCGGCTACGTCCATAAACACGTGGTTTAGCCGATAGCCCAGGCTGTCTTTCAGGGCCCGGCACAGCATGTGGTGGTCGAAGGGCGCATGAAACGCCAGCAGCGGGCTGCCGCCGACAAACGCCATGAAGTCCAGCAGCGCCTCGGCCGGATCGCAGCCGGCGGCAATCGCACTGGGCCCCAGGCCGTGGATCAGCACGCTGGGACTCAGTTTTGTTTCGGCCCGTTGCAGGGTGCGTTCAAACAGTTGGGAGAAGTCCACCGCGCCGTCTTCGATTACCACTGCGCCAATCGACAACACCTGGTCGCGATTGAGGTTCAGGCCGCTGGTTTCCAGGTCTACCACCACCCAGCGCTGCGCGCGCAAGGGGCGTTCGTCCAGTAGCGCCGGCTTGGGCAGTTGCGCGACTCGTTGCTGTTGCGCCGCATCCAGCCCGGGTTTCGCCTTACGCCACCAATTGAAAAGACTCACAGCTGATACCGCAACGTCAGGCTGCTTTGCAGGCGTTGGGCCTGGCGCAGGGATTCGCGCAGGATGCGCCGGTCGAGGTGGTTGAGGCTGTCGGGGTCGACGCGGTTGGAGTACGGCAGGTTCTCGCGGGTTTGCAGTTGGTGCTGTTGCATGCGGGTTTGCTGGATAAAGTGGTAGGCCTCTTCATAGGCTGCGCCGTCGAGGCGTTCGATGACTTCCCTGGCCACCAGTTGGCGCAGGCGCTCCAGGGTGTTGATGGCGCTGATGCCGTTGGCCAACGCCAGCAGCCGGGCACCGTCGACAAAGGGCGTGAGGCCCTGCACCTTGAGGTCGAGTGTTGCCTTGTCGGCGCCTTTGCGTGCCAGCACAAAATCCCGGAAGCGCCCCACGGGTGGGCGCTGGCGCAACGCGTTCTCGGCCAGCATGCGCTGGAACAGTCGGTTGTCTGCCACCTGCTCAAGAATGCCCTGGCGCAATTGCTCGCACCCTTGCTCGTCGCCCCAGACCACCCGCAGATCAAAATAGATGCTCGACCCCAGCAGGTTCGCAGGCGTAGCTTCGCGGATAAACCCGGCAAAACGCCGCGCCCATTCGGCCCGGGACAGGCACAGCTCAGGGTTGCCGGCCATGATGTTGCCCTTGCACAGGGTAAAACCGCACAGCGCCAGGCTTTGGTTGATCTGTTGCGCCAGAGGCAGCAGGCGGCCACGAATCTCGGCGGCCTCGGCAGCGTCCCGGGCCTCAAACAGAATGCCGTTGTCCTGGTCGGTATACAGCGTCTGCTCGCGACGGCCTTCGCTGCCGAAGCACAGCCAACTGAACGGCACACCGGGGTCGCCCTTGTCGGCCAGGGTCAACTCGATGACGCGGCACACGGTGTGGTCGTTGAGCAAGGTGATGATGTGGGTGATCTGCGTGGACGACGCGCCGTGGGCCAGCATCCGCTCCACCAACTGGCCGATTTCGCCACGGATAGCCACCAGGTTTTCGACCCTTGGCGCGTTGCGAATCGTGCGGGCCAGGTGCACCAGGTCCACGCGTTGCAGGGAAAACAGGTCGCGCTCGGACACCACGCCACACAGGCGCTGATCCTTGACCAGGCACACGTGGGCAATATGCCGTTCGGTCATCGCGATCGCGGCGTCGAAGGCGCTGTGGTCTGGCGTGAGGAAGAACGGCGCCTGGGTCATATGGCGCTCGATGCTCTGGTTGAAGTCGCTGGTGCCGTCGGCCACCACCTGGCGCAGGTCCCGCAGGGTGAAAATCCCCAGGGGCGCCTTGTGCTCATTGACGATCACGATGCTGCCGACTTGCTGCTCATGCATCTGCGTGACGGCTTCGCGCAGCGGCGTCAGCGGGCTGCAAGTCACCGGATGACGCATAGCCAGCTCGCCCAAGCGGGTGTTCAGCGAGTATTGGGTGCCGAGGGTTTCTACGGCTTTTTGCTGGACTTGCTGGTTGACCTGATCCAGCAGGCTGCTCACCCCCCGCAAGGCGAAGTCACGAAACGCACTGGAAAGGGCGAACAACTTGATAAAGGCAGGCTTGTTCAGTTGCAGGCAGAAGGTGTCTTCAGCGGCTTTATGCTCGGTGCGGGTCGCTCGCTCGCCCAGCAGCGCCGCCAGCGGGAAACATTCACCGGTGGTGATTTCAAACGTGGTTTCTGTTGAATCCGGCCGCTCGCCGACTACGCGCCCTTGCTTGACGATATAAAAGTGTTCCACTGGCCCGCCCGACGGCTTGAGAATGCTCTCGCCGGGCCCGTAGAAGCGCAATTGGCACTGCTCGACCAGAAAAGCCAGGTGAGCGTTTTCCATCTGGTTGAACGGCGGGAAGCGCTGCAGGAATTGCAGGGTGCCGTGGATGTTCTGCAACACAGCGGTTTTGCCCGCTTGTGTGAAAGCATCAGCTTTACTCATACCTATGACCGCAGTTTTTTTGTCGTTATCGTGCTTCATGGTCGACTCCTGCGCTGCGGGTGCCCATTGGACGTAAGTCTAGGTAGCGCTATAACCGACCCCTGCTAGGGAAAAACCTTACATGAATATCGTCCAAACCCCGTAGAACGCCCACTAGGAAAACTTTCCGACGAAGTGCACATTGTTCACCCTTCCAGTGATGTCTGAGTTCTGTGCTGGGAGATTGATCAGAACTGCCGAGAAACGTATGTCCGACCACGATATTTTGAGTGATGCCGAGCGCGAGGCCCTGAGCGCTGTTATGCAGGAGCCGGATTTACCGCCACAACGGGTTTTGATCGTGGATGACGACAAGGACGCGCGCGAACTGCTGGCAGAAATTCTGGGCCTGGACGGAATCCGCTGCATGACCGCAGACAGTGGTGAGGCGGCGTGGGACCTGTTGAGTTCCAGCAGCTCCATTGGCCTGCTGATTACCGACCTGCGCATGGCGCCGAGCAACGGGCTGCAATTGATTCGCCAGGTGCGCGAGTCCACGCGTGCGGCGCTGCCAATCATTATCATGTCGGGGGACGCTGAAGCGCCGGACGTGATTGATGCCATGCATTTGAGTGTGGTGGACTTTTTGCTCAAGCCGATTGATAGCGTGAAGTTGGCGAAGATGGTGAAGCGGGAGTTGGGGATGGCGTCCTAGACGGTGCCATTGGTCTGATTTCGCGAAGAACTGTCAATTCTGACAGTAGGAAAGTATCGAACTTCGCACGTTTACTGATTAGGAGGGTGTGGGTCGCAGGCCTGCACCTAATCAATTCGTGGACAGGAGTTCATCATGAGTACTGAAAAATTCGATATCGATGAGAAAGAACTGCACAAGGCCAAGACCTTAAGCCGTGGTGTTGCTAGTATTGAAGTTTCGCGAAATGGCGCCGTCAGTCATGTATTTGTGCCTACAGACGTCTTTGGCTATCTCTCCTGGAGCGCTCTGGACGGCGCAGTTGAGAGTGTTCGTATCTCCTACGGAAGCGACTTGAAAGCCGGGCCACATGAAAGTAAGGCTCCATTTATTAATGTCACCTATCGCGATGCCGACGGCCATTCATACCATCAGCCTGTGCTGGGTGACCTCACTGTGCTGGTCGATCGTCCGGAGTTCGGTACGACCTTCAAGCACGTCGGGAAACTTAAAGACGTAAAGTTTGAATCGGACGAAGGAACGGTCACGCTTAATGGGAACTACACCGTTGAGTCCGATTGAGATCCCAAACAAAAAAGCCCTGACCGAAAGATCAGGGCTTATTCGTTTCTAGTGCTTACTCACAGACCATTCTTGGCCTTGAACTCCCGACGCCGACGGTGCAACACCGGCTCGGTATAGCCGTTCGGCTGCTTCGTCCCCTCAATCACCAACTCCACCGCTGCCTGGAACGCGATGTTGCTATCGAAATCCGGAGCCAGCGGACGATACAGCGCATCCCCGGCGTTCTGACGGTCCACTACCGGCGCCATGCGCTTGAGGCTTTCCATTACCTGGGCTTCATTGACGATGCCGTGGCGTAACCAGTTGGCGATGTGCTGGCTGGAGATGCGCAGGGTGGCACGGTCTTCCATCAGGCCAACGTCGTTGATGTCCGGCACTTTCGAACAGCCCACGCCCTGGTCGATCCAGCGAACCACGTAACCAAGAATGCCCTGGGCGTTGTTGTCCAGCTCGTTGCGGATTTCTTCGTCAGACCAATCGGTATTCTGAGCCAGGGGAATGGTCAGGATATCGTCCACCGAAGCCCGTTCGCGCTTGGCCAACTCGGCCTGGCGGGCGAATACGTCAACCTTGTGGTAATGCAGCGCGTGCAGCGCGGCAGCCGTCGGCGACGGAACCCACGCCGTGTTGGCACCGGCCAGCGGGTGAGCGATCTTCTGCTCAAGCATGGCGGCCATCAGGTCGGGCATGGCCCACATGCCTTTACCGATTTGTGCACGGCCTTGCAGGCCGGTGCTCAAGCCGATATCGACGTTCCAGTTTTCATACGCGCCGATCCACTTCTCAGCCTTCATCGCCGCCTTGCGCACCATCGCGCCGGCTTCCATGGAGGTATGGATTTCGTCGCCGGTACGGTCGAGGAAGCCGGTGTTGATAAACACTACGCGCTCGCTGGCAGCCTGGATGCAGGCCTTGAGGTTGACCGTGGTGCGGCGCTCCTCGTCCATGATCCCGACTTTGAGCGTGTTGCGTGGCAGCTTCAGCACGTCTTCGATACGGCCGAACAGCTCATTGGTGAACGCCGCTTCTTCGGGGCCGTGCATCTTCGGTTTAACGATGTAGACCGAGCCGGTGCGGCTGTTCTTGCGGCTGGTGTTGCCGTTGAGGCTGTGGATCGCCGACAGGCTGGTGAGCAGGCCGTCGAGGATACCTTCTGGCACTTCGTTGTCGTCTTTGTCGAGGATCGCGTCGATGGTCATCAAGTGGCCGACGTTACGCACGAACAACAGCGAACGCCCGTGCAGGGTCACTTCTTTGCCGTCTGCGCCGGTGTAAACGCGATCGGCGTTCATGGTGCGGGTAAAGGTCTTGCCACCCTTGGCGACTTCTTCCGACAGGTCGCCCTTCATCAGGCCGAGCCAGTTACGGTAGATCACCACCTTGTCATCAGCATCGACGGCGGCGACAGAGTCTTCGCAGTCCATGATGGTGGTCAGGGCGGCTTCCATCAGCACGTCCTTTACGCCGGCGGCGTCGGTCTGGCCGACCGGGGTGCTGGCGTCGATCTGGATTTCGAAGTGCAGGCCGTTGTGCTTGAGCAGGACCGCCGTCGGCTTGGCAGCTTCACCGTGATAGCCGATCAACTGCGCATCGCTGCGCAGGCCGCTGTTGCTGCCGCCCTTGAGGCTGACCACCAGCTTTCCGTCGACGATCTTGTAGCCGGTGGAGTCCACGTGGCTGCCGGCCGCCAGTGGCGCGGCTTCGTCGAGGAAAGCGCGGGCGAAGGCGATGACCTTGTCGCCACGGACCTTGTTGTAGCCTTTACCTTTCTCGGCGCCATCGGCTTCGCTGATGGCGTCGGTGCCGTAGAGCGCGTCATACAACGAGCCCCAGCGCGCATTCGAGGCGTTGAGGGCGAAACGGGCGTTCATCACCGGCACCACCAGCTGCGGGCCGGCCATGTGGGCAATTTCTTCGTCGACGTTTTGGGTCGATGCCTGGAAATCCGCAGCTTCTGGCAGCAGGTATCCAATATCCTGGAGGAAGGCTTTGTAGGCCACCGCGTCGTGCGCCTGGCCAGCGTGTGCCTGGTGCCAGGTGTCGATGCGCGCTTGGAAATCGTCGCGTTTGGCGAGTAGGGCTTTGTTCTTCGGCGCCAGGTCGTGGATGACCTTGTCGGCACCGGCCCAGAACTGGTCGGCGGTAATACCGGTACCAGGAATGGCTTCGTTGTTCACGAAGTCGAACAGGACTTTGGCGACCTGCAGGCCACCGACTTGAACGTGTTCAGTCATTGCTTGCCTCACTCTGCGGAGCTTATGCGCTTTTCAGCTTTTCAATTTACCAATGAAGCCTCTGGCCATGTAAACCGCGAACACGCCGCACAGTACATGCCGTTGAAGGCGGCTGGGCGGGCTGCGTCGCGGTGCGTGGTTGCCTTGGCAGACATCGACCTAACGTTATGTAGTGCGCGATTGGGCATACTACATGATGAGTTGCGGTTGTGAAAATTAGACTAAATACGTCGTTTAGCGACCCACTTTGGTCGTACGGTCACAGTGGGGTACGGGATGTTCTCAAAAAACTATTGGATTGTTCCATATAAATATAAAAATGGTACACGATTTGTTTTCGTGGCTACCTGAGTCCACCTTGGTAGGCGCGAGGGGAACGCTGGTTCCTACCCGATTTTCATAAGAAGAGGACGACACCATGGACCATCTCGTACTGACTGTCATCGCCCCGGACAAACCCGGCGTGGTTGAACGCATCGCCCAATGCATCGCCTCCCATGGTGGCAACTGGCTGGAAAGCCGCATGGCGCACATGGCCGGGCAGTTTGCCGGGATTCTGCGGGTGAGCGTGCCAGCGGAAAATCGTCTGGATTTGATTGGGGCGCTGGAAGACTTATCCACCCATGGCATTCGCGTGCTGCAGGGTGAAAGCAGTTCGGTGGCCGCCAGCGAGTCGCAACCGATCGCGATGACGCTGGTGGGCAATGACCGGCCGGGGATTGTTCGCGACATCACCGCGCTGTTGAGCAAGCAGGGCGTCAATTTGGAACGCTTGATCACTGACGTGCGCCCGGCGCCCATGAGCAGCGACCCGCTGTTCCATGCCGACGCGCTGCTGGCGGTGCCATTGACGCTGCCGTTGGAGACCTTGCAGGCAGCCCTGGAAACCCTGGCAGACGACCTGATGGTGGAACTGGAGCTACGCAGCGAGGAATAGTTGCCCACAAGGTTATGCATGGAAATCTTGCATGGGCCTGTGGATAACCTGTAGAGACCCGCGTCCAGCCCAGGCCGGCCGTGGCTCTTCGCCGGCTGACTAAAAACGAACAGTTTCAAGGGCTTGTGCACAAACGCCGGGGACCAGGCTGTGGATAACCTTGGGGTGAATGCCTGCAAGCCACGCCGGCTGTAGCTTGCAGGGGTTTGTACGTTATTTGATCAGTTTTTCCGCACGGTCAGCCAGGCGTCGAGGCTGTAAACCACCAGCCCGGCCCAGATAAAGCAAAAGGCAATCAGCGTGGCTGGCGCCAGGTGTTCATTGAACAGCAGCACCGCTTCCAGCAGCACCAGGGTGGGCGCCACGTATTGCAGGAAGCCCAGGGCGGTGTAGGGCAAGTGCCGCGCGGCGGCGTTGAAACACACCAGCGGGATCAGCGTCACCGGGCCTGCGGCCACCAGCCACCACGCTTCGGAGGTGCTCCAGAATTCCATCTGCGCGCTGTGGGCAGACGGGTTGAACAGCAGCCATGCGATGGCAATCGGCACCAGCATCCAGGTTTCCACTACCAGACCGGGCAGCGCCTTGACCGGCGCCTGCTTGCGGATCAAGCCGTAGAAACCAAAGGTCGCTGCCAGCACCAGTGACACCCAAGGCAGGCTGCCGACTTGCCACACCTGTTGCGCCACACCTACTGCCGCCAGGCCCACGGCCACCCACTGCAGGCGGCGCAGGCGCTCACCCAGGATCACCATGCCCAGCAGCACATTCACCAGCGGGTTGATGTAGTAACCCAGGCTGGCCTCAAGCATCCGGCCACTGTTCACCGACCACACATAGGTCAGCCAGTTGGCCGCGATCAAGGTGCCGCTCAGGGCCAGGATCGCCAGGCGCCTGGGGTTGTCCCGCAGTTCACGAAACCAGCCGGGGTGTTTCCAGACCATCAGCAACAAACTGCCGAACAGCGCCGACCACAGCACGCGGTTGACGATGATTTCGGCGGCGGGAACGCTGGCGATGGCTTTGAAGTAGATCGGGAACAGGCCCCAGATGATGTAGGCACTCAGGCCTAATATGTACCCGCGACGGGGGTTGGCGGCTTGCATGCAGAATCCTTGCTTGGCAGCTGACAAAGCCGCAATTGTAAGGATATTTTTCAGCCAGTGGGATGTGCTTTTCTGTAGGAGCTGGCTTGCCGGGGATGGCTTCACCTAGGCTCCACTGATACACCGAGGCGCTTGCATCGCTGGCAAGCCAGCTCCTACAGGGGATTGTGGTGTGCGTTAGAACAGTTTCAAGGGTTCTTCATTGAGCGCCGACAACTGCTCGCGCAACGCCAGCACCTGGTCGCCCCAGTAACGTTCGCTGCCAAACCACGGAAAGCTGTGGGGGAACGCCGGGTCGTCCCAGCGCCGTGCGAGCCACGCGCTGTAGTGCATCAGGCGCAGGGCGCGCAGCGGTTCGATCAGGGCCAGCTCGCGCGGGTCGAAGTCGTGGAACTCCTGGTAGCCGTCCATCAGTTCCGACAGCTGCCCCAGGCACTCCTGGCGGTCACCGGCGAGCATCATCCACAGGTCCTGGACGGCGGGGCCCATGCGGCAGTCGTCGAGGTCGACGATGTGAAACATCTCGTCGCGGCACATCATGTTGCCGGGGTGGCAATCGCCGTGCATGCGGATGTTCTTGTGGGGCGTGGCCTTGTAGACCTCCTCCACCCGCTTGAGCAGGTCGCGGGCCACGGACTCGTAGGCCGGCAGCAGGCTCTTGGGAATGAAATTTCCTTCCAGCAGCGTGTTCAGCGAATCGTGACCAAAATTCTTCACGCCCAGGGCTTCACGGTGTTCGAAGGGGCGCGTGGAGCCCACTGCGTGCAGGCGCCCCAGCAACTGGCCGAGGCGATACAGCTGGTCGAGGTTGCCCGGCTCCGGCGCGCGGCCACCCCGGCGCGGGAACAGGGTGAAGCGGAAACCGGCGTGTTCGAACAGGCTTTCGCCGTTGTGAATCATCGGCGCCACCACCGGCACTTCGCACTCGGCCAGTTCGAAGGTAAAGCTGTGTTCTTCGAGGATCGCTTCGTTGGTCCAGCGCTGGGGCCGGTAGAACTTGGCGATCAGGGGCTCGGAGTCTTCGATGCCGACCTGGTACACACGGTTTTCGTAGCTGTTGAGCGCGAGGATGCGGGCGTCGCTGAGGAAACCGATGCTTTCGACAGCGTCGAGCACCAGGTCAGGGGTCAGTGTTTCAAACGGGTGTGCCATGCGAACTCCTGCGCGCAGCAGGGCGCCGCGTCCGGCCGGGTATGGTAACGCACCGGGGTCGAGATAGGTGGTGACTGTTAGTCCGCCATCGCGGGCAAGCCCGGCTCCCACAGGAGTACTCGGGCAACTGTGGGAGCCGGGCTTGCCCGCGATGGCGCCTTATCAGGCGCCGACGACCCCGCCATCATCCCGACGAATCGCCATCACCGAGGACCGTGGCTTGCCATTCGGCAGGTGTTCCGGCCAGGTCGAGCCACCGGTTTCCCCCGGATGCTGGATCCCCACAAACAGGGTTTTCTGGTCCGGCGAAAAGCTGATCCCGGTCACTTCACAGGCCACCGGCCCCACCATGAACCGGCGAATCTCACCGGTCGCAGGGTCTGCACACAGCATCTGGTTGTTGCCCATGCCGGCAAAGTCGCCGCCATTGCTGTAGTCGCCATCGGTGAGGATCCACAACCGCCCGGCCTTGTCGAAGCCCAGGCCGTCCGGGCTGTTGAACATGTTCTGCGGGTTGATGTTAGACGAGCCGCCCTTTGGCGTCCCGGCGTGCACGGTCGGATTGCCGGCCACCACAAACAGGTCCCAGTTGAAGTCCGGCGCGCCGTGATCGTCGGCATTGGCTTTCCAGCGCAGGATCTGCCCGTAGACGTTTTTCTCCCGCGGGTTCGGGCCGCCTGCCGGCTGGCCATCTTCACCGCGCTTGGCGTTGTTGGTCAGGGTGCAATACACCTGGCCGTCGGTGGGGCTGACCACGATCCATTCCGGGCGGTCCATGCGGGTGGCTTTCACTACGCTGGCAGCCAGGCGTGCATGAATCAGCACTTCGGCCTGGCTGGTGAACCCCGTGCCGGCGTCGATGCCGTTCTTGCCGTGGGTCAGTTCGACCCATTGGCCCTGGCCCTTGGGATGGTCGGCATTGCCGTCGCCCGCGTCGAAGATCGCCACGTACAAGGTGCCGTGGTCCAGCAGGTCCTTGTTGGCCTTGGGGTTCTTGTGATTGATCTTGTCGCGGCTGATGAACTTGTAGATGAACTCGCCGCGCTCGTCGTCGCCCATGTACACCACGGCGCGGCCGTCGCGGGTTTGCGCCAGGGCGGCGTTTTCGTGCTTGAAGCGGCCCAGGGCGGTGCGTTTCACCGGGGTGGATTGCGGGTCGAACGGGTCGATTTCCACCACCCAGCCATGGCGGTTGAGTTCGTTGGGGTTCTTGGCCATGTCGAAGCGCGGGTCGTGCGGGTGCCAGTTGATGTCTTTGCTCGCGGCCACTACGCCGTAGCGTTTCTGCCCGGCATCGAACGCCTGTTGCGGGTTGCTGCTGCCGAAGCAGTCGGTGAAGTTTTCTTCGCAGGTCAGGTAGGTGCCCCATGGGGTCTTGCCGTTGGCGCAGTTCTGGAAGGTGCCGAGGACTTTTTTGCTGGTTTTGTCGGCGCTGGTTTTCAGCCAGGCATGGCCCGCCGCAGGGCCGCCGAAGCGGATGGGTGAGTTGCCGTGGATGCGCCGGTTGTAGCGCGAATCCTGGACGAACTGCCAGGTGTCGCCTTTGCGCCGCACTTCGATCACCGACACGCCTTCGCTGGCCAGCGCCTTGCGCACGTCTTCAGCCGATTGCGGCGCGCCGCCGTGGGCGTAGAGGTAGCGGTAGTTGGTGTATTCGTTGTTGATCGCCATCAGCGCGCGGTTGTCGTCACCGGGGAAGGCGAACAGGCTCATGCCGTCGTTGTTGTCGCCGAACTGTTGTTCCTGGGCCTTGGCCGTGCCGTTGCCGCTGGGGTCGAAGGCCGGCGCGTTTTTGTGCAGCGGCTGGCCCCAACTGATCAGCACCGAAGCGCTGTAGCCAGGCGGCAGGGTGATGGTGTCACTGGTGGCAGAGGCAATGCTGGTGAAACCCAGCAAGGGACTGTTTGAGGCGGCACTCACCGCCTGGGCGCTGCGGGTCAGCAGGTTGCCGCCGAGGAACATCGCCGCACCGCACAGGGCGCCGGCGCCGATAAAACGCCGGCGGGTGAGGCCGACCATCTGTTCCAGGTCGGTGGCTTGGTTTTCTTCTAATAGGCTCATTTCAGGCTCCCTGCGGGTTTTTGCAGCCACCTTAGGGAGCGGTCGTGACGAAATTGTTGCAGTTTGAAGCGTTACACCGGGGTGCCCAGCAGTACGTTGCTGGGGGAAAACTGCACCTTCACCTGCAGGCCTTCGGTGGCGCCGATCTGCGCAAGCGCGTGGGGCTGGGCCAAGGCACATAAAACCTGGCCATTGGGCAGGGTGATGCGGACCTCGCTGGGGCCGTCTTCGGCGTCGAGAATGGCCTCGATTTTTCCTTCCTGGCAATTGTGTCCAGGTGTTGCTGGTTGCGAGGCAGCCAGCACTTCGAGCCAGCCGGCTTTGATCAGGGCAACGACTTCGGTGCCAATCTCCAGCTCCAGGCGCAACGTGCTGTCGTGGGTGATCTGTGCATCCAGGGTGAGCCCGGCGGCCAGCTCCAACCGAATCAGGTCATTGCGGCCATGGTTGTCCACGGCAATGACCCGGCCGTGCAACTGGTTGCGTGCGCTGGTGCGCAGCATCAGGCGGCCCAGCAGGTTGAAGTCGCTGGCGTCTTCGGCAGAGTCCAGCACCTGGGCTTGCAACACTTGCAGGCGCTGGTAAAGGCGCAGCACCCGTTCGCCTTCGGCCGTCAGCTTGGCGCCACCACCGCCCTTGCCGCCGACGCTGCGCTGCACCAGGGGCTTTTGCGCCAGGTTATTCAGCTCGTCGATGGCGTCCCACGCCGCTTTGTAGCTCAAGCCTGCGCTCTTGGCCGCGCGGGTGATGGAGCCCTGTTCGGCAATGTGTTGCAGCAGCGCAATGCGCTGGGGGCGACGGACGATGTGTTGGCTCAAGAGGGTTGGCAGGGACATGGTTACACGCTTCAAGGGAATGGGCAGACGTTGCGGGCAGGGCGCCGCCGAGTCAAGTCATGTGCCCGGCTTGGGCGTACGCGCCAGGCAATACACATCGACCTGGCGGGCACCGGCGCCCATCAACAGCCGGGCGAGGCTATTGGCGGTGGCGCCGGTGGTGAGTACGTCGTCGACCAGCGCCAGGTGGCGGCCTTTAACCTGGGCGCCGTCCGTCAAGGCAAAGGCCTGGAGCAGGTTGCGCTGGCGGGTCTTGGCGTCCAGGTCCTGCTGTGCCAAGGTTTCATGAGGCCGTAACAGCAGGTGTTCATCGTAAGGAATGTTCAAGTCCTTGCTCAACCAGCGCGCGAGCATTGCCGCCTGGTTGTAACCCCGTTCTCGTAGGCGCTTGCGGGCCAGAGGCACGGGCAGCAGGCAGTCGGGGCGCGCCAGCCCGGCATCTTCATAACGGTGTTGCAGGAATTGCCCCAACAGGTGCGCGAGCAAATGCCCCAGTGGCCAGCGGGCCGGATGCTTGAAACGGCTGATCAGGCTGTCGACGGGAAAGCTGTAGGACCAGGGTGCAACCACCTGTTTAAACGCGGGTGGTTGCTTGAGGCATTGGCCACACACCAGACCTGCCATGGGCAGCGGCAGCGCGCACACTTCACAGTGATCCATCAGCCAGGGCAGCTCGGTTTCGCAGACGTTGCAGATGGAATGGGCTGTTTCGCTGCTTTCGTCGCAGACTAAACAGATTTGGTTGTTTTTTGACCAGATGTAAACCTCGTGTTTGTTCTCAAGTTGACAGTGCATGAATCTTCCTTAAATATGCCGAGCATCCGTGTCGTGCCTGTGGGTATTACTCCCTGCAGGGCTTGCCAAAGCATAATCAAGGAATCGCCCATGAGCGCCAGCATCACTGCCAACCTGCGTCACGATTGGTCTTTAGCCGAAGTCAAAGCGCTGTTCGTGCAGCCCTTCAATGACCTGTTGTTTCAGGCGCAGACCGTGCACCGCGCGCATTTCGACGCCAACCGCGTCCAGGTTTCCACCCTGCTGTCGATCAAGACCGGCGCTTGCCCGGAAGATTGCAAATATTGTCCGCAGTCGGGCCACTACAACACGGGCCTGGAAAAAGAGAAGCTGATGGAGGTGCAGAAGGTCCTCGAAGAGGCCGCTCGCGCCAAGGCCATCGGCTCGACACGTTTCTGCATGGGCGCTGCCTGGAAGCATCCATCGGCCAAAGACATGCCCTACGTGCTGGAAATGGTCAAAGGCGTGAAGGCCATGGGCCTGGAAACCTGCATGACCCTCGGCCGCCTCGACCAGGACCAGACCGAAGCCCTGGCCCAGGCCGGCCTCGACTACTACAACCACAACCTTGATACGTCGCCGGAGTTCTACGGCTCGATCATCACCACCCGTACCTATGGCGAGCGCCTGCAAACCCTGGCGTACGTACGGGATTCGGGGATGAAGATCTGCTCTGGCGGCATCCTCGGCATGGGCGAGTCCCTTGATGACCGCGCCAACCTGCTGATCCAGCTGGCCAACCTGCCGGAGCATCCGGAATCGGTGCCGATCAACATGCTGGTGAAAGTGGCCGGTACGCCGCTGGAAAACGCCGACGACATCGACCCGTTCGACTTCATCCGCATGCTGGCGGTGGCGCGCATCCTGATGCCGCAGTCCCATGTGCGGCTGTCGGCCGGGCGTGAGGCGATGAACGAGCAGATGCAGGCCCTGGCATTCTTTGCTGGCGCCAACTCGATTTTCTACGGCGACAAACTGCTGACCACCGCCAACCCGCAGGCGGATAAAGACATGCAGCTGTTCTCGCGCCTGGGCATCTTGCCGGAGGCCCGCGAAGAGCACGCCGATGAAGTGCACCAGGCGGCGATCGAGCAGGCATTGGTGGAACAGAAGAGCAGCGAGCAGTTTTACAACGCTGCTGTTTAAGCCATTTCTCCTGCCGAAGTGCGATCCAGTGTGGGAGCTGGCAAGCCAGCTCCCACAGGGTTGACCGCGTTCAGCCTGCTTAACCGAGGTCTGCATGTCTTTCGATCTCGCCGCGCGTCTTGCGGTTCGTCGTGCCGAACACCTGTATCGCCAACGTCCACTGCTGCAGAGCCCGCAAGGCCCTGAAGTGGTGGTCGACGGCCAGCCGTTGCTGGCGTTCTGCAACAACGATTACCTGGGCCTGGCCAATCACCCGCAAGTGATTGAAGCCTGGCGCGCGGGCGCGGCTCGCTGGGGCGTGGGTGGCGGCGCTTCGCATCTGGTGATCGGCCACAGCACGCCGCACCATGAACTGGAAGAGGCCCTGGCCGACCTCACCGGGCGCCCGCGGGCGCTGCTGTTCACCACTGGTTACATGGCCAACCTCGGAGCCGTCACGGCGCTGGTGGGGCAGGGCGATACGGTGCTGGA
Organism: Pseudomonas sp. A125; assembly: GCF_055409485.1. Taxonomy (NCBI): domain Bacteria; kingdom Pseudomonadati; phylum Pseudomonadota; class Gammaproteobacteria; order Pseudomonadales; family Pseudomonadaceae; genus Pseudomonas; species Pseudomonas sp. A125. The sequence goes on from NZ_JBUZVP010000007.1 coordinate 207,401, forward strand.
AGACCGCCTTAACCACGCCTCATTGCTGGATGCCGGTTTGCTCTCCGGCGCGCGCTTCAACCGTTATCTGCACAACGACGCCGTCAGCCTGGCCAAGCGCCTGGAGAAAGCCACTGGCAATACGCTGGTGGTGACCGACGGCGTGTTCAGCATGGACGGCGACCTGGCTGACCTGCCGGCGCTGGCCCGTGAAGCCCGTGCCAAGGGTGCGTGGCTGATGGTGGATGACGCCCATGGCTTCGGGCCTTTGGGCGCCAACGGTGGTGGGATCGTCGAGCATTTTGGCTTGAGCCTGGAAGATGTGCCGGTGCTGGTCGGCACCCTCGGCAAGGCCTTCGGTACCGCCGGCGCATTTGTGGCGGGCAGCGAAGAGCTGATCGAAAGCCTGATCCAGTTCGCCCGCCCGTACATCTACACCACCAGCCAACCGCCCGCGCTGGCCTGCGCCACGTTGAAGAGCCTGGAACTGCTGCGCACCGAGCATTGGCGACGTGAACATTTGAACGGGCTGATCCGCCAGTTCCGCCAGGGCGCCGAGCAGATTGGTCTGGAGTTGATGGACAGTTTCACGCCGATCCAGCCAATCATGATTGGTAACAGCGCCCGTGCCGTGCGTTTGTCGCAGATGCTGCGCGAGCGCGGGCTGATGGTAACTGCGATCCGCCCGCCAACCGTGCCCGCCGGCAGCGCCCGCCTGCGGGTGACCCTGACGGCGGCCCACAGCGAAGCCCAGGTGCAGCTATTGTTAAACGCATTGGAAGAGTGTTTCCGCTTGTTAGGCCAGGAGCCCGACCATGCGTGATCGACTGATATTGCTGCCTGGCTGGGGCCTCGGCGTTTCGCCGCTGGAACCGTTGGCGGCGGCGTTGCAGGGCTTGGATGAGCATTTGCAGGTGCAGATCGAACCGTTGCCGGACGTGGAGTCGGACGACCTTCAAGAGTGGCTCGATGAGCTGGATTCGACCTTGCCCCAAGACGTCTGGCTGGGTGGTTGGTCCCTCGGCGGCATGCTTGCTGCCGAGTTGGCCGCCCGGCGCGGTGATCATTGTTGCGGTTTGCTCACCTTTGCCAGCAACGCAAGCTTCGTGGCCTGGTCTCGCTGGGACCATGGCATGCACGAAGAGGATTTTATTGCGTTTCTTAACGGTTGCCGCCTTGATCCGGTTGCGACGTTAAAACGCTTCAGTCTGCTTTGCGCCCGGGGTTCCAGCGATCCCCGATCACTTGCTCGGCTATTGCTGGCGGGTGCCCCTAAAACCACCGCGCAGACCTTGCTCAGTGGTCTGGAACTGTTGGGCCGATTGGACACCCGTCAGGCGTTGGTCGACTTTCAAGGGCCGCAGTTGCATCTGTTTGCCGGGCTAGACGGGCTGGTTCCGGCTGAAGTGGCCAGTGAGTTGTTCGCCTTGTTGCCTGACGTTGAAATCGGCCTGATTGAACAGGCCGGTCACGCTTTTCTACTGGAGGACCCCCACGGTGTAGCGGGGGCCATCCAGGCTTTTTTGCATGAGTGCGGTGATGACTGATTTGTCCCATGTATTACCGGGCGGCTTGCCAGACAAGCGCCAGGTGGCAGCCTCCTTTTCCCGCGCAGCCGCCAGTTACGACAGTGTTGCCGAGCTGCAGCGTGCGGTGGGTCACGAGTTGCTACGACGTGTGCCCGACGGTATTTCGCCACAGCGCTGGCTGGACCTGGGCTGCGGTACGGGCTATTTCAGCCGTGTGTTGGGCCAGTCACTTCCCAACAGCCAGGGTTTGGCCCTGGATATCGCCGAGGGCATGCTCAACCACGCTCGGCCCATGGGCGGTGCGCAGTATTTCATCGCCGGCGATGCCGAGCGTTTACCGTTGCAGGACGCCAGTTGCGGGCTGATCTACTCCAGCTTGGCGGTGCAGTGGTGCTCGGACTTTGCGGCCGTACTCAGCGAAGCGCGGCGGGTATTGCAGCCCGGCGGCATACTGGCGTTTGCCAGCCTGTGCGTGGGCACGCTGGATGAGTTGCGCGAAAGCTGGCGCGCGGCGGATGGCATGGTTCACGTGAACCGCTTCCGGCCGTTCAGTGCTTATGAGCAGCTGTGCGCGGCCAGTGGCTTGCGGGTGCGTAGCCTGGAGCAGTGTCCTCATGTGCTGCACTACCCCGACGTGCGCAGCCTGACCCATGAATTGAAAGCCTTGGGTGCACACAATCTGAACCCCGGGCGCCCCGGAGGCTTGACGGGGCGGGCGCGGATTGTTGCACTGGTGCAAGCCTACGAGCAGTTCCGCCAGGCCCAGGGCCTGCCGGCGACCTATCAAGTGGTGTACGCCGTCCTGGAGAAACCTCTATGAGTGCCGCTTACTTCATCACGGGGACCGACACCGACGTCGGCAAGACCACCGTCGCCGCCGGCCTGCTACATGCCGCGCGGCAAGCCGGCAAGAGCACCGCGGCGGGCAAGCCGGTGGCCTCGGGCTGCCAGCTGACGCCCAAGGGCCTGCGCAATTCGGATGCCCTGGCGTTGCTGGCTGAGTGTTCGTTGCCCTTGACCTATGCCGAGGTCAACCCGGTGGCGTTTGAGCCGGCCATCGCACCGCATCTGGCGGCCCGCGAAGCCGGTGTGGCGCTGACGGTGCAGTCGTTGTTGAAGCCCATGCAGCATATTCTGGCCAAGCAGGCAGACTTCACCCTGATTGAAGGCGCAGGCGGTTGGCGCGTGCCATTGGCCGATCAGGACAACTTGTCGGACCTGGCCCAGGCGCTGAAGCTGCCGGTGATCCTGGTGGTGGGCGTGCGGCTGGGCTGTATCAGCCATGCGCTACTGACCGCCGAAGCCATCGCCCGGGACGGTCTGCCGCTGGCGGGCTGGGTGGCGAATATCATCGACCCCAAGACCTCTCGTCTGGAAGAAAACCTCGCGACCCTGGCGGAACGGCTGCCCGCACCATGCCTGGGGCGGGTGCCGAAGCTCAAGCACCCCAGCGCCGAAGCGGTTGCCGAGTACTTGCAGTTGGACCTGCTTGACTAGTTTTGCCTATCAATAAGGCATTATGCCATTAGTGTTTTTGACGGGCGTTTTGCCGGTATGTCTGCTTCAATAACAGTTCACGATTCTCTAACAGGCAGGTTCACGCCATGGAAATCTCTGGTAGCAGTGCGTTTTACTCGGGCCTGAGCGCGATTCAGACCGGGCAGAACCGTGTCGACCAGGCCGCCGGCAAGATCGCCAGCGCCGCCACTACCCAGCCTTCGGACGCGCAAAATGATCGTCTGCGTTCGGTAGACGCCAATCAGGCAAGCAACTCGGCGAGCAATATGGTCGAGATGGCCCAAGGCAAGTTCCAGGTAGAACTGGGCGCCAAAGTGGCCAAGGCTTCCGACGAAATGCTCGGTACGTTGATCGATACCTACGCTTGAAAATTGCGCTCGCCAGCTTCTCTGTGGAAGCTGGCTTGCCTGCGATAGCGTCGCCCCAATCCTCCTGAAGCACCGTGGCGCCTGCATCGCAGGCAAGCCAGCTCCCACTCTGATCCCCGTCACCCTCAATTCTTTCTAAACCCTTGCAACCCCATGCGGCGTTTCGCTGCAGGCCTCGCCGTGCCTGACGTTGACCTGCGTCATGACAAACGGCATTTGCGCGACGCTTGACAAGGATTGGTCGTAAACGTATGTTTCAAACAACTGTTTGACCGCCACAACACATCCACGCGGTTGTTCATCCCAGATACATCAGCAGAGGTTTATCGCTATGCCTGACTACAAGGCCCCCTTGCGTGATATTCGCTTCGTTCGTGACGAACTGCTTGGCTATGAAGCGCATTATCAGAGCCTGCCGGCTTGCCAGGACGCTACCCCGGACATGGTTGACGCCATTCTCGAAGAAGGCGCCAAGTTCTGTGAGCAGGTACTGGCACCGCTGAACCGCGTGGGTGACATCGAAGGTTGCACCTGGAGCGAGTCGGGCGTTAAGACCCCTACCGGTTTCAAGGAAGCCTACAAACAGTTCGTTGAAGGCGGCTGGCCGAGCCTGGCGCACGATGTGGCGCACGGCGGCCAAGGCCTGCCGGAATCCCTGGGCCTGGCGGTCAGCGAAATGGTCGGCGAAGCCAACTGGTCGTGGGGCATGTACCCGGGCCTGTCCCATGGCGCGATGAACACCATTTCCGAGCACGGCACCCCGGAACAGCAGGACGCTTACCTGACCAAACTGGTGTCGGGCGAGTGGACCGGCACCATGTGCCTCACCGAGCCGCACTGCGGCACCGACCTGGGCATGCTGCGTACCAAGGCCGAGCCTCAGGCTGATGGTTCCTACAAGGTTTCGGGCACCAAGATCTTCATCTCGGCCGGTGAACACGACATGGCCGACAACATCGTCCACATCGTGCTGGCCCGCCTGCCGGACGCACCGGCTGGCACCAAAGGCATTTCGCTGTTCATCGTTCCAAAGTTCGTACCCAACGCAGACGGTGCAATTGGTGAGCGCAACGCAGTGTCGTGTGGTTCCCTGGAACACAAGATGGGCATCCACGGCAACGCCACCTGCGTGATGAACTTCGACGCGGCCACTGGTTTCCTGATTGGCCCGGCGAACAAAGGCCTGAACTGCATGTTCACCTTTATGAACACCGCTCGCTTGGGCACCGCGCTGCAAGGCCTGTCCCACGCCGAAATCGGCTTCCAGGGCGGCCTCAAATATGCCCGTGACCGCCTGCAAATGCGTTCGCTGACTGGCCCGAAAGCGCCGGACAAGGCCGCCGACCCGATCATCGTGCACCCCGACGTGCGCCGCATGCTGCTGACCATGAAAGCCTTCGCCGAAGGCAACCGCGCAATGGTGTACTTCACCGCCAAGCAGGTTGACGTGGTCAAGTACGGCACCGACGACGAAGCCAAGAAACAGGCTGACGCACTGCTGGCGTTCATGACCCCGATCGCCAAGGCGTTCATGACCGAAGTCGGTTTTGAGTCCGCCAACCACGGCGTGCAAATCTACGGCGGTCACGGCTTCATCGCTGAGTGGGGCATGGAGCAGAACGTTCGCGACAGCCGCATTTCGATGCTGTACGAAGGCACCACCGGCATCCAGGCCTTGGACCTGCTGGGCCGTAAAGTGTTGATGACCCAAGGCGAAGCGCTGAAAGGCTTTACCAAGATCGTCCACAAGTTCTGCCAGGCCAACGAAGGTAACGAAGCCGTGCAAGAGTTCGTTGCACCGTTGGCTGCACTGAACAAAGAGTGGGGCGAGTTGACCATGAAGGTCGGCATGGCGGCCATGAAGGACCGTGAAGAAGTCGGTGCCGCTTCGGTGGATTACCTGATGTACTCCGGCTACGCCTGCCTGGCGTACTTCTGGGCCGACATGGCCCGCCTGGCCGCCGAGAAACTGGCTGCCGGCACCACCGAAGAAGGCTTCTACACCGCCAAGCTGCAGACTGCGCGCTTCTACTTCCAGCGCATCCTGCCGCGTACCCGCACCCACGTTGCAACCATGCTGTCGGGCGCCAACAACCTGATGGACATGAAAGAAGAGAACTTCGACCTGGGCTACTAAGCCTCGGCGGGTTCACTGCAAAAGCCGCCGCGCCTTCGGGAGCGGCGGTTTTTTTTTGCGCGATAAAAAACCACAGTACCGCACTCAGGGATTGCGCCGTGCGGCCGTTAAAGTGATGGCAATGTGATACGCATCACATCGAATGTGCTTAACTGTGATCAGTGAAGGCACTGTGCCATCTTTTTTAGTGGGTCGGAGCTTTACCCTTGTCGCGTGCGTCTGCTGTACGTTTCAGTCATTTTTTACCTTCACTGCTGTTGCTGCTGGCGGGGCTCTCGGCTGCGTACGTGAAGGATCTCAATGTGTTCTTCACCTCGCTGTTCAACGTGCTGCCGACCCTGGTGTTGCTGCTGGGCGGCTCGTACTGCGCGGTCTACCGCCGCCAGCGTGAGCTGTTCCTGATGCTCACGGTCTACGTGGTCTATTTCCTGCTGGATACCCAGACCGATTACTACCGCGACCACGGGAGTGTCCGGGAAGACGCCGCCGTGGTGTTCCACCTGTGTTGTCTGTTGTTGCCGCTGCTGTTCGGCATCTATGCGGTCTGGCAGGAAAAAACCCACCTGTTTCGCGATTTCGTCGCACGTTGCGCGGTGCTGTTCGCAATAGGCAGCGTGGCCTTGGCCCTTGAGCAAAGTTTTCCCCAGGCGTTGTTAAGCTGGTTGGCGGAGATTCGCTGGCCCGCCTTGCATGGCCGGTGGATGAGCCTGATCCAGCTGTCCTACCCGATGTTCCTGATTGGTTTTGTCACCCTGGCCGCGCAGTACTGGTATCAGCCAAGGCCGCTGCACGCGGCACAACTGGTAGGGCTGCTGGGGTTGTTCTGGATGTTGCCACAGACTTTCATCCTGCCGTTCACGCTGAACATCATGTGCAGCCAGGTGATGCTGATGATTGCCGCCGGTGTGGCGCATGAGGCTTATCAAATGGCCTTCCGTGACGAGCTGACCGGCCTGCCGGGGCGCCGCGCGCTCAATGAGCGCATGCAACGCCTGGGGCGCAACTATGTGCTGGCCATGGGCGACGTCGATCACTTCAAGCGTTTCAACGATACCCACGGCCACGACGTGGGCGACCAGGTGTTGCGCCTGGTGGCGAGCAAGCTGTCCAAGGTCAACGGCGGCGGCCGGGCTTACCGGTATGGCGGTGAAGAGTTTGCCGTGGTGTTCGCCGGCAAGACCCTGGATGAATGCCTGCCGCACCTGGAAGATATCCGCGAAATCATCGCCAACTACGACATCAAATTGCGTAACCCCGATCGCCCCCACGACGACCAGCAGGGCCGGCAACGTCGTGTAGGCAATGGCGCTTCCAGTGTGTCGGTGACCGTCAGCATTGGCGTGGCCGAGCGCCAGGCCGAGCAGCGCACGCCCGAAGAAGTGCTCAAATCTGCCGACCAGGCGCTGTACAGCGCCAAGGGCGCCGGGCGTAACTGTGTGGTGGCCGCTGGGCAAAGCCGGCGGGGCGCGGTGCGTATGGACACTGCTGCCGGTTGAGTGATGGTGGTGTATTCAGCGGCCCTACAGTGATTGTCTGGTGGGCCCTGCGGCAGTAGGTTGAAGGCATCTGCTGCCGGAGACATTGCCATGCCTGACTATAAAGCTCCCTTGCGCGACATGCGCTTTTTGATCGATCACGTCTTTGATTTCCACGGCCACTACGCAGCGCTGGGTGCCACCGACGCCAGCCCGGACATGGTTGGCGCAATCCTCGAAGAAGGCGCGAAGTTTTGCGAGAACGTCTTGGCGCCGTTGAACCGCTCCGGCGATGAAGAAGGCTGCCACTTCGACAACGGTGTGGTGACCACACCCAAGGGCTTCAAGGAAGCCTTTGCCCAGTATGTGGAAGGCGGCTGGCACGGTTTGGCGGCAGACCCGGCCTACGGCGGGCAAGGCTTGCCCATGTCCCTGGGCCTGGTGCTCGCGGAGATGATTTCTTCGAGCAACACATCCTGGGGCATGTACCCCGGGCTGACCCACGGTGCGATGTCGGCGATCCACGCCCACGGCACCGAGGAGCAGAAAACCACCTACCTGGGCAAACTCACCGCCGGCCAGTGGACCGGCACCATGTGCCTGACCGAAGCCCATTGCGGCACCGACCTGGGGCTGATCAAAACCCGCGCCGTACCTCAGGCAGACGGTAGCTACGCCATCACCGGCAGCAAGATATTCATCTCGGCCGGCGAGCACGACATGAGTGAAAACATCATCCACTTGGTGCTGGCCAAGCTGCCGGACGCACCGGCCGGGACCAAGGGTATTTCGCTGTTTATCGTGCCTAAATTCCACGCCGACTCCGGTGAGCGCAACGCGATGAGCTGTGGCGCCATCGAGCACAAGATGGGCATCAAGGCGTCGGCCACGTGTGTGCTGAACTTCGATGGCGCACGGGGCTTTTTGATCGGTGAGGCGAACAAAGGCCTCAACTGCATGTTCACCATGATGAACCATGCGCGGCTGGGTACCGGGATGCAGGGCCTTTGCCTGGGTGAAGCAAGCTTCCAGGGCGCGATCAAGTACGCCAACGACCGCTTGCAGATGCGTTCACTGACGGGTGCCAAGGCTCCGCAAAAAGCCGCCGACCCGATCATCGTCCACCCGGATGTGCGGCGCATGTTGTTGACCATGAAAGCCTTCAACGAAGGCAACCGGGCACTGACCTACTTCTCGGCACAGTTGCTCGATGCCGCGCACTTGAGTACGGATGAGGGGCAGCGCCAGGAGGCCGAAGACCTGTTGGCCTTCCTCACACCGATCTGCAAAGCCTTTATGACCGAGACCGGGCTGGAGGTGACCAACCACGGCATGCAGGTGTTCGGCGGCCATGGTTTCATTCGTGAATGGGGCATGGAACAACTGGTTCGCGATTGCCGGATTGCGCCGATTTATGAAGGTACCAATGGTATCCAGGCGCTGGACTTGCTTGGGCGAAAAGTACTCGGCAGCCAGGGCAAGTTGCTGCGCGGCTTTACCAAAATCGTCCATAAGTTCTGCGCAGCCAACGCCGAACATCCACAACTCAAGGTCCACGTGGCGCAGCTCAACGAGTTGAACCAGCAGTGGGGCGAATTGACGGTAAAGGTCGGCATGGCCGCCATGAAAAACCCGGACGAAGTCGGTGCCGCAGCGTCGGATTACCTGATGTACAGCGGTTACATCATCCTGGCCTACCTGTGGCTGCGCATGGCGCTGGTGGCACAACAACAGTTGGACAGCACCCGCGGTGATGCCGGTTACAACCGGGCCAAGCTGGCCACCTGCGAGTTCTACTTCAAGCGCCTGTTGCCACGCACGGCCACCCATCGGGCGGCGGTGGAGGCGGGGAGTGAGTGCCTGATGAGTCTGCCGGCGGAGCTGTTTGCGCTTTAATGACTGTAAAATACCAATTGGTCATGATCAGACCCTATGTGTCTCAAAAGTTGTTCGGGTACACTCGGGGTCTGTAAAACCGACACTGCCCGAATCACTTTAAAGTTCTCACGAGGTTTGCCATGGCTGACTACAAAGCGCCGCTGCGCGATATGCGCTTCGTCCTCAACGAAGTTTTCGAGGTGGCCAAGCTCTGGGCCCAACTGCCAGCGCTGGCGGATACCGTCGACGCCGAGACCGTTGAGGCGATCCTCGAGGAAGCCGGCAAAGTCACCTCCAAGACCGTCGCCCCGCTCAGTCGTGGTGGCGACGAAGAAGGTTGCCGCTGGGAGAATGGTGCAGTCTTTACCCCGGCCGGTTTCAAGGCCGCCTACACAACCTACGCCGAAGGCGGTTGGGTGGGTGTAGGTGGTGACCCGGCCTACGGCGGCATGGGCATGCCCAAGGCGGTGTCGGCCCAGGTTGAAGAGATGATCAACTCCTCGGGCCTGGCCTTCGGTTTGTACCCGATGCTGACCTCTGGCGCCTGCGTGTCGATCAACACCCACGCCAGTGAAGAACTCAAGGCCACTTACCTGCCGAATATGTACTCCGGTGTGTGGGCCGGTTCGATGTGCCTGACCGAGCCGCATGCGGGCACCGACCTGGGGATTATCCGCACCAAGGCCGAGCCTCAGGCAGACGGATCCTACAAGATCAGCGGTACCAAGATCTTCATCACCGGCGGCGAGCACGACCTCACCGACAACATCATCCACCTGGTGCTGGCCAAGCTGCCGGACGCGCCGGCGGGCCCCAAGGGTATCTCGCTGTTCCTGGTGCCCAAGTTCATGGTCAATGCCGATGGCAGCCTGGGCGTGCGCAACCCGGTGACCTGTGGCTCCATCGAACACAAGATGGGCATCCAGGCTTCCGCGACGTGCGTGATGAACTTCGACGAAGCCGTGGGCTACCTGGTGGGCGAGCCCAACCGTGGCCTGGCCGCAATGTTTACCATGATGAACTACGAGCGCCTGGGCGTTGGTATTCAAGGCCTGGCCTCCGGCGAGCGCTCTTATCAGAACGCCATCGAGTATGCCCGCGACCGCCTGCAAAGCCGTTCGCCCACCGGCCCTAAAGCCACGGACAAGGTGGCTGACCCGATCATCGTCCACCCGGACGTGCGGCGCATGCTGCTGACCATGAAAGCCTCGAACGAAGGTGGCCGCGCATTCTCCACCTATGTGGCGATGCAGCTCGATACCGCCAAGTTCAGCGAAGACGCCAAGGCCCGTAAACGTGCGGACGACCTGGTTGCCCTGCTGACCCCGGTGGCCAAGGCGTTCCTGACCGACCTGGGCCTGGAAACCACCGTGCACGGCCAGCAGGTTTTTGGCGGCCACGGCTACATTCGTGAATGGGGCCAGGAGCAACTGGTGCGTGATGTGCGTATCACCCAGATCTACGAGGGCACCAACGGCATCCAGGCCCTGGACCTGGTGGGACGCAAGATTGTCGGCAGTGGCGGGGCGTTCTACACGCTGTTCGCCGACGAGATCCGCCACTTCACCGCCACCGCTGGCGCCGAACTGGCCGAGTTCACCAAGCCGCTGAACGTGGCGGTGGATGATCTGGATGAGTTGACCGCCTGGCTGCTGGATCGCGCCAAGTCGAATCCGAATGAAATCGGCGCGGCGTCCGTGGAATACCTGCACGCGTTCGGCTACATGGCCTATGCCTACATGTGGGCCCTGATGGCCAAGGCGGCATTGGGCAAAGAGGCTCAGGAAGACTTCTATGCCAGCAAGCTGGGCACTGCGCGCTTCTACTTTGCCCGCTTGCTGCCGCGGATCGCGTCCCTCAGCGCTTCGGTAAAAGCCGGTAGTGAATCGCTGTTTTTGCTGGATGAAGCACTGTTCTAGGGGCTTGGAGGGCATGTAAGCATTCTCTTACATGACGTGCTGCTATTCGTCCTCTATCGCCAAATTGGATCCACGGATAATCTACTTCACATGGACGTCGCGCAGGAAGCGCAAAGCAACAACACGGACACGTAGGATTCTGCCAGGAAGGCGGAGTGAAATGGATGTCAGGGAAACAGTCTGCAAAGCCCCGCTTCGGCGGGGTTTTCTTTTGCCTGCGAAAAAGTCATACGGGCGCGTTCATCACGTCTTCCAGCAGCGTGCGCAACAATTCCAGCGTCGCCTGCTGACGCTGCACATCGCGGCACACCAACCCTACTTTCAACGGCACCCGTGGTTCGCTCAACGGCTTCCACAGCAACGCCTTGCTGTTGTGTTCATCCTGAGAGCGTCCGGGCAGCACCGTCGCCAGTTTGGTGTGCGGCAGGCTGTCGAGAATCCCCACCATCGTATTCAACTCTGCCTGCACTTGTGGGCGTCGGCCCAGGTTAGCCAGCTGACCTTGCCATATCTGCCGCACCTGAAACTCTTCCCCCAGCAGCAACATCGGTAACTCGGCGGCTTGTTTCAAGGAAACTTTCTTGAATTCCCGCAACGGGTGATCAGACGGGATGACCACCTTCAGTTCATCTTCATACAGCAGCACACCGTGCAACCCGGGCTGGCGCGGCGGCAGGTAGCTGATACCAATGTCGAGCGAACCATTGAGCAGCCGGCGTTCGATTTCCATGCCGGTCAATTCGTAGATCTGCACCACCAAATGCGGTTGGGCCTTGCGCACCCGTTCGAGCATCTGTGGCACCAGGCTGGTGTGCACGGTTTGCAGCACGCCGATGGCCAAAGTGCGCAACGCCTGGCCCTTGAAGTTGCGCAGCGCTTCCACTGCCTGCTGCATGCCGTCGAGCAAGGGCAAGGCGTGGTTGTACAAGGTGTGGGCGGCGAGGGTCGGGAGCAGGCGCTTGCTGCTGCGTTCGAACAGGTTCACATCGAGGTTCTGTTCGAGCTGGCGAATCTGTTGCGACAAGGCCGGCTGGGAGATCGACAGACGTTCCGCGGCCCGTCCCACGTGGCCCTCTTCATACACCGCGACGAAATAACGCAGTTGCTTGAAATCCATAAGTAATGCTTATCGAAAATGCTGGAAAATCGAAATGGCCGGGTGGCCCCGAGACGCCTAGTCTAGCGCCTATTCACAGGGCTTACAGGGCCGGAACGTGCGATGAGTAGGGTTTATGTTGACGGTGTTTGCATAGGCAAGGCAAAAAACCTCAGCCATGGGTTGGTCGGTGATACCGACCAAGGTGTGGTTGCCAAAGAGGTTCATCCATGAACCTGTTCAACCTGCGTCGCCCGGTCCCCAGTCTGGATGACCTTATCCTCGACGCGAAAGCGCCGACACTGCGAGACGACCTTTGCGGCGACTGCCTCATGCCCAGCGTGGCCCGCCCGGCCCATGTGTTCGTGCGCGGCCAGGGTTCCTGGCTGTGGGACAGCGAAGACCGCGCCTATCTCGACTTCAATCAAGGTGGCGGTGCCAACAGCCTGGGCCACAGCCCGCAGGTATTGACCAAGGCGTTGGCCGCTCAGGCCCAATTACTGATCAACCCCGGCCACGGCCTGCACAACCGCGGCCAACTGAACCTCGCCGACCGCCTGTGCCACCGCACCGGCAGCGACCAGGCCTACCTGCTCAACAGCGGCGCGGAAGCCTGTGAAGCGGCGATCAAGCTGGCGCGAAAATGGGGCCAGCTGCATCGTGGTGGCGCCTATCGGATCATCACTGCCAGCAACGGTTGCCATGGTCGCAGCTTTGCCGCGATGTCGGCGTCGGCCGCCGCCAGTGAAAACCGTTTCGAGCCGCAATTGCCGGGCTTCAGTCATGTGCCGTTCAACGACCTGCCCGCATTGCATGCAGCAGTTGACGCGCAAACCGTGGCGATCATGCTCGAGCCGATCCAGAACGATGCCGGCGTCATCCCGGCGACCGAGCATTACCTTAAAGGCGTCGAGCGCTTGTGCCGCGAGCTGGGGATTTTGCTGATCCTCGACGAGGTGCAAACCGGCACCGGCCGCTGCGGCACGTTACTCGCCGAACAGCACTATGGCGTACGCGCCGACATCATCACCCTGGGCAAGGGGTTGGGTGGCGGTGTGCCGCTGGCGGCGCTGCTCGCGCGGGGCAAGGCGTGTTGTTTCGAACTCGGTGAGCTGGACGGCACCCACCATGGCAACGCGTTGATGGCATCTGCGGGTGTGGCAGTGCTCGATACGGTGCTGGGCCATGGATTTCTGGAGCACATACGCGAAGTGGGTGCGTACCTGGGCGAAGGGCTGGCACGCCTGGCTCATCGCTATGGCCAGGGCGAACTGCGCGGGCAGGGTCTGTTGTGGGGCCTGAGCCTGTCGGAAGATTCGGCAGATGCAGTGGTAAAGGCGGCGCTGAGTGAAGGACTGGTCCTGAGCGCGCCGCAACCCGACTGCCTGCGCTTTACCCCGGCGTTTACGTTAAGCAAAAGCAACGTCGACGAAATGCTCCTGCGCCTGGCCCGGGCCTTTTCCCGGGTGCGCACCGCACAGCTGCAGTGCCGCAAGGGCATTGCCGTTTAATCGCTTATTTCCTGAACCGTCTCGCGGTATACGCGGCGCCTCCAGCCTGATTCTTTTGGCTGGGGGCGTTTTTTTGTCTGCTGATTGGAGGGTGGCCCCGTGCCAGATCCTACTGAACCCTCACGAACGCCCAAGGTCGATTAGCTTGTACGGCTCACACGAGCCGATTTTTCAGGAGCTGAACCCATGGATATCATTCGCATCATCATCGCTATTCTGTTGCCGCCACTGGGTGTGTTCCTGCAAGTGGGTTTCGCCGGCGCGTTCTGGCTGAATATTCTGCTGACCTTGTGTGGTTACATCCCGGGCATCGTGCACGCGGTCTACATCATCGCCAAACGCTAAAAGCCCTCAGCCTTTTGCGATCAGCCGTGAGTTGCGCTCATTGCGAAAGGCCAGTTGTTCGATGGTTTGGGTGGCGTGCTCTGCCTCTTCACGGGCCTGCAGGATTATCCCGTGATGCTCCGACTTGCTGCATACCGGGTCGGCATTGCTGGCGTCACCGGTCAGCATGAACGCCTGGCAGCGGCAGCCACCGAAGTCCTTTTCTTTCTCGTCGCATGAACGGCATGGCTCGGGCATCCAGTCATAGCCGCGAAAGCGGTTGAAGCCGAACGAGTCGTACCAGATGTGCTGCATGCTGTGGTCGCGCACGTTGGGAAATTGCACCGGCATCTGTCGGGCGCCATGGCACGGCAGCGCGGTACCGTCCGGCGTCACCGTCAGGAAGATACTGCCCCAACCATTCATGCAGGCTTTCGGGCGCTCTTCGTAGTAATCCGGTGTGACGAAGATCAGCTTGCACGGGTGGCCTTCGGCTTCAAGCTTGGCGCGGTATTCGTTGGTGATGCGTTCGGCACGCACCAACTGCTCCTGGGTCGGCAACAGCCCGACACGATTGAGCTGGGCCCAGCCGTAGAACTGGCAGGTGGCAAGCTCGACAAAGTCCGCTTCCAGGGCAATGCACAGCTCGATGATGCGGTCGATCTTGTCGATATTGTGCCGATGGGTAACGAAGTTCAGCACCATCGGGTAGCCGTGGGCTTTCACCGCTCGGGCCATTTCCAGTTTTTGCGCGAAGGCCTTTTTGGAGCCGGCCAGCAGGTTGTTCACTTGCTCGTCGCTGGCCTGGAAGCTGATCTGGATATGGTCCAGGCCAGCCTTCTTGAAGTCGCTGATTTTCTGCTCGGTGAGGCCGATGCCGGAGGTGATCAGGTTGGTGTAGAAGCCCAACTTGCGCGCCTCGGCGATCAGTTCCGCGAGGTCTTGACGCACCAGCGGTTCACCACCGGAAAACCCCAGTTGCGCGGCGCCCATTTCCCGGGCTTCGCGAAATACCTTGATCCACTGTTCGGTGCTCAGTTCCTTGCCCTGCTCGGCGAAATCCAACGGGTTGGAGCAGTACGGGCATTGCAGCGGGCAACGGTAGGTCAGCTCGGCGAGCAACCATAGCGGCAGGCCGATCTCTGGTTTTGGTGGCAGGTCAGGCAAGTTCGATCCAGTGTTGAGCACGGGCAACCTCCATGAATTGCTCGATGTCTTCACCGAGTTCGGGCACGCCCGGGAATTGCTCGTCCAGCTCGGCAATGATTGCGTTTACATCACGCTCGCCATCAATCAAGCCACCGATCAACGCGGCGCTGTCGTTGAGCTTGATCATGCCTTCCGGGTACAGCAACACGTGGCCCTTTTGCGCCGGTTCGTATTGGAAGCGATAACCCTGGCGCCAGGTCGGTTTTTTGCTGCGATCGAAGCTCATAGGGTGATCCCCTTATGCCATACACGCTGGTCAGTCACGCTGTGATACGGCGGGCGTTTCAGTTCGTACGCCATGCTCATGGCATCGAGCATGCTCCAAAGAATGTCCAGTTTGAACTGGAGAATTTCCAGCATGCGCTCCTGGCCTTCGCGGGTGGTGTAGTGCTGCAAGGTGATCGCCAGACCGTGCTCCACATCCCGGCGAGCCTGGCCCAGGCGGGTGCGGAAGTACTCATAGCCGGTCGGGTCGATCCACGGGTAATGCTGCGGCCAGCTGTCGAGACGCGACTGGTGGATCTGCGGGGCGAACAGCTCGGTCAAGGAGCTGCTGGCGGCTTCCTGCCAACTGGCGCGGCGGGCGAAGTTGACATAGGCGTCTACCGCAAATCGTACGCCGGGCAGTACCAATTCCTGGGAGCGCAGTTGGTCCGGGTCCAGGCCGACTGCCTGGCCCAGGCGCAGCCAGGCTTCAATGCCGCCGTCTTCGCCGGGGGCGCCGTCGTGATCCAGCAGGCGCTGGATCCACTCGCGACGAATCTCGCGGTCCGGGCAATTGGCCAGGATCGCGGCGTCCTTGAGGGGAATGTTCACCTGATAATAAAAACGGTTGGCCACCCAGCCCTGGATCTGTTCGCGGGTGGCGCGGCCTTCGTACATCGCCACGTGGTACGGATGATGGATATGGTAGAAGGCGCCCTTGGCCCGGAGCGCTTGTTCGAACTCGGCAGTGGTCAGCGGTGTGTCAGTCATTTGGCTCGCTCCTACAATTCAATGCTCATGCCGTCGTATGCCACTTCCACATTGCGCCGCGCCAACTCGGCTCGCTCGGGCGAGTCCTCATCCAGGATCGGGTTGGTGTTGTTGATGTGGATAAGCACCTTGCGCTGCGTGGGCAGTTGTTCCAGCACTTGCAGCATGCCGCCGGGGCCGTTTTGGGCCAGGTGGCCCATCTCGCGACCGGTGCGGGTGCCGACGCCACGGCGCTGCATTTCGTCGTCATCCCACATGGTGCCGTCTACCAGCAGGCAATCGCTGCCGGCCATGATCTCCAGCAACGGCCCGTCGACCTTGCCCAGGCCCGGCGCGTAGAACAGCTTGCCGCCGGTGCGCAGGTCTTCGACGATCAGGCCGATGTTGTCGCCTGGGTGTGGGTCGAATCGGTGAGGCGAGTAGGGCGGTGCCGCACTGCGCAGTGGCAACGGCGTGAAAAGCAGGTTGGGGCAGGCGGGAATCGTGAAACTGGCGTCCAACTCGATACGGTTCCAGGCGAGGCCACCGTTCCAGTGGGTCAGCATGGTGAACAACGGGAAGCCGGTGCTCAGGTCTTCATGGACCATGTCGGTGCACCACACCTGATGCGGGCAGCCTTCGCGCAGGCTCAACAGGCCGGTGGTGTGGTCGATCTGGCTGTCCATCAGGATGATCGCGCTGATGCCGGTGTCCCGCAGGGCGCGGCCGGGTTGCATCGGGGCGAACCCTTGGAGCTGGGCGCGGATGTCTGGCGAGGCATTGCACAGCACCCAGTTCACGCCATCATCGGAAATCGCGATGGACGATTGGGTACGCGCCTCGGCCCGCAGGCTGCCGTCGCGAAAACCTGCGCAGTTCACGCAGTTGCAGTTCCATTGCGGGAAACCACCGCCCGCGGCGGAACCTAGAATCTGGACAAACATGGCCGCTCCATTACACACAACTCAAAAATAAAAACGCCCCGGGCGAGCCGAGGCGTTGCATTGCAATACAAAGCCAATCAGCGGCTGGCAAAGTACATGGTGACTTCGAAGCCGATGCGCAGATCAGTGTAAGCAGGTTTGGACCAGGTCATGTTCTTACTCCTACGAAGGGATGGGACGTTTACTACCAATATATATAGTCCACCTCCAAGCGGAGATGTTCAGAGGTGTGCGTATGAATGTTACGTACTTCTTTGCAAGATAGCGCTGTCCTGGCGGAAAAAGCCTTTTACCGTAGCGGCAATGATCAGCCAGATAATTGCCAAGGTGCTGGCAGGCACCCACCATTGGCCACGCAGCGCCAGCCGCCTGCAGCAGCATTGAGTTGCCGCGCAGCTTGTATTAAATCCTTGCGGGTGCGGGTCTGGATGAAATCTTGTAACTGCACGATGTAATCCGACGGGTGGCCTGCCAAGTGCGCGTGCCAGAGCAGTTCGGCGGCGTGGGAGGTCGGCAGCGTTTCAGGGGCAAACTGGTCCGCCAGGGTTTGCGTCGCGTCATTCAGGTCATTTCGGGCTTCGATCAAGGCAGGTAACTGTTGGAGGAACGCCTGAAGGTGCTCGACGATTCCTTCAAGGGAAACACTGGGTGATTGCACCCCGAGCAGCAGGCCGGTTTGCCCGTTGAATTGTCGGATGCCGCTGAACACCGCGTAGCCCAGTTGCAGTTCGACACGCAGGCGTTGGTAAAACGGCGCCTGAGCCAGGTGCGCAAGCAGGCGCCAGTTTGCTTCATCGGCCAGGGATTGAGTCGGCACCGGGCAGAACAGCAGCAACGCGGCTTCGCTGGAATCAGTCCTGACGTCGTGCCAAAGACGCTGGCCGGCGATGGGTCGAACTTCGGTACTGGCCGTTGCCGGTTGGCCGGGCAGTTTCCCTGCAGCACTTTTAATTGCCTCTTCGTAGTGGGCGGGCAACCCTACTGCAAGCCCTTGCCAGCGCGCCGTTGACCATCGGTCCTGGTGAGCTGTTGGGTTGGCGGGCGTGAGGCCTGTGCAACAAGCAGGTAATGCCTTGAGCAATTGCCGGATTGCCATCGGCGGTGGGGTACTGCGTGGTGCTCCAGATCTTTCATCGAGCTGAGTCAGGCTGCGTGCGACTTCTGCCAATACCGCCGGCATAGGTTCGTGAAGCCCGACCAACTTCAGTTGCCAGTGATTGCCCATAGTCTCGAAGGACAGTTCAACGCCAGCCTGGGCAGCGTTCTCACGCAGCTGTGGGAAAAGCTCTGCATGCAGCGGCGTATCCAGATACCAGCGCAGGTACAGCGCGCCCTCATCGGTGTCGTCGGGCATCGCCTGGCTGAATGTCAGCGCCGACAGGTCCCTTCGGCCACGGGAGCGGTCTTGTGCGAACGTGCGCAAACCGCGGTGCGCGCTGGTTTGGCCACGAATCAGCCCCGGGCGCTCTTGCTTGAGGGTCGGGCGCAAGAACGGATTGGTAGGCGGTAGTTGCCAGGCGTGCCGGGACGGCGGCAATGGCAGCGCATCCAGCAGGGCCTTGAGGGAACGGGTGCTTTGGTCGGACAGGACTGCCTCGTGGTCCTGTCGGGCCAATGCCAGGGCACCACTGACCTGCAGTTGGCGAGCGAGCAGCAAGGCGTACTCTTCCCGCAGCAGCGTCCAGTCACTGTGTGCGAAAAAGTTCAGCCAGTCGTACAACAGGTCTTCGATCAGTGCCGTCTGTTGCGCACCGTGAGTGCCCAGGGTGAACCTGATATCCAACAGCGCCTGGCCGGCGAACTGATACAGCACAGCCGCTTTGATAGCGCTGGCCAACTGTCGCGCCTGCAACTCGGCAAGCAATCCGCCCGGCGCCGAAGCATTCAGCCACAGGCAAAGGAAATCCAGCGCCTGAGGGGACGCCTCGCTCACCATGACTTGATGCCAGTGGTGCTCATCGGCGTGTTGATAAGTACGTTGATTGCCGACCAGCAACGCTGGCGCAGGCACCTGTGGCTTCAGCGGTGCAGTCTTCAGCGCAGCACCAAACTGTTGCGTCAACGCCTCCAGCTCCGCCAATGACTGAGGGCCCGCAAGGCTCAACGTCATCTGTCCGGCCTGATAGAAACCTTCATAAAAATCCCGCAACGCCTGCTGAAAATCCTCACGCTCTACCGGCAAGCTATCCCGGTTGCCCGCATGAAACGCCCGCAGCGGATGATCCGCCGCTACACCTTCCAACAACGCCTGTTGCTGTTGCGCTGCGGCATCTTGCGACCAGGCGATAAACTCCGCGTGCAACACTTCACGCTCACGCAATTGGTCTTCCAAGGCCAGGCGCGGATGGGCGAGCATATCCCCCAAGCGCTCCAACCCTGCGTCAAATGCCGAAACAGGCACTTCAAAGAAAAACTCGGTTGTGCGTTCGCGAGTGCTGGCATTGACCTGACCACCCTGGCGCTGCACGTAGGCCATCAGCCCTTCGCTTGCAGGAAAACGCTCGGTGCCCAGGAACAACAGATGCTCAAGGAAATGCGCCAGTCCCGGCCACGCCAAGGGCACATCGTGGCTGCCCGCCGCAACGCGCAAGGCTGCCGCGCAGCGCTTCAAACGCGGTGCATGATGCAAGGAAACCCGCAGGCCGCTGGCCAGGGTCAATTGAAGGTGATGAGGGTGGGCCGGCGCAGGCATGAGCACTTCCGAAACGTAGGAAGTGCCTATGCTAGCGCAAAGCAGCCGGGATCAGTGCTTGTGCAGCGCACCATAAAGCTCGGGACGACGGTCCAGCAGGTAGCGATTGGCCGCGCGTGAGTCGAGCATCAACTGCCGGTCGAGTGTGCCGACAATCAACGCCTCATCGAGCCCGGCCTGGGCGATCCGCTGGCCATCCGGCGCAGCGATGCTGCTTTGCCCGCAATACTCGATCTCGCCTTCGCGCCCGCAGTAGTTGGCGTACGCCACATAACACTGGTTTTCGAACGCCCGCGCCCGCACGGTCACATCGGCGACGAAGTCGAACGGCACCATATTGGCGGTCGGCACCAGGATCAACTCTGCGCCAGCCAGCGCCAGGCGCCGGGTGTTCTCCGGGAACTCCAGGTCATAGCAAATCAGGAAACCCAGCTTCCAGCCGTTCAATTCCACCAGCGGAAAATCATCGTCTCCGGGGCTGAACATCGAGTTGTCGAGATCGCCAAACAGGTGCGTCTTGCGGTAGTTGCACAGGCGTTGGCCGTTCGCGTCGATCAACTGCACGGCGTTGTAGATCTGGCCGTCTGCGCCGCGTTCCGGGTAGCCATACAGAATTGCCACACCCGAGTTTTTCGCCAGCGCGGCGATGGACTGCGCTGACGGGCCGTCCCGAGCTTCCGCCAGGGCGCCGACCGCCTCCACGCCGATGTTATAGCCGGTGAGAAACATCTCCGGCAGCACCAGCAGGTCGGCGTCGTTGGCCTCTTGCGCCAACTGATGCAGACGCTTGAGGTTGCCCGCCACGTCCAGCGGCAGCGGCGGGCATTGATACAAGGCGACACGCATGGGCAGCTCCTTATTCGGGCAGTGCAATCGGCCCGAGTTCATCGAACACATCCCCCGGGCCCGGGTTCTGCGGGTGAGTACTGCCGCCGAAGTGGGTCATGATGCCCCACACCGCATTCAGCGAGGTCTGCACGGCGCCTTCCACCCACGCAGGCGTCCACGACACGTCGTCACCGGCGATGAAAATACCGCGTTGCTCGGCCGGCATGTCCTTCTGCATGAAGTGCGCATACATCCGCTGGTTGTAGCGATAGTGGCCCGGCAGCGCGCCCTTGAACGCCCCGAGAAAGTGCGGGTCGGCTTCCCACGACACGGTGATCGGGTCGCCGATGATGCGCGCGGCGATGTCGACTTTCGGGTAGATCTTTTTCAATGCGTCGAGGGCCAGTTTCACGCGCTTCTCGATCGGCTGCGGGAGCATTTTCAGGGCGTCGCTCATCCAGGAATAGGACAGGCAAATCACCCCCGGCTTGTCGTCACCGTTGTCGAACAGGTAGGTGCCACGGGTCAGGCGGTCGGTCAGCGTCATGCTCATCAAGTCGCGGCCGGTCTCTGGGTCCTTGTCCTTCCAGAATGGCCGGTCGACCATCACGAAGGTCTTCGACGATTGCATGTAGCGGGTACGGTCGAGGGCCATCCACATCTTTTGCGAGAACAGGGTTTCGTCGCACTCGATCTGGGTGGTCAGCAGCCAGCTCTGGCAGGTGGTCAGCACGGCGGCGTATTCGCGGGTATCACCGTAGTTGTCGGTGACGGCGAAACGGCCGTCCGGGGCGTGGGCAATGCGCTTGACCCCGGCCCGCGGCGCGCCGTTGTGCAGCGAGCTGAGGCTGGTGCCTTCGGGCCAGTGGGCGCAACGCTCCGGTACATGGCGCCAGATGCCCATGGGCACTTGGGCCACGCCGCCGACCACCAGGTGCTGGTGATCGTCGCAGTTGGTCATCACCACGCGGAAGATTTCCAGCATCGAGTTGGGGAAGTCCGAGTCCCAGCCGCCGGTGCCGAAGCCGACCTGGCCGAATACTTCGCGGTGGTGGAACGACAACTTGGCGAACGCCTTGGAGGTGGCGACGAAGTCGTAGAAGGTGCGGTCGTCCCACAACGGCACCAGGGTATTCCACAGCGCTTTCAGGCGTGGTACGTCACGGTCGCGGATCGCTTGCTGGATATCGCCGAATTGCGAGCCGGCCTCTAAAGCGTCGGCCCAGGCGTCAGCCACTTCCTGGAACAGTGCAGGCAGGTCGGCAAGTTTCTGTGCGTAGTGAGTCTGGCCTTCAAGGTCGATGACCGTGCTGCCGGAAGCGGGCGTCAGCGGGTTGGGAAATGGCTTGGTCTCAAGTCCCAGCTTGTCCACATAGTGATAGAACGCGGTGGACGACACCGGAAAACGCATGCCGCCCAGTTCCGCGATGATGCCTTCGGCGCCTTCAAACGCCTGGGAGCGCAGGCGGCCACCCATTTTCGAGGCTTCATACACCACGGGCTTCAGGCCCAGCTTCATCAGCTCATAGGCGGCCACCAACCCGGCAATCCCGGCGCCGACGATCGCCACTTCGGCGCCGTGGTTGGCGGCCGGAATGCTGCCCAGGCCCGCCGGGTGTTCGATCCAGTCATCAAAGGCGAACGGAAAGTCCGGGCCAAAGATGGTGATCGGCTTTTTGCCGTTGGCAGGGTGGCGATTGGGCTTGCTGATGGTGCTGGAAGGAATGCTCATGGCTGACCTTGCTGGCGACTCGGCGGGGCGCGACCCGCTGAGTATAGGAAAAGATGCCAGCCATTCTAGGGAGCGTAGCGTTCGTTAATAAGACGCAATGTGTCGTCGTATTGAATTGTTTTTAGTCAGAGTGACGAGCATGGTGGTCAGACTGGTTGGCCGCGATCCAATTTGTTACTGAGGATGATCGAGGTGGTGGTCTTCTCCACGCCGTCGACACTGCCGATCTGGTCGAGCAGTTGATCCAGCTGCTCCGGCGAATCGGTGCGCAGCCAGGCCACGTAATCGAACTCTCCGCTCACCGCACACAACTGCTGAACCTGCGCCATGGCGCTGATCCGGCGCAGCACTTCCTTGCCGGAGCGCGGTTGCACGGTGATCCCCACGTAGGCCTGCAAACCGCCATTCACCACCCGCTGGCTCAGGCGCACGCCATAGCCGGTAATCACCTGGGTTTTTTCCAGGCGTGCCAGGCGTGAGGTAACGGTGGTGCGGGCGATGCCCAGTTGCCGAGCGAGCATGGCCACGCTTTCGCGGGCGTTGATCTGCAAGGCGGCAATCAACTGGCGGTCGATTTCATCAAGGACGGGAGGGTGAGAGGCAGGCAAGGTGTTCTCCGGCGCGGGCATCAATGGGCGAGCATGTTACAGGCTCGTTCCCGTTGATGCTCGCGACGGCGTTTGGCTCAGTTGTGCAGGAACTGCTGGTAGTTTTCCGGGGTGACCAATTGCGTAGGAACCCATACATCGCCTTGTAGGGCGGCGTGCTTGATCAGCATCAGCGCGGCGTCCACCGAGCCCGCACCGATGGCCACCGGGTCGCGGAATACGGTGACGGCCAACTGGCCTTTTTTCAGCGCCTGCAAACCGTCCGGCGTACCGTCGATGCCGCCGACCAGAATGTCCTGGCGCCCCGTCTGGCGCAGGGCCATGGCGGCGCCGATGCCCATCTCGTCATTGTTGGAAGCCACGGCGTTGATGGTTTGGCCCTTGGTCAGCCAATCGTTCATCAGGTCCATGCCTTTTTCGCGCTGCCAGTCGCCGGACTGTTCTTCAACGACTTTGATCTCGGGGTACTTGGCCAGCACGTCCTTGACCCCATTGGTGCGTTTGCCGGTATCACTGTGGGCGAGACGGCCAAGGATGATTGCCAGGTTACCTTTGCCGCCCATCTTCTCGGCCAGGTATTCCATTTGCGTCCGGCCAATGGCGCGCTCGTCGGTGCCGACGAAGACTACACCTGGCGGGAAGGTGTCCACCTCGGGACGGCTGTTCATGTACACCAGCGGGATACCGGCGGCGTTGGCCTTCTCGGTGATCTTGCGGGTGGCCGCGGTGTCCGCCGGGTTGACGATGATCGCGTCGACTTTCTGGCTGATGAAGCTTTCGACCTGGTTCAACTGGCGGACTACATCGCTGGCGGAATCTTCCACCTGCAGCTTGACTCCATCAGGCGAGGCCTTGGCCCGATCCTGCATGGCCTGCACCAGGTAGGAAACGTAGTTATCAAACTGTCCGACGGATACCCCGATGCGCAACTCGGCGTGGGCGGCAGTGGACAGCAACAGGGCACAGGCACAGCCAAGCAGACGCTTCATGACAGGTTCCTTTTTATTGTTTTGGTGCGACAAAGTTTCTGACGTAGACATTATTGGAAATAAAATTCCACTTCAAGTAAGCCTCGGAATTTATTTTCGCCGCTGATCGCACACATTGATTTGTGCCAGATTGTTAAAAGTAACTGTTTGGTACATTATTTCCAGTTGGGTATAAACAGGAAGGACGTTTGCGCGATGAATAACTTTGGGGCTGCCACCGGCAGCAAAGTGTTGCTGGCGGGGTTGGGACTGCTGATCGCCTTGATCGGCCTGGGCCTGGCGGGCGGTGGTGGTTACCTGGTGGTGCTGGGCGGAAGTTGGTATTTCCTGCTGATGGGCCTGGCGATGCTGGTCTCTGGCGTGCTGGTCGCCAAGCGCAAGCCTCAGGGTGCATGGCTATACGCCGTGGCGCTGGTACTGACCGCGATCTGGGCGGTATGGGACACTGGCCTGGAATACTGGCCACTGGTCTCGCGGGTACTGACCTTCGCCGTCATCGGCCTGGTGGTTGCGCTGATTTATCCACAGCTCGCCCGCGCGTCTGGATCGTCACCCGGGCGCGGCGCCTATGGGGTTGCCGGATTGCTGGGCCTTGGCGTGGTCGCCACCCTGGCGTACATGTTTGTGCCCACCCACGTGGTCAAGGCCAGCAGTGAGCCTGCGGTCACCCCGGTGAAACCGGGCACCGAGCAAAAAGACTGGGCCCACTGGGGCAATACCACCGCCGGCAATCGGTTTGCCGCGCTGGAGCAGATCAACAAAGGCAACGTCGACAAGCTACAGGTGGCCTGGACCTTCCACACCGGCGACATCCCCGAGAGCAACGGCGCCGGCGCCGAAGACCAGAACACCCCGCTGCAGATCGGTGACAGCGTTTACGTGTGTACCGCCTACGGCAAAGTATTTTCCCTGGATGCCGACACCGGCGCCCAGCGCTGGAAGTTCGACCCGCAGGGCAGCGGCCCCAACTGGCAGCGTTGCCGTGGGCTGGGCTATTTTGACAGCAGCGCCAGCGAGCAACCTGCCAGCGCTAAAGCCTGTGTGAAACGTCTGTTCCTGCCGACCGGCGATGCTCGATTGATTGCGATCAATGCTGAAACCGGTGCGCCTTGCGAAGACTTCGGCGACCACGGCACTGTCGACCTGAAAACCGACATGGGCGAAGTGAAGCCCGGCTATTACCAGCAAACCTCGACGCCATTGGTAGCGGGCAATGTGGTGATCGTCGGCGGGCGTGTGGCAGACAACTTCTCTACCGGCGAACCGCCAGGCGTGGTGCGCGCCTTTGACGTGCACAGCGGCGAACTGGTGTGGGCCTGGGACCCGGGCAACCCGAACACTACCAAACGCCCGCCTGCGGGCGAGACCTACACCCGTGGCACGCCGAACGTGTGGTCGGCCATGTCCTACGACGCCAAACTCGGCCTGGTCTACCTGCCCACCGGTAACGCCACCCCGGACTTTTTCGCCGGTGAGCGCACCGCCTATGACGACAAGTGGAACTCCTCCATCGTCGCCATCGACGTGAAGACCGGCCAGGTGCGCTGGCATTTCCAGACCACCCACCACGACCTGTGGGACTTCGACCTGCCGGCGCAACCGCTGCTCTATGACATTCCGGATGGCAATGGCGGCGTGCAGCCGGCGCTGGCTCAAGTCACCAAGCAGGGCGAAATCTTCCTGCTCAACCGCGAAACCGGCGTGCCCATCGCCCGGGTTGAAGAGCGTCCGGTGCCTCAGGGCAATGTGCCTGGCGAGCGTTATTCGCCGACCCAGCCGTTCTCCGTGGACATGCCTTCGATCGGCAATCAGCAACTGACCGAATCCGACATGTGGGGCGCTACACCGTTTGACCAACTGATGTGCCGCATCCAGTTCAAGGGCATGCGCCATGAGGGCGTTTATACACCGCCGGGTTTGGACCGGGCGTTGCAATTCCCGGGTTCGCTGGGCGGGATGAACTGGGGCAGCGTGTCGGTGGACCCGAACACCCACTATATGTTTGTTAACGACATGCGCCTGGGCCTGGCCAACTACATGATCCCGCGCGACAAGATTGCCGCGGGCGCCAGCGGCATCGAAATGGGCGTGGTGCCGCAAGAAGGTACGCCGTTTGGTGCGATGCGCGAGCGCTTCCTTTCGGCGGCGGGCATTCCGTGTCAGAAGCCGCCGTTTGGCACGATGTCGGCCATCGACCTGAAAACCCACAAGCTGATGTGGCAAGTACCGGTGGGCACGGTGGAAGACACCGGCCCGCTGGGCATCCGCATGCACATGCCGATTCCGATTGGCATGCCGACCCTTGGCGCGTCCCTGGCGACCCAGTCTGGCCTGTTGTTCTTCGCGGGCACCCAGGACTTCTACCTGCGTGCCTTCGACACCGGCAACGGTAACGAGATCTGGAAATCCCGCCTGCCGGTGGGTAGCCAGTCCGGGCCGATGACCTACGTGTCGCCCAAGACGGGCACGCAATACATCGTGCTCACTGCCGGTGGCGCTCGACAGTCGCCGGACCGTGGGGATTATGTGATTGCCTACGCGTTGCCCAAGAAATAGGGCCTGAAAAAGCCGCACGGATGTGCGGCTTTTTTTGGCGTTTCAGGTCACGCCTGCCAACAGGCACCGGGCAAAGAGTTGCGGCACGGGAAGGTTGCGCTGGCTGTAGCGGCTGAGCAGGATGATTTCCCGGTGAAAGGTCAGTTCGCCCAAACGGATGACACGCACCTGCGGTGTGCGATCCAGCCACAGCCCGGCGTGGGGAACCAGTGAAACGCCGAGGCCGCATTCGACCATTTTGACCAGCGCCTCAATCTCGTCCAACTCCAGCGCCACCTGCACGTCCAGGCGTTGATCCCGCAGGAAACGACTGACCAGCCGTCCGCCAAATGAAGCGCGGTCGTAGCGTACATGGGGATGAGCGGCGAGCAGTTGCAGTGGGTCGTCACCCTTGACCGTTTGCGGCACGATCAACACAAACGGCTCCTTGCGCAGCAGCTGCACGTGCAGCTCCTTGGGCAAATCAAAGGGCGGGCGAATGATGATCGCCGAATCCAGCTCGCCCGCGTCCACCTGACTGAGCAGCTCCAGGGAAACCCCCGGCACCAATTTGCATTCCACCGTCGGCGCCGCCTGGCGCAAGCGCACCAGGGCTTGCGGCAGCAGGCCGGTCTGGGCGGTGGTAATGGCGCCGACTTTCAATTCGCCACGGTATTCGTTGGCATCCACCGGCACCGCCATGCGGTTGAACGTCTCGAGAATCTCCTTGGCCAACGGCAGCGCGCGAGTGCCCGCCGCATTCAGCGTGGCCTGGCGCCCGGTGCGGTCGAACAACTGCACACCGAGCACCTGCTCCAGCTGGCGGATCTGCGCGCTGACCGCCGACTGCGTCAGCCCGATGTGCATGCCGGCTGCCGCGAACGTGCCATGGCGGGTGACGGCGATAAAGGTTTTCAGTTCGCGCAGCATGGGCGTCTCGATTGATCAAAATAATTTGAGCTCGATGCGAAAACTATCGTCTTTCCATCGATGAGAGCAAGGCTAGACTCGCAAGGACTTAATACCCATAGAGGTTAGACCTGATGGCACTGGCACCTTTTCACCTGGCAATTCCGGTATTCGACTTGACGGCTGCGCGGCAGTTTTACGGCGAGGTGTTTGGCCTCGAAGAGGGGCGCGCCAGTGATCACTGGGTCGACTTCGATTTTTTCGGGCACCAACTGGTGATTCATGAACATCCGAAAACCGCCTCTCAAGAAGCGGTGCACACTAATGCGGTGGATGGCCACAACGTGCCGGTGCCGCATTTTGGCGTGGTGCTGAGTTGGGATGATTGGCATGCGTTGGCGGAGCGTTTGCAAGCGCGCAACACCCAGTTTGTGTTGGAACCGCACATTCGCTTCAAGGGCCAGGTGGGTGAGCAGGCGACGTTGTTTCTGTTTGACCCGTGCGGCAATGCGCTGGAGTTCAAGGCCTTCAAGGACATTGGGCAGTTGTTTGCCAAGTGAGGGCGCGCTGATGAACGACCTCGACGCGACGGGCATTGCCGAGTCGGTGGGCTCTGGTGCGGGTACACCTGCCTCGATCGCAGAGCATTTTCTTGGACGGATAGGTGTCGACGAGCCGCAGATTCAGGCGTTTGTATCTTTCGATCCTGAAGCGGTACGCGAGCAGGCAAGGCATCTTGAAGGCCGTGCCGGGTTGCTGGCGGGCGTGCCCGTGGGGATCAAGGACATCTTTGATACCGCCGACCATCCAACCGAGTTCTATTCGCCGATTTACCAGGGCAATCGTCCCTCGCGGGATGCCCATGTGGTGACGCTGCTGCGCCAGGCGGGCGCGATCATCATGGGCAAGACCCACACCACTGAATTTGCCTACATGAACACGGGGCCGACGCGTAACCCGCTTGATCTGTCTCGTACGCCGGGTAGCTCCAGTGCGGGTTCTGCGGCGGGCATGGCGGCCGGGTTTTTCCCGTTGGCGTTGGGTACCCAGACGGCTGGGTCGCTGCTCAAGCCGGCGGCTTATTGCGGGCTGTATGCCTTCAAGCCATCGTTTGGACTGGTCTCGCTGGAAGGCGTGAAACCGCTGGCGCCGAGCTTCGACACGGTGGGCTGGTATGGGCGTTCGGTGCGCGACCTTGAGCGGGTGGCGCGGGTTTTGATTCCAGGGTTTCCGACTGTTGAGGCCGGGCGCCGGCCTTTGCGGCTGGGTTTTTGCCGTACCTCTCGCTGGCCGGATGTGCAGCCGGTGGTGGCCCAGGCTATCGAGCAAGCGATCGCCCGGTTGGGCCCTCTTGTCAGTGAAGTCGTGTTGCCCGAGGCGTTCGACAGTGTTTTCGATGATCACCAGGTGATCAACGATTGCGAAGGTGCCCGCTCATTGGCCAAGGAATTTCAGTCTCATCCTGAGTTACTCAGTGATTCGACGCTGGCCATGATCGAGCGTGCCAAGGCGACTAGTTGGGAGCAGGAGTCGGCGGCCAAGGCACGCCTCGCACAACTGGCGCCGCAGCTCGCGCAAATCTGCCAGCCGTTTGATGCGATGTTGAGTGTTTCCTGCGGGATGCTGGCGCCGGTGGGGCTGGAGACCACGGGCCCGTCGGACTTCATCAAGTTCTGGGGCGCGTTTGGTTTGCCGCAGGTGAATGTGCCGGTGCCACGTAGTGAAGGGGAGTTGCCGGTGGGGTTGCAGGTGATTGGGGCGTTTAGAGGGGATGCGCCGCTGCTGGGTACGGCGCAGGTCATTGTTGATGCGTTGGCGTGATCGGCGAGATTAAGACCCCTTGCACACCTTCGCAGCGGCAGGATCGTTCGGGATAAACGAATCCGGCGCGCCCGGCTTCAGCACCACGTACCCACGCCGCCACGGTTGATCGTCCACCAGATTCCAGCGATGCCCTGTGCCGGTATTGTCTTCGGCGATCAGTACTTCACCCGGATGCAACGTGAATTTCTCGCCGCCACGCGTCACGAACGCCAGCGTGCCGGACAGCGTCATGACGTACTGTGGCTCCGGGTCGTTATGCCAGCTATACGAGGAATGCGCCGCCGTTTGCTTGAAGTGAATGGCGGTCACGTCATTGCGCATGCTCTGGTCTATGGTGCCTTCCAGTACGTGGGAGGCGTTGTCGGCGCCCGTGCACAGCTTGAATGCCTTGATGGTGTCAGTGGCAGCGGGCGCGGCTTGTGCGCAGCTCAAGGTGGCGAGGGTGATTGCGACGGCGGTTGCGGCACGCATGCCCAGGTTGTGGATTACGTGGCGCGGCGTACGTTTCTTCGGAGGCATGGAACAAATTTCCCTCGTGCTGGAGTGGCGTTGACTGGGAATCATGGTCTTCGCCGTAGCCGTTCGGGACAACTAACTAATGTTTCATTGCTGCACGACTCACGTGCCAGAAACGACAAAGCCGCGCAATGCGCGGCTTTGAGTGTGGTGGGCCCAGTAGGACTCGAACCTACGACCAAGGGATTATGAGTCCCCTGCTCTAACCAACTGAGCTATAGGCCCTCAGTAGGCCGCGGATTATAACGATGGTTTCTTCGCTGTGCCATCCGAAAAGTCCGAAACACTCATACGAAGGAAAGTCGCGGCAAAAAGGTCCGGCGGCAGCGGCAGGCTGACGATGTAGCCTTGCATCTGTTCGCACCCTTCAGCCGCCAGGAACGCTTGCTGCGCAGGCGTTTCCACCCCTTCGGCAATGATGGTGAATTGCATGCTGTGCCCCAGGGCAATGATCGCGCGCACGATCGCGGCATCGTGCGGGTCGTCGGGCAGGCCGCGCACGAACGATTGGTCGATCTTCAGGAAGTCCAACGGTAGGCGCTTCAAATAGCTGAGGGACGAATAGCCGGTGCCGAAGTCATCAATGGCCAGTTGTACGCCCAGGCGCTTGAGTTGGTGCAGCACCTCCAGCGCTTCTTCGGCCTGGCTCATGATGAAGTTTTCGGTGATTTCCAGTTGCAGGCAACTAGGCTCCAGGTGGTTGTCGCGCAGCAATTGCTCGATGCGTGCCAGCAGGTTGGGGTGGCGCAATTGCGCGCCGGCGAGGTTGACGGACAATGTGCCGAAGTCGTCAAAAACCTCTCTCCAGTCGTGCATCTGCCGGCACGCCTGCTCCAGTACCCAGTCGCCAATTTGCAGGATCATGCCGTTTTCTTCGGCCAGGGCAATGAAGTGCTCGGGCGGCACGTCGCCGAAGGTGGGGTGGCGCCAGCGGATGAGCGCTTCGGCGCCGATCAGTTGTTGGGTGTCGAGGCTCAGTTTCGGCTGGTAATAGAGGGTCAATTCGTCGCGCTCGATCGCCCGGCGCAGTTCATGTTCCAGCGCCACGCGTTCGTTGGCCTGTGCGGTGAGGTCCTGGGTGTAGCTTTCGACGCGGTTGCGGCCTTTGGCCTTGGAGCGGTACATGGCGGCGTCGGCGTTTTTGACCAGGGTGGCCACGTCGACGCCATCCCGTGGGTACAGGCTGGTGCCGATGCTCGCGCTGATAAAGAACTCGTGTTCGCCCGCCTGGAACGGTGGGGTGAAGCAGGCCAGCAGTTTATTGGCCAGGTGTTCGGCGTCGCTGGCTTGTTGCAGGCCGGGCAGCAGGATGATGAATTCGTCGCCACCCAACCGCGCCACGGTGTCGACGTCGCGCAGTTGGTCCTTGAGGCGCACGGCGATGTCCTTGAGCAGCAGGTCGCCGATCGGGTGGCCGAGGCTGTCGTTGATGTGTTTGAAGCGATCGAGGTCGAGGAACAGTACGGCGCCCTGGCTGCCGGTTTCCTGTTGGTTGTTGAGAGCGGCTTGCAGACGGCTTTCGAACAGGGTGCGGTTGGGCAGGCCGGTCAACGGGTCGTGGTGGGCCTGGTAATCGAGCCGCGCCTGGGCGTGCTTGAGGCTGGAAATGTCGGCAAACACGGCGACGAAGTGGGTAATTGACTGCTCGCGGTTACGCACCGCGCTGATGGTCAGCCAGCTGGGGTACAGCTCGCCGTTCTTGCGCCGGTTGGAGATCTCGCCCTGCCAGTGGCCGTTGGCCGTCAGCTGGTGCCACATCGCTGCGTAGAACGCGCTGTCGTGCAGGCCGGAGGCGAGCAGGCGTGGGGTATGGCCGAGGGCTTCTTCTTCGCTGTAGCCGGTAATTTCGCTGAACGCGCGGTTGACGGCGCTGATGTTTTGCCGGATGTCAGTGATCAGTACACCTTCGGCGGTGCTCTCGAACACGGTGGCGGCCTGTTGCAGTTTTTCCTGCATCAGCTGGCGCTCGGTGATGTCCCGGGCGATGGTCAGCATGCAGTCTTCGTCGCCGATGGGCAGCGGGCGGCTGGAGACTTCACACAGGCGGATCGCGCCGTCGCTGCGGCGGATGTGGCACACAAAGTCGTGCACCAACCCATCCCGTTGCAGCAACTCCAGCATGTGCTTGCGTTCGTTCAGGTCGACCCAGATGCCGAGGTCCAGGGTCGACTGGTCCAGTGACAGCACGCTGTTGAAGCCGGTGATGCGGCTGAACCCTTCGTTGACTTCAATCAGCAAGCCGTCGCTTTGACGAGACAGCAGCAGGCCGTCGGGAGAGGCGTGGAAGGCCTTGGCGAATTTCTCTTCGGAGGTTTGCAGGCGCTGCTGGGTTTCTTTCAGTTGGGTGATGTCACGTACCACCACGACCAACGCTTCGGTGGTATCCAGTTGGAACGGTTCGGCAGAAATCAGCCCGGTAAAAGCCTGGCCGTTGCTGCGCAGGAACGGCATCTCCAGGTTGCGGATGCTGGTGGTTTGCACCCGTTGCAACAGGCCCGGGCCTACGCCCTGGATGCCCCATATATTCAGTTCGGTGGCGGTTTTTCCCACGACTTCGTCGGCGCTCAGGCCGATCTGGTCCTCGAACGCCTTATTGACCTCCATCAGGCAGCCATCGGACAGCCGGGCGATGACCAAGATGTCCGGGCATTGCTGGAACACCGAGGCGAACTTCTGTTCCGAGAGCTGCAAGGCTTCTTCAGTGCGCTTGGCTTCGCTGATGTCGATCATCAGGCCGCGCAGCACTGGCTCATGGCCGTGTTCAATCAGGCTGACGATATCCCGTACCCACAGGCAGCGACCGTCGGCGGTAATCACCCGGTAGTCGACGCTGTGGTCGCGGTTGGCTCGGGTTTCTGCGTAGCAATAGGATTCGGTGCGGGTCAGGTCGGCCGGGTGGATGATGTTGCGCCAGAAGCCCGGGATCAGCCAGTGGGCGCGGGGGTAGCCAAGCAGTTCTTCGGCGTGGGGCGACACGTAGCTGTAGGTGAAATCGCTGATGCGCGCTTCCCAGGCAATGGCGGAAAGGCTCTCCACCAGGCCGCGGTAATGGTATTCGCTGCTGCGCAGTTCCTGTTCGAGGGCGACTCGGCGGGAAATCTCCGAACTGAGCCGGCGATTGATCCGGATAACCACCGCCAGCACGATGCTCAACAACAGGACCGCTGGCAGGCCGTAGAGCAGCACATCGGTCCAGAGGGTGCGGTGGTCGATGACATTGCCGACCCAGCGTTGCTGGATGGCCTCGGTTTCGGCCGGGCTGATATCGGCCAGGACTTTGTCGATGATGCCCACCAGCATCTTGTCGTCCTTGGGTACGCCCATGGCGAGTTGATAGCGGTAGGGCGTTTCGCCGCTGATGTACAGTCCCTCCAGCTTGAGTTGGCGCAGGCTCCACACGCTGGATGCCAGGTCGCCGACCACCGCATCAACCTTGTCGGTGGCCAGGGCCTGCAGGGTTGCGCTGACATTGGGCATGGCCACCAGGTTCAGGTCCGGGTGGTGCGTGCGCAGCAGTTCGTGAGGTGCATAGTTTTCCACCACGGCCACCTTCAACCCATACAAGTCCTTGAGGCTGCGTGGCTGGGGGCCGCCTTCATGGGCGAGGATGACAATGGGGAAGTCGAGATAAGGCCGGGTAAACGACAGGAAGCCCTGGCGTTCCGGGGTGGACATGATGCCCGGCAGCAGGTCGAGTTGGTTGTTGCGGGCTTGTTCCAGCACCGCGCTCCAGTTCACCGGCTCGATCAGTTTGATCCTGAGCCCCAGGCGGTCCTGCATCAGGCGCACGTAGTCTGCGGCCAGGCCTTGGTAACGACCTTCTTCATCGCGGTATTCAAAGGGCGGCCAGGACGCATCGACGCCCAGGCGCAACTCTTGGTGGTCCGCCAGCCAGCCACGCTCTTCATCGGTGAGAGTCAACGCGCCAGCCGTTGCGGTCCAGGTCAGCAGCGACAGCAGTAACACGGTCGGCAATCTGGGCATAACGGTCTCGTTATGGCACGGGGAATGTTTCGAGTGTAGACGGGCATTACGAGGGGGGTAGGGCGGGGAGGATTTAATCCTGTAGAAAGCAAAACCCCCGGCCTGGGCCGGGGGTTCTGTGATCACTCGTCGAGGAAGGAGCGCAAATGCTCGCTTCTCGTCGGGTGGCGCAGCTTGCGCAGCGCCTTGGCTTCGATCTGGCGAATCCGCTCACGGGTAACGTCGAACTGCTTACCAACCTCCTCAAGGGTGTGGTCGGTATTCATGTCGATACCGAAGCGCATGCGCAGTACCTTGGCTTCACGGGCAGTGAGGCCGGACAGTACGTCGCGAGTCGCTTCTTTAAGGCTCTCAACGGTAGCAACATCGATTGGCGACTGCATGGTCGAGTCTTCGATGAAGTCACCCAGGTGGGAGTCTTCGTCATCACCGATCGGGGTTTCCATGGAGATCGGCTCTTTAGCGATCTTCAATACCTTACGGATTTTATCCTCAGGCATTTCCATGCGTTCGCCCAGCTCTTCCGGGGTCGGTTCGCGACCCATTTCCTGCAACATCTGCCGGGAAATACGGTTGAGCTTGTTGATCGTCTCGATCATGTGCACCGGAATACGGATGGTGCGGGCCTGGTCGGCGATCGAGCGAGTGATCGCCTGACGGATCCACCAGGTGGCATAAGTCGAGAACTTGTAGCCGCGACGGTATTCGAACTTGTCCACAGCCTTCATCAAGCCGATGTTGCCTTCCTGGATCAGGTCGAGGAATTGCAGGCCACGGTTGGTGTACTTCTTGGCGATGGAGATCACCAGACGCAAGTTCGCTTCAACCATCTCTTTCTTCGCGCGGCGGGCTTTGGCCTCACCGATCGACATGCGACGGTTGATGTCCTTGATCTCGGCAATCGTCAGACCGGTTTCGGTCTGCAGCGCAGTCAGCTTCTGCTGGCAACGAACGATGTCGGCCTGGAAGCGACCAATGGCTTCAGCGTATTTGCTTTTGCCCTTGGCCAGTGCGTCGGTCCAGCTTTCGTCGACTTCGTTGCCCGGGAACTGGCGCAGGAAATCGGCACGCGGCATGCGCGCATCACGGACACAGAGCTGCATGATCGCACGCTCTTGTGCACGCAGACGCTCAAGGGCGCTACGAACCCGCTCAACCAGGCCTTCGAATTGCTTCGGTACCAGTTTGATCGGCATGAAGAGTTCAGCCAGGGCCAGCAGTTCAGCAGTTGCCTGCTTGCTGCCGCGACCGTGCTTCTTCAGGGCCTTGCGAGCCAGTTCCATCTGATCGGAGACCGCGCCAAAACGCTGGGCTGCGATGATCGGATCCGGACCGCTTTCGACTTCTTCTTCGTCATCGGTGCTGGCTTCGGCTTCTTCGTCGTCGGTGTCGTCGTCTGCTTTCGCAGCCTTGGCATCGATCGGCGGAGGAACTTCAGCCGCAGGTGGCGCAATGCCGTCATCCGGGTCGATATAACCGCTCAGGACGTCGGACAGGCGGCCACCTTCGGTGGTGACGCGAGTGTACTCGGAGAGAATGTGGTCAACCGTGCCTGGGAAGTGCGCGATTGCGCCCATCACTTCACGGATGCCCTCTTCGATACGCTTGGCGATTTCGATTTCGCCTTCACGTGTCAGCAGCTCTACCGTACCCATTTCGCGCATATACATGCGCACAGGGTCAGTCGTGCGACCGATGTCGGTCTCGACCGCTGCCAGCGCGGCAGCTGCTTCTTCAGCGGCTGCCTCGTCGGTATCGGCGTCGGCCAACATAAGGGCGTCCGCATCCGGAGCACTCTCGTGTACGGGGATCCCCATGTCATTAATCATGCGGATGATGTCTTCCACCTGCTCTGGATCTGAAATATCCTCAGGCAGGTGGTCGTTGACCTCTGCGTAAGTCAGATACTTCTGCTCACGACCAAGGGTGATCAACTCTTTGATACGAGACTGCTGTTGCGCTTTTCCGGACATAACACCCTATCCACTGAAGGTCTTGGCGGGCAAAAAACAAGCCGAGGATTATACCCGAGCTATGACCTCACACGCCAGCTGAGGTCGGGTTTGATGCGGAAACATTGCGACTTAAAAGGTCGCGCAGTTGATTTTTCTCTTCGGCGGTCAATTCACTCTGACGCGCTTTTCGAAGAAGTTGTTCCAGGTTTCGCTCGCGTTGACGAGCTACCAAGCTAGTAATGGTGTCGAAAAACTGTTGTTCAAGGTTATCGCCATCAATCAGCCATTCCTTTTCTGCCAATGCCTTGAGCAAACGGCCCTGTTCGGTGCCGTGCCAGCGTGCAATCAGCTGGAATGAGTTTAGCTTAGGATTCTTCTGTACGGCTTCGAGCAGGGCCACCAACAATTGCGTATTGGTGTGGTCCTCGGCCGCAAAGTGCCCCGCATCCTCGACTTTTTGGGCCAGTTGCGGGTGGTGCAAAAGTGTACGCAGGGCTGCCATGGTGGGCGGCTCTACTGCTGCTGGGACGCGTGGGCCGCGCGGTTCGTCACGGTCGCCGCCACGTTTGCCGTTTTTGTCCCAGGGTTTCTTGTCCCATTTCTTGCCGCCGGCGCCGGGTTTCTTCGGTGTCCACTCCTGCTGGGGCGTGTAGGCCTCCTGCGGTTGGTGGAAGTCGGAATAGTCCGGCATGGCGTCGTAATCCATGCCTGGGTCGTAGGCGGGCGGCGCCTCTTGCGGCGCGCTGCGCGCCAGCTGGCTGACGGCCTCGCCACTCAAACCGGTGATTTCCAGCAAGCGCTGACGCATCAGGGTCCGCAGGTTGGCGCCCGGGACCTTGTCGATCAGCGGGGCCGCGAGGGTGACCATATGGGCCTTGCCTTCGAGGGAGCGCGGGTCGGACTCTTCGGTCAATTGCTGGAAAAAGTAATCGGCCAGCGGTTGTGCGTGTTGGTTGATGCGCGCGCGGAACGCGTCGGTGCCTTCGGAGCGGACCAGGGTGTCCGGGTCTTCGCCCTCGGGCAGGAACAGGAAGCGTGCGCGCCGCCCGTCCTGCAGGCTCGACAGAGTCGACTCAAGGGCGCGCCATGCAGCATTGCGGCCGGCCTGGTCACCGTCGAAGCAGAACAGTACGTTGGGCACCACGCGAAACAGGCGCTTGAGGTGTTCTTCGCTGGTGGCGGTGCCAAGGGTGGCCACCGCATTGCGCAGCCCTTGCTGGGCCAGGGCAATCACGTCCATATAGCCTTCAACCACGATGATTTCGTCGAGGTTGCGGTTGTTTTTGCGCGCTTCAAACAGGCCGTACAGCTCCTGGCCTTTGTGAAACACCGGGGTTTCCGGTGAGTTCAGGTATTTGGGCTTGTCGTCCCCCAGCACCCGGCCGCCGAACGCGATGATACGGCCGCGACTGTCGCGGATCGGGAACATCACCCGGTCACGGAAGCGGTCGTAACGCTTGCCGGTCTCGGCGTTTTCCACCAACAGGCCCGCGTCGATCATGGCTTTTTGCTGCAGGGTGTCGCTGCTCAGGTGCTTGTACAGGTTGTCCCAGCCGGGCGGAGCGAAGCCGAGGCCGAAGTCGCGGGCAATTTCACCTGTCAGGCCGCGGCCCTTGAGGTAATCGACGGCGGCTTTGCGCTGCGGGTGGCTCTTCAGCGCCTGGCGGTAAAAGTCGGCAGCAGCGGTAAGCAGCGGGTACAGCGGCGAATCGGTGGGTTGGCGCGGTTTGTGCGGGCGGCCACTTTCTTCGCGAGGGATTTCCATGCCGGCGGCTTTTGCCAGTTCCTCGACAGCCTGGGGGAAGTCCAGGTTGTCGTGGTCCATGATAAAGCCGAGGGCGTTGCCGCCAGCGCCGCAGCCAAAGCAATAGTAGAACTGCTTGTCGGGGCTGACGCTGAACGAGGGGGTCTTTTCCTTGTGGAACGGGCAGCAGGCGGTGTAGTTCTTGCCGGCCTTTTTCATTTGCAGGCGCGAGCTGACAACATCGACGATGTCGGTGCGGTTCAGAAGGTCGTCAATAAAGCTCTGGGGAATTAGCCCGGCCATGGCGTTCTCGTCATCACTGCGTGTAAAAGAGGGCCCGCAAAGTGCTCAAGGCGCGCGTAGTGTGCGGCTCGATCAACTGTCGTCTGCTTGGTCTGCCAGGAAGTGTATCTGCCGAACATTCACTGACGTTAGTTCCGATCAGTGCCCGGCGTAGAAATGTTGCCCGGGAGTCCGGTCTTGGCCGTGTGCGGGCCTCGGAAGCTCATCGGTGGGCGCAGCCGACCTGTTGATCGCCTGTTGAAAAATAAGTGTGCTCGTCAGTAGCCTTGTTAGGCTCGTCAGAAGAGACGCGCACCGCTGGCAGAAGAGCCAGTCCTGACGTGTGAAGCAGTTCGTTTCAGTCGCGTGTGCGGCGTCAACGGTGAAGCATCAAGCGATATCCGCAAATGCCAACAGCCCGGCTGAGGGCCGGGCTTGGCAGAAGCTTGCTACGAACGTCTGTGTATTAGTACAGACGAACGGCGCGGCGCTGCTCGCGCTGAACTTTCTTGGCGTGACGCTTAACAGCGGCTGCTGCTTTACGCTTACGCTCAGAAGTTGGCTTCTCGTAAAATTCGCGGCTACGAACTTCAGCCAGAACACCGGCTTTTTCGCAGGAGCGCTTGAAACGACGCAGAGCTACGTCGAAGGGTTCGTTCTCTTTTACTTTGACGGCTGGCATCCAGAGCTACCTTCTTTCATTACCGGGAATCAACGTTCTCGTCGCAAAAAATTCGCGGCTGAGGTCGTCGGTTTTTAAGGGTTGCGGATGTTAACCCCTCATTGCCCGGAATGCAAAGCCTCTGATCGAAAACCGCTAGTCGGGAGGGGGAGCGACGACTATTATGCGCGCCTTCGAATTCAGCCTCTACAAGGCGCAAACCCATGCTAGTTCTGGGATTAGAAACCTCGTGCGACGAAACCGGTGTCGCACTTTACGACAGTGAACGCGGGCTTTTGGCCGACGCACTGTTCAGTCAGATCGACCTGCATCGCGCCTATGGTGGCGTGGTGCCGGAGCTGGCCAGTCGTGATCATGTGAAACGTATGTTGCCCTTGATTCGCCAGGTGTTGGACGAGGCCGGCTGCGTGCCGACCGAGATCGACGCCATTGCCTATACCGCCGGCCCAGGATTGGTCGGAGCCCTTCTGGTTGGGGCTTCTTGCGCCCAGGCGCTGGCATTTGCCTGGGGCATTCCCGCCCTCGGCGTGCACCACATGGAAGGCCATTTACTGGCGCCGATGCTGGAAGAAAACCCGCCACAGTTCCCGTTCGTCGCTTTGTTGGTTTCAGGCGGCCATACGCAGCTGGTTCAGGTCGACGGAATCGGTCAATACGCGCTGCTGGGCGAAAGCCTGGACGACGCCGCCGGTGAGGCTTTCGACAAAACCGCGAAGATGATGGGGCTCAATTATCCAGGCGGTCCGGAAATCGCCCGGTTGGCGGAAAAGGGCGTGGCGGGGCGTTTCACCTTCCCGCGTCCGATGTGCGATCGCCCGGGCCTGATGTTCAGCTTCAGCGGCCTGAAAACCTCTGCGCTGAACACCTGGCAGCAGAGCGTCAGCGCCGGAGACGACAGTGAGCAAGCCCGTTGCGACATCTCTCTGGCGTTCCAGCAGGCTGTGGTGGAGACTTTGACCATCAAGTGCAAGCGGGCCCTGAAGCAGGCAGGCATGAAGCGGCTGGTGATCGCTGGCGGCGTCAGCGCCAACAAGGCGTTGCGCCTGTCGCTTGAGAAAATGCTCGGCGACATGAAGGGCGACGTGTTTTATGCGCGTCCCGAATTCTGTACCGATAACGGTGCGATGATCGCCTATGCCGGTTGCCAGCGTTTGCAGGCCGGGCAGCATGAGAGCCTGGCCATCAGTGTGCAGGCGCGCTGGCCGATGGAGCAGTTGCCGCCGCTGTAGTCGGCCAGCGCGAGGCGGGTTGATCGGGTGTATTTAAAAATGCCGTTCGCGCCCGGCAAACAGGTCGCGTAAATTGCCCCGGTGGCGCCAGACGATCAGCAGCGTAAGCACGCTCATCGGCACCAGCGCCGCCGGCTCCTGCCAGGCCAGCAATGGCAGGGTCAGGGGCGTAGCGATCAGCGCCGCCAGCGAGCTGGTGCGGGTGAGGTAGAAGGTCAGCAGCCAGGCCAGGATGGCCAGCAGCGCCGCCGGAGGGTAAATCCCCAGTAGCATGCCGGCAGCCGTCGCAACACCCTTGCCACCGCGAAAGCGGAAGTACAGCGGGAACAGGTGGCCGAGCACCGCGCAGACGCCGATCCAGGCTTGCTGCTGCAGCGACAGCCCGGCGAAGTCGGCGATCAGCACGGGCAACAAGCCTTTGCAAACGTCGCCGAACAGCGTCAATACGGCGAGTTTTTTGCCGGCCAGGCGTAACATATTGGTGGCGCCGGCATTGCCTGAGCCACTCATTCGCGGGTCGGGATTTCCCGTCAGGCGGCTGAGCAAAATGGCGAAGGACAGCGAGCCGAGCAGGTAGGCGAGAGTCGCCAGTAACCAAAACATGCTAACTATTCCGGGCGAGGACGCCTTGATTCTAACGGGGCATCGCGCCCTTGTCGTGCAGCGGAGAAGAGTGCTTGGACAGAGTGTTTATCGAAGGCCTGGAAGTCGACACCGTGATCGGGGCCTACGACTGGGAGCGCGGTATCCGGCAATGCCTGCGTCTGGACCTGAGCTTCGCCTGGGACAACCGCCCGGCCGCTGCCGGTGACGACCTGACTCTGGCGCTGGATTACGCCAGCGTGTCCGCACGCATCCAGGCCTTTGCCGAGCAGGCACAGTTCCAGCTGGTGGAAACCTTCGCCGAGCGCCTGGCCGAAGTATTGATGAGTGAGTTCCAGATTCCCTGGCTGCACCTCAAGCTGACCAAGCCTGGCGCCGTTCCGGCCGCCAAGGGCGTTGGCGTGGAGATCGAGCGCGGATGTCGCTAACTCAGGTTTACCTCGGCCTTGGCAGCAATATCGAGCGCGAGGCTCATCTGTGTGGAGGCCTCGATGCGCTGGCGGGTTTTTTGACGGATATGCGCTGTTCGGCGGTGTTCGAAAGCCAGCCAGTGGGCATCAAGAGCGGGCCGTTCTTCAATCTGGTGGTGTCGGCGTATACCGACCTACCGTTGATTGAGCTGGACCGCCGCCTGAAGTTCATTGAGGCCGACAACGGCCGCTACGCCCCGGATCGCAAGGGCTTGCCGTTGGACATTGACGTGCTGCTGTACGGCGAGCTGGTGGGTAACTTCGATGGCCTGGTTCTGCCTCGGGCCGAAATCCTGAAAAACGCGTTTGTGCTGTGGCCGCTGTCGTTGATGGCGCCGGAGCGTGTGCACCCCGAGGCTGGCAAGACGTTTGCCGCGCTGTGGAGGGATGCACACATAGATCAGGTATTGGCGCCGGTCGCATTCGAGTGGCGGGATCAGCCATTAACGCCGGATGCGCTCTTGTAAGCTTTCAGCGCCTTGAGCCGTTCACGTTTCAGCGCTTCACCCAGCTCGGGGCCTTTGAAACCTTGTTCCAGCAGTGGGGCGACGGCCACACCTCTGGCAGCCAGCGCCGCGCCGCGCAAATAATCCGCCTGTGGATAACTTCTCTGCTCAAGGCCCTTGCGGCCGCGGGCGTCCATTTCGCACGCCACCACAAATTCCTCAAAGCGCTGCGGGCGACGGTAGACGTCAAAGCTTTGCAGTAACTCCAGCAAAGTCGAGGGTCTCAGCTCCAGCGCACGATGGCCATGGGTGTGATATTCGCCCACCAGTAACGCCAGTTCCTGGCAATCCCTTGGCACCTTGAAGCGCTCGTTCACCGCTTTGATCAGCTTCAAACCGCGTTGCTCGTGAGCAATGTGCTGCGGCAACTTATCCACAGGCGTCAGCCCTTTGCCCAGGTCGTGCAGCAGGCAAGCCCAGCGCACAGTCAGCGGTTGGGAATGGATGGCCGCTTGTTCCAGCACGCTCAAGGTGTGCACGCCGGTATCAATCTCGGGGTGATGGGCTTCAGGTTGCGGCACGCCGAACAAGGCGTCGATTTCCGGCATCAGGGTTTTCAGTGCGCCGCAATCACGCAGCACCTGAATAAATACTTGTGGCTGATTTTCCATGAGCGCGCGGGAAATTTCTTTCCAGCTGCGCTCAGGCGTCAGCGCTTCCAGTTCGCCGGAATCGCTGAGTTCGCGCATCAACTCCAAGGTTTCTGGCGCAACACTGAAACCGAGGTTGGCATAGCGTGCGGCGAAGCGCGCAACGCGCAGCACCCGGAGAGGATCTTCGGCGAATGCGGGGGAAACATGGCGCAAAACTCGTGCTTTCAAATCTTGCTGGCCATGATACGGATCGGTCAAATTACCGTCGTCGTCTTCAGCCATCGCATTGATGGTCAGGTCACGGCGGATAAGGTCTTCTTCCAGTGTGACTTCGGGGCTGGCATGAAAAACGAAGCCGCCATAACCCCGGCCTCTCTTGCGTTCCGTGCGAGCAAGGGCGTACTCGTCGCCGTTTTTTGGGTCAAGGAATACCGGGAAGTCCGAGCCCACGGGCTTATAGCCCAGAGCGAGCATTTCTTCAGTGGTAGCGCCGACTACGACGCGGTCGACATCGGTAACGTCAATGCCCAGCAGGCGATCGCGTACCGCACCGCCGACTTTGTAGATTTGCATGAAAAAGCCTCCATTAGCGGCACAGGATAACGCCTGTGGCCCGCCAATGGAGGCTTTGCCGTTTCACAGATGCACGACGGCCAGGTCGAGGCGCCCGTAATCGTTGTCGCTGTGTTCGGTGCGAGGCGGAACATGGTGGGTTTTCATCACCTGGTCGCCTTGCAGCGTTTCCAGGTGAATATCGAACCCCCACAACCGATGCAGATGCTTGAGGACTTCGTCAGTGGACTCTCCCAGCGGTTTGCGGTCGTGTTGCTGATGGCGCAGGGTCAGCGAGCGATCGCCGCGTACGTCGATGCTGTAGATCTGCACGTTGGGTTCGCGGTTGCCCAGGTTGTACTGCGCCGCTAGGGTTTCGCGGATCGTACGGTAGCCCGGTTCGTCATGAATGGCGGGTACCAGCAGATCGTCCTTCAAGTCGTCATCCATGATGCTGAACAGCTTGAGGTCACGAATGACCTGAGGCGACAGGTACTGCAGGATGAAACTCTCATCCTTGAAGCTGCTCATGGCGAACTTGATGGTCGACAGCCAATCGCTGCCGGCGATGTCCGGGAACCAGCGGCGGTCTTCTTCGGTTGGGTGTTCGCACATGCGCCGGATATCCCGGTACATGGCAAAGCCCAGTGCATACGGGTTGATGCCGCTGTAGTAAGGGCTGTCGAAACCCGGCTGGTAGACCACGCTGGTGTGGGACGTCAGGAACTCCATCATGAAGCCATCGGTCACCAGGCCTTCATCGTAAAGGTCGTTCATCAGGGTGTAATGCCAGAACGTGGCCCAGCCTTCGTTCATCACTTGGGTCTGGCGTTGTGGGTAGAAGTACTGGGCAATCTTGCGCACGATCCGCACGATTTCGCGCTGCCAGGGCTCCAGCAGCGGTGCGTGTTTTTCGATGAAATACAGGATATTTTCCTGAGGCTCGGCGGGGAAGCGCGCATTGTCCTTGTCGCTGTTCTTGCCGGCGCGCTTGGGAATGGTGCGCCACAGGTCGTTTATCTGTTTTTGCAGGTGCTCTTCACGGTCCTTCTGGCGCAGCCGTTCTTCTTCGGCGGAAATCGGGTAGGGGCGTTTGTAGCGGTCCACACCGTAGTTCATCAGCGCATGGCAGGAGTCGAGCAAGTCTTCCACCGCATCGATGCCATGGCGCTCCTCGCATTGCATGATGTATTGCTTGGCGAACACCAGGTAGTCGATGATCGAACTGGCATCGGTCCAGGTACGGAACAGGTAGTTGCCCTTGAAGAAGCTGTTATGCCCGTAGCACGCATGGGCCACCACCAGTGCTTGCATGCAGATGGTGTTTTCTTCCATCAGGTAGGCAATGCACGGGTCGGAGTTGATGACGATTTCGTAGGCCAGGCCCATCTGCCCGCGCGTGTAGGATTTTTCAGTGCTGAGGAAGTGTTTGCCGTAGGACCAGTGGTGATAGCCCAGGGGCATACCCACGGACGCGTAGGCGTCCATCATCTGTTCGGCGGTGATCACTTCGATCTGGTTGGGGTAGGTATCCAGGGCATAACCCGCCGCGATGCGGCTGATTTCCCGGTCATAGGCCTGGATGAGTTCGAAGGTCCATTCGGACCCCGTGGACAGGGGTTGGCGCTTATGCTCTTTGGCGGTCATGTCACTAACCTGCGCTGGAAGAGTTCACGGAAGACCGGATAGATATCGCCGGCCGAGACCAATTGTTGCTGGGCGAAGGTGTCAGCAAAGGCTTCGCTGATGCGCTCGTATTCAAACCACAGTGCCTGATGCTCACGCGGGGTGATTTCGACGTAGGTGTAGTACTGCACGAACGGCATGATCTGGTTGATCAGGATGTCGCGGCAGATCGGCGAGTCGTCGTTCCAGTTGTCGCCGTCGGAGGCCTGGGCGGCGTAGATATTCCACTCGTTGGCCGGATAACGCTCGGCCATGATTTCCTGCATCAGCTTCAATGCGCTGGAGACGATGGTGCCGCCGGTTTCCCGCGAATAGAAGAACTCCTCTTCATCGACTTCCCGGGCGCTGGTGTGATGGCGGATGAACACCACATCGATCTTGTCGTAGTTACGTTTGAGAAACAGGTACAGCAGGATGAAGAAACGCTTGGCGATGTCCTTGGTTGCCTGGGTCATGGAGCCGGACACGTCCATCAGGCAGAACATCACGGCCTTGGAGCTGGGGTTGGGTTGCTTGACCAGCAGGTTGTACTTCAGGTCAAAGGTATCGAGAAACGGCACGCGGTGAATTCGCGCACTGAGTTTGGCGATTTCGGCTTCGATTTCCTGAATATCGCCGAAGTTGTCTGGCTCTTCGCGTTTCAGGCGCTCCAGTTCAGCCTTGGCGTCCCGCAATTTTGCCCGGCTGCTGCCAGACAGCGCGATACGCCGCGCATGAGCCGAACGCAGGGTGCGGATGATGTTGATCCGTGACGGGTTGCCTTCGTTGCTGATCCCGGCGCGCACAGTCTTGAAGGTGTCGGTACCGGTCAGGTTGCGTTTGACCAGGTTGGGCAGTTCCAGGTCTTCGAACATGAATTCGAGGAATTCTTCCTGGGTAATCTGGAACACGAACTCGTCCATGCCTTCGCCAGAGTTGCCGGCCTTG
Source organism: Pseudomonas sp. A125 (assembly GCF_055409485.1). NCBI lineage: Bacteria > Pseudomonadati > Pseudomonadota > Gammaproteobacteria > Pseudomonadales > Pseudomonadaceae > Pseudomonas > Pseudomonas sp. A125. Next base: position 252,088 of record NZ_JBUZVP010000007.1, read on the forward strand.
CCCGGGCCTTTGCCGCCCGCACCGCCCTGAGGGCGCTGGATGTGTTCGCCGCTGGTGAATTCCTTGTTGCCGGGATGCACGACGGTCTGTTTGCCGCCGCGGCCGTGGTGCAACACGGGTTCATCGATGTCGCGTCCGGGAATGCTGATCTGTTCGCCATGCTCCATGTCGGTGATGGAGCGACGGCTGACAGCCTCCTCGACGGCCTTTTTGATGTGGTCACGGTAACGCCGCAGGAAACGCTGGCGGTTTACCGTGCTCTTGTTCTTGCCATTAAGACGTCGGTCGATCACATAGCTCATGTAGGAGCCCTCCGGGCAGCTTCACGTTACAAGCTTCAAGCCGCGAGCTGGAAGCTTAGAGACAAGCGGTCGACTGCCAGGCTAGCCGGTGTGCCGGGAGCCTGGCATTTCACGCCTGTCGCTGCCTTACTGCGATTTGCGCACCCGCAGGTACCACTCGGAGAGCAGTCGTACTTGTTTGTCGGTGTAGCCGCGCTCGACCATTCGAGTAACGAAGTCGTTGTGTTTTTGTTGGTCCTCCTTGCTGGCCTTGGCGTTGAAGCTGATGACCGGCAGCAGATCCTCGGTGTTGGAGAACATTTTCTTCTCGATGACCACCCGCAGCTTCTCGTAGCTGAGCCAGGTAGGGTTCTTGCCGTTGTTGTTGGCCCGGGCGCGCAGCACGAAGTTGACGATTTCGTTGCGGAAATCCTTCGGATTGCTGATGCCAGCGGGTTTTTCGATCTTCTCCAGTTCCTCGTTGAGGGCCACGCGGTTGAGGATTTCGCCGGTTTCCGGGTCGCGGTATTCCTGGTCCTGAATCCAGAAGTCTGCGTACAGCACGTAGCGGTCGAAAATGTTCTGGCCGTATTCGCTGTAGGACTCCAGGTACGCGGTCTGGATTTCCTTGCCGATGAACTCGATGTAGCGCGGTGCCAGGTACTCCTTGAGGAAGCGCAGATAGCGCTCGCGGGTCTCGGCCTGGAATTGCTCCTGTTCGATCTGTTGTTCCAGCACGTAGAGCAGGTGCACCGGGTTGGCGGCGATTTCGTGCGGGTCGAAGTTAAAGACCTTAGACAGGATCTTGAACGCAAAGCGTGTCGACAGGCCGTTCATGCCCTCGTCCACGCCCGCGGTGTCGCGGTATTCCTGGATCGACTTGGCTTTCGGGTCGGTGTCCTTGAGGTTTTCGCCGTCGTATACGCGCATTTTCGAATAGATGTTGGAGTTTTCCGGCTCCTTGAGGCGCGACAGCACGGTGAACTGGGCCAGCATCTTCAGGGTATCGGGGGCGCAATGGGCCTTGGCCAGGGAGCTGTTGAACAGCAGCTTGTCGTAAATCTTGATTTCATCGCTGACTCGCAGGCAGTACGGCACCTTGACGATGTAGATCCGGTCGATGAAAGCTTCGTTGTTCTTGTTGTTGCGGAAGGTGTGCCACTCCGATTCGTTGGAGTGGGCCAGCAGGATCCCGGTAAACGGAATCGCCCCCAGGCCTTCGGTACTGTTGTAGTTGCCTTCCTGGGTGGCGGTGAGCAGTGGGTGCAGCACCTTGATCGGCGCCTTGAACATCTCCACGAACTCCATCAGGCCCTGGTTGGCCCGGCACAGTGCGCCCGAGTAGCTATAGGCGTCGGCGTCGTTCTGCGGGAATTCTTCGAGCTTGCGGATATCAACCTTGCCCACCAGCGCCGAGATGTCCTGGTTGTTCTCGTCACCCGGTTCGGTCTTGGCCACGGCGATCTGGTTGAGGATCGACGGATAGAGCTTCACCACCCGGAACTGGCTGATGTCGCCGCCGAACTCGGCCAGGCGCTTGGTGGCCCAGGGCGACATGATGGTGTTGAGGTAGCGGCGAGGGATGCCGAAGTCTTCTTCCAGGATCGCACCATCTTCCGTGGCGTTGAACAGCCCCAGAGGCGATTCGAACACTGGCGAGCCCTTGATGGCGTAGAACGGAACCTTCTCGATCAGTTGTTTGAGTTTCTCGGCCAGGGACGACTTGCCGCCGCCGACGGGACCGAGCAGGTAGAGGATTTGCTTCTTCTCTTCCAGGCCTTGGGCGGCATGGCGGAAATACGAGACGATCTGGTCAATGCATTCTTCCATGCCATGGAAGTCTTCAAAGGCCGGGTAGCGGCGGATCACCTTGTTGGAGAATATTCGCGACAGGCGAGAATTCGCCGCGGTGTCTACCAGCTCCGGCTCGCCGATCGCCAGCAGCAGGCGTTCAGCGGCAGACGCGTAGGCGCTGCGGTCCTTTTTGCACAGTTCGAGATACTCCTGAAGCGAGAGCTCTTCCTGGCGGGTGGACTCGAAGCGTTGTTGGAAGTGGCTAAAAATACTCATGACGTCGTCACCTCGCTCGATACGTGGAGCCGACGCCGGATCAATCAGTCGATGCTGGCAGTCATTGGTGGACACCAATGGCCGTTTTCCCCCCAGAACACCCTGAAACGCTACCGATGACCCGCACGCCGGTGTACCGGCTCTCCCCTGTTTTGGATGGCCTGCGCTTAAGGATAGTTCGGAATCCGGGAGGTCAAGGCGCGATACGTAATTAGTTTGGTCGCGCCGTTCGTCAGAAACGGCGCGAAGCCAAGCGTCACGCGGGGTAGCGGGGTTTGAAAAAAATTATTGCGCGTCGCCTGCGGCAATTTCTGCCGGATACGTCGTACGCCATAGCTCAAAGCCACCGTCGAGGCTATAGACGTCAGAGAAGCCCTGGCTGATCAGATAGGCCGCTGCGCTTTGGCTGGAGTTGCCGTGGTAGCACGCCACGATTACCGGTGCGTCGAGGTCGGCGGCGCGGATGAAATCGGCGATGCTGTGGTTGTCCAGGTGCCGGGCGCCACTGATGTGGCCTGCGCTGTAGGTCGGTTGGTCGCGGATGTCGACCACCACCGCGCCTTGCTCGCGCAGGGCTTGGGCTTGTTCGGGAGGGATACGTTTGAATTCAGTCATGGCGGGCTCCTAGGGCTTGGCGGCCGGCAGTGTCGTGGTGGCGGGAGATTCGCACTGGCAGCTTGAGCGCTCGCCGGTGTCGATGTTCATCAGGGTCATGGCGCCGCCCCACACGCAGCCGGTGTCGAGGGCGAATACACCGGGTTCATCACATTTGCCTTCCAGGGCTGCCCAGTGGCCGAAGATGATCTTCGTCTCACGGGTCTTGCGCTCCTTGTGGGCGAACCAGGGCTTGTAGCCGGGCAGGGCGGTGTCGGCGCCTTCCTTGCTCTTGAGGTCCAGCTTGCCTTCGGCGGTGCAGAAACGCATGCGGGTGAAGTAGTTGGTGATCACCCGCAGGCGGGCGACGCCGGTGAGTTCGTTGTCCCACTTCACAGGGTCGTTGCCGTACATGCCATCCAGGTAAGCCGTGTACAGGTTGTCGTCGGCCAGGGCGGTCTCGACTTCGCCTGCACACTTGAGGGCTTTTTTCAGCGTCCACTGGGGTGGAATCCCGGCATGCACCAGTGCGATGTTACGGCTCTCATCGTAATGCATGATTTTTTGCCGACGTAGCCAGTCAAGCAACTCGGCGCGGTCTGGCGCCTCGAGGATTTCCCGCAGGGTGTCGCCTTTTTTTAGGCGCTCGATGTTGTTGCCGGCGGCCAGCAGGTGCAGGTCGTGGTTACCCAGCACGCACACCAGGGAATCGCGCATGCCATAAAGGAAGCGCAGGGTCTGCAGGGATTGCGGGCCGCGGTTGACCAGGTCGCCGACGAGCCACAGGCGATCCTTGGCAGGGTCGAAGGCCACGCGGTCGAGCAGGCATTTGAGCGGCTCCAGGCAACCTTGCAGGTCGCCGACAGCATACGTCGCCATCAGTGCAGGGCCCCGGGCACCGCCAGGCGGAACGGCGCGATGACGGCGTCGAAGTGTTTGCCGTCGTCGGCGAGCATCTGGTAGCTACCCTGCATGTTGCCCACGCGGGAGGTCATGACGGTGCCGCTGCTGTAGGTGTGGCTCTTGCCGGGGGCGATCAGCGGCTGTTGGCCGACTACGCCGGCGCCGCGCACTTCCTCCACCTGGCCGTCACCGTCGGTGATGACCCAGTGGCGCGACAGCAGCTTGGCTGGCAGCTCGCCGTTGTTTTGCACGGTAATGGTGTAGGCGAACGCAAAGCGGTTCTGCTCGGGTTGCGATTGTTCCGCCAGAAAGCGGGTGACGACGCTGACGTCGATCTGATAACGAGGATCGGACATGCAAGAGGCCTTAAAAGCAAAAGCGGGGGAACAGCGGATGCCGGTCAGTCTAGGCCCGTAGGCGCTGGCTTGCCAGCGATGGCGATCGTGAGTGCGCCATCGCCGGCAAGCCGGCTCCCACTCTTTATTCGGCCGCAGGCGCAGGCTGAATGGCGAGCTGGTCAGCCAGGCGTACGAAGGCGGCCAGGTCCAGCTGCTCGGGGCGCAAGCTGCCGTCGACGCCGGCGGCTTCGATTTCAGCGTTACTGAGCAGAGCCTTCAGCGTATTGCGCAGGGTCTTGCGGCGTTGGTTGAACGCTTCGCGTACCACCCGCTCAAGCAGCTTGTGGTCTTTGGCGGGGTGCGGCAACACCGCGTGAGGCACCAGGCGCACAATGGCAGAGTCGACTTTTGGCGGCGGGTTGAATGCGCCCGGGCCGACGTTGAATAAGTGCTCTACACGACAATGGTACTGAACCATGATCGACAAGCGGCCCCAGTCACCGCCACCAGGGCCGGCAGCCAGGCGCTCGACCACTTCTTTTTGCAGCATGAAGTGCATGTCGCGGATGATGCCGGCGTTGTTCAGCAGGTGAAAAATCAGCGGGGTGGAGATGTTGTACGGCAGGTTGCCGACCACCCGCAGGCTGTTGGGCGCCGCATTGAGGCTGGTGAAGTCAAACTTCAGCGCATCACCCTGGTGCAGGTTGAAATTGGGCATGCCGGCGAACTGTTGGTTGAGGATCGGGATCAGGTCCTTGTCCAACTCAACCACATCCAGCTGGCCGCCGCTGTTCAGCAGGCCCTGGGTCAGGGCGCCCTGGCCCGGGCCGATTTCCAGCAGGCGGTCGGAAGATTTGGCGTGGATGGAGCGCAGGATGCGATCGATCACGCCAGCGTCGTGCAGGAAGTTTTGCCCGAAACGCTTGCGCGCCCGGTGTTGGTAATGCTCGGTCATATACGGGTCTCGGCCATCTGATAGGCGGTTTCCAGGGCCACGTGCAGGCTGCCGGTATCGATCTTGCCGCTGCCCGCCAGGTCCAGGGCGGTGCCATGGTCGACGGAAGTGCGGATGATCGGCAGGCCCAGTGTCACGTTGACCGCGGCGCCGAAGCCTTTGTACTTCAGCACAGGCAGCCCTTGGTCATGGTACATCGCCAGCACTGCGTCGCAGTGCTCCAGATATTTGGGGGTAAACAGAGTGTCGGCAGGCAATGGGCCGCGCAGGTCCATGCCTTCAAGGCGCAGACGCTCCAGGGTTGGTTCGATGATGTCGATTTCTTCATGGCCCAGGTGGCCACCTTCACCGGCGTGGGGGTTGAGCCCGCAGACCAGAATACGTGGTTGGGCGATGCCGAATTTCTGTTGCAGGTCGGCGTGCAGGATGCGTGTTACACGCTCCAGGCGCTCGGGGGTAATGGCGTCGGCAATCTCGCGCAGGGGCAGGTGAGTGGTCACCAGTGCCACACGCAGGTCACGGGTTGCCAGCATCATCACGACTTGTGCGGTATGGGTCAGTTCGGCGAGGAATTCGGTATGGCCGGAAAAGGCGATCCCCGATTCGTTGATCACGCCCTTGTGCACGGGGGCGGTGATCATCCCGGCGAAATCCCCGTCGATGCAGCCTTGGCCGGCTCGCGTGAGGGTTTCCAGGACGAAGGCCGCATTGGCCTTGTTCAGTTGCCCGGCGACGACCTTGGCCTGCAGCGGGGTGTCCCACACGTACAGGCTGTTGGCCGGTGCCGGCAGATCAGGCCAGTTGCCCGGGCCCACCGACAGCAGGTCGACAGCCACGCCCAACTGCGCGGCCCGCTCCAGGAGCAGGTCGCGGCTGGTAATGGCGATCAGGGGGTGTGGCTGGGGCTGCGAGGCGAGCAGCAGGCACAGGTCAGGACCAATGCCGGCCGGCTCGCCGGGTGTCAATGCGAAACGCTTGGGTTTCACTGCGCTGCCTGGTCGGTGCCTGTTTGGTCGGCGCCAGGAAGCTTGTTCTCTACGTAGGCTTCGTCACGGATCTGACGCAGCCAGGTTTGCAGCTCTTCGTCGTACTTGCGGTTACGCAGTACGGTCAGCGCTTGTTGCTCGCGAGCCTGGCTGGTGTTGTCAGTGGCGCGACGGCCAAGGACTTCGAGTACGTGCCAGCCGTATTGGGTCTTGAACGGCTTGGACAGTACGCCTTGCGGCGTCTTGGCCATGACTTCCTGGAACTCGGGAACCAATGCTTTCGGGTCGATCCAGTTCAGGTCGCCGCCGTTAAGTGCCGAACCCGGGTCTTCGGAGTAGCTCTTCGCCAATTCGCCGAAGTCTTCGCCCGCTTCGATGCGGTCATAGAGCTTCTGGGCCAGTTCCTTGGTCTGGGCTTCGGTGCGGATCTCGCTTGGCTTGACCAGGATGTGACGAACATGAACTTCGTCCTTCACCTGGGCTTCTTCGCCGCCACGTTTGCCGAGCAATTTGAGGATGATGAAGCCGCCTGGCGTACGGGCAGGTTGGGTGATGCCACCCACTTCCATCGAACTCAGCTCGCGGTCGAACGGAGGCGGCAGTTGCGCGGCTTTACGCCAGCCCATGTCACCGCCTTCGAGGGCGTTGTCGCTGCCGGATTGCGCAATGGCCATCTGGGCAAAGTCAGCACCTTGCTTGAGACGGTCATACACAGCCTGGGTTTTCGCCGCTGCAGCATTGAGCTGTTCAGCGTTGGCGCTGTCTGGTGTAGGAATCAGGATATTGGCCAGGTGCAGTTCTTCGGAAAGCTGCATTTTGCCAAGGTCAGAGGCCAGGAAGTTTTTCACTTCCTGCTCGGACACCTGAACCCGCTCGGCCACGCGGCGCTGACGCACACGGCTGATGATCATTTCACGGCGAATCTGGTCACGGGCGTCCTCATAGGACAGGCCGTCGTGGGCCAGGGCGGCGCGGAACTGATCAACACTCATGTTGTTGCGCTGGGCAATGGTGCCGACAGCCTGGTTCAACTCTTCGTCGCTGATACGGATACCGGAGCGATCGCCGATCTGCAGTTGCAGGTTTTCCACGATCAGGCGCTCAAGCACCTGCTGGTCCAGCACGCTGGTAGGCGGTACGCCGCCGCCACGCTTGGCGATGGTTTGCTGAACTTCCTTGACCCGTTGGTCCAGTTGGCTCTGCATGATCACGTCGTTATCGACGATGGCCACTACCTTGTCCAGCGGTTGGACCGCAGCGTGAGCTGCGGCGGTACCCAGGAACAGCGCGCCCAGCATCAGCGGGCGCAGACAATCAGAAAGCTTGGTCTTCACGTTCACGATAACCTTCAATGCCTTTGTCGAGGAAGCTCTCTACCTTGGCGCCGGTCAGGCCGCCGAGTCCTTTGAGGACAACTTGGAAGAAGAGCCCGTGGTCACCCTTTTCGTTCAGCGGGGCGATCTGGCTGTATTCGTCGTTGGAAACCCAGTAACGGTTGATGACGCGCAGTTTCCAGCAGCAGTTGTCGTACTCGAAACCACCGAAGGCTTCCAGGGTACGGTTGCGGGCGTAGTCATACTGCCAGCGGGTGATCAGGTTCCACTGCGGAACGATCGGCCACATCATCGAGAAGTCGTGTTGCTGGATTTTGTAGTAATCCTTCACGAAGGTGCTTGGATCCGCTGCACTGCCATAGTCGCCGCCAAACTGCCATTTGCCGGTCAACTGGTTGTAGACAACCTGGTCGTTGCGATAGCGATAACCAACGTTGATAACCTTGTTTGGGTTGTCTTCCGGCTGGTAGTGGAACATCGCACTGCCGGAGCGTGGGCTGTGGCTTTCGGTGTCCCAGTTGTAGTCGGCAGTGGCGCGCCAGTCGCGGTTGAAGCGGAACTCGTAGTCCAGGGCGATAGGCGAGACGTTCGACTGTGCGTCTGCACGGTCAGCGGCCAGGATGCCAGGCAACTGAACTTCGCGATCCTTGAAGTACAGCGCTTGGCCAACGCTGACGCGTTGACGTTCGAAGCCATTGTCTTCGATCCAGCGGCTGGTCACACCCAAGGACAGCTTGTTCTCGTCGCCGATACGGTCAGAGCCGCTGAAGCGATTGTCGCGAAACAGCGACGCGTAGCTGAACGAGTACTCGCTGGTGTCGAATACCGGGATATCGCTCTGGTCCTTGTTCGGTACATACAGGTAGTACGCGCGCGGTTCCAGGGTCTGGCGGTAGTCTTTGCCGAACCAGTTGGTATTGCGGTCGAAGTACAGGCCGCTGTCGACACTGGCGATCGGAACTGCACGGTCTTGCGAACTCTTGAACTCGTCTCCGGGGGCGAGGCTGTTTTTACCTATGGAGTCGAGGTCGAGGTCGTATTTGGTGTAGACGTATTTGAGTTTCGGTGTAACAAAACCATAGGTCCAGTTCATCGGGTAATCGACGGCTGGCGCAACGTTCAGGCGGGTACCGTTTGCACGGGTAAGCCCAGTCACGTTGGTGTCCAGTCGCTTAGTTGTCACGTTATCCTCGTCCGTGAACGTGCCGTTTTGCAAGTCTCGGTCAAAGCGTACCGCTTCGGTCTCATAAGTGAAATTCAAGCCGCCAGGGTGGTATGGCAGCGCACCATTGAAGGTGATCTGTGGCAGCCGGTTGTACGGTGTGATCTGAGAAACGGTCGCCAACTGGTAAGCCTGCAGGTTCAACCGCGCCTGGTAGCTATCACCACGATAGGTCACGGAACCCTGTTGGTTCACGTAGTCCTGGCTCTTCACGCCTTCCTGGTAGGACTTCAAATCCTGGAAGTAGTAAGGATCGCTGATATTGGTGTAGTCGACCTGGGTCAACAAGCGCGAATCCAGGCCGCCCTTGTGTTGCCAGTTGAGCATGTAGCGGGTCTTTTCGTTATCGGTCTGACCCTTGCGCTCATCGCTGTCATCGTTCAGGTACGCGCCGCCAAACTGACCTTCGCTGGACTTGGTGAGGTAGCGGAATTCGCCTTCCATCAACAGGCCGCGCTTGGTCATGTATTGCGGGTACAGCGTGGCATCGTAGTTCGGCGCCAGGTTGAAGTAGTACGGCGTAACCAAAGTGAAGCCAGTCTCGCCACCGGTGCTGAAGCTCGGCGGCAGGAAGCCGGATTGACGACGGTTGTCGATCGGGAAATAGATGTACGGGGTGTAAAGGATCGGAATGTCCTTGACCCGCAACGTCACGTTGGTCGCCGTACCGAAACCGGTGGCCGGGTTGAGCGTGATGTTGTTGCCCTTGAGCTGCCAGGCGTTGCTGTTCGGCTCACAGGTGGTGTACGTACCGTCCTTGAGACGGATGATCGCGTTCTCGGCGCGCTTGGCGTACAGCGCGTTACCGCGGATGCGCGATTTGTGCATCACGTATTCGGCGTTGTCGACCTTGGCGGCGCCGGTGTCCAGTTGGACTTCAGCGTGGTCGCCTACCAGCAGGGCGCCGTTGTCGCGCAGACGGACATTGCCGTTCAGTTCGCCACGGTTCTCGGCCTGGTACAGGTTGGCCTCGTCGGCCTCGACCTGCATGCTGCCCTGGCGCATGACGACGTCACCGGCCAGGGAAGCAACCTGTTGTTCCTGCTCGTAACGAGAGACCTTGGCGCCGATGAAGGTCGGCGCGTCGCTCTTGTTCGTCTTGTCGTTCATGCCCGGACGGGTCGGCTCGATGTACGCGCCGGAGCAATACGGGCCGGTCTCGGCCAGTTGCGCGGCGGTGAGCTTCTCGCGAGGGACCCAGTCCAGGTGGCTGTAGTCAGCGCTGCGCGAACGCAGGCCGCGGCCCTTGGCTTCAGTGACCAGTGCGGTCTGCGGCACGGCCTCGGCACTGCCGCCGGACTCGCCTTGCGGCGTGCCACTGGCAGAGCTGACGGCACTGCCGTCATGCACCGGGCGCGGTGGCAGCGGGGCTGCGGCCGTCTTCGGCGCGCAATCCCAGGCACCCGAAGCAGAGACTGAGCAGTCATACTGTTCCGCGGCGACCACGAATGAGGTGGCGAAAGGTTGCATGGCCAGCAGACTGCCGGTTACCAGCAACGGAAATTTTCTACGAAACGCGGGGGATTTCAATGCCATCTTATTAGTCCGGGCTTCCTGCGTGCCATCTGCCCGCGGTGTGGGCCGCACGCCTCTCGATGGTCTGAAAAAGATGCGTGATAATAAAGCATGACCCGCTTGACGGCTAGCGCCGTCGGAGACCCTTGTAATGCCCGACCAAGATCTACGTTTGCAACAGCTGCAAGTCTGGCTTGATGAGCAATTGCCTCGCCTTTTTACCGCGCAGGGCTGGGGTGTCGTACCCCCGGCCACGTTGACTGCGGCCAGCAGTGACGCGAGTTTCAGGCGTTACTTCCGGTGGGACGGAGGCGGTCGCAGTTTCGTCGTAATGGACGCTCCACCCCCCCAGGAAAACTGCAAACCTTTCGTCGATATCGCTCATTTGCTCGAACAATCGGGAATAAATGTTCCGAAAATTTATGCGCAAGATCTGCTTCGCGGCTTTCTTTTGCTTAACGACCTGGGAAAAAAAACCTATCTGGACGTGATTGACGAACAAAATGCCGACCCATTGTTCGCCGATGCCATCGACGCGCTGCTGGCTTTCCAGCAATTGCCGATGGAGGCGCCATTGCCCAGCTATGACGTCGCGCTGTTACGGCGAGAGCTGGAATTGTTTCCCGAATGGTACGTTCGCCAGGAGTTGGGCATTGAGTTCGACGCTCGGCAACTTGCGTTGTGGCAGCGCGTCAGTGACCACCTGATCGAGAGCGCCCTGGCCCAGCCCAAGGTGCTGGTACACCGCGACTACATGCCGCGCAACCTGATGATCAGCGAACCGAACCCCGGAGTGCTGGACTTCCAAGACGCGGTCTACGGCCCGGTGACCTATGACATCACCTGCCTGTTCAAGGACGCCTTCCTCAGTTGGCCCAAGGCTCGTGTGCGGGAATGGCAGCGCGGTTACTGGCAGCGCGCCGGCGCGCTGGGTATCCCGGTGCAGGCGCACTTCGAGGAGTTCCTGCGGGCCAGCGACCTGATGGGCGTGCAGCGTCACCTGAAGGTGATCGGTATCTTTGCGCGCATCTGCCACCGTGATGGCAAGCCACGCTACCTGGCGGACGTGCCGCGCTTCTTTGCTTATATAGAAGCGGTACTGGCAGACCGGCCAGAGTTGAGCGAACTGGGTGAGTTGCTGGCGAGCCTGCGCGTCAAGGCGGCCGTATGAAGGCGATGATCCTGGCAGCGGGCAAAGGCGAGCGGATGCGCCCGCTGACCCTGCACACACCCAAGCCGCTGATCCAGGCCGGCGGCAAGCGCCTGATCGAGTACCACCTTGAGGCGCTGGCGAAAGCGGGCTTTACCGATATCGTTATCAACCATGCCTGGCTCGGTCAGCAGATCGAAGGCTACCTGGGTGACGGTTCGCAGTACGGCGTGCGCATCCAGTACTCGGCCGAAGGCGAGCCGCTGGAGACCGGCGGCGGGATTTTCAAGGCCTTGGCGCTGCTGGGGAACGAACCGTTCCTGGTGGTCAATGGCGATATCTGGACCGACTACGACTTCGCCAGCCTCGACCGGCCACTGGAGGGCCTGGCCCACCTGGTGATGGTCGACAACCCGGCGCATCACCCATCCGGCGGTGACTTCTATATAAAGGACGGTGTGCTTCATGATGCTGCCCCGGGTGCCGATAACCTGACCTTCAGTGGCATTTCCGTGCTGGACCCGAAGTTGTTCGAGGGTTGCAGCGCAGGTGCCTTCAAGCTGGCGCCGCTGTTGCGCGACGCCATGGCGAAAGGTTTGGTAACGGGAGAGCACATGGGCGGACGCTGGATCGATGTCGGGACGCTGGAGCGCCTGGCGCAGGTAGAAACCCTGCTGACAGCGGGGCACTAGGATGTTGTGGCCAGGGACTCTGATTGGAGCCGGGGCGGGCTTTGCCATTGCCAGCATTCCGGGGGCCATGTTGGGCGCGTTGCTTGGCCAGGCGCTGGACCGGCGTCTGGAGTTGCAAAGCTGGGCCCAGCTACGCGAGCGCCTCGGCGGTCGAGCGGCACTGCGTAATGACGAATTGCTGTTCGTGTTGCTCGGCCGCCTGGCCAAGAGCAACGGCCGGGTAGTGGACGGGCATATCCAGCAGGCGCGCCAGGAGATGCGCTCGCTGGACATGGCCGAGCCGGCCCAACGTCGCGCGATTGCCGCATTCAACCGGGGCAAGTCGGGCTCGGACCGGGTACGCAGTTACTTGCGCCTGCTCAAGGCCCAGCCCCATGCGGCGGAAGGTGTGCTGCGCGCCTGCTGGCGCATGGCCTGGGCGGACGGCAAGGCCAGCACGGCCGAACGCGAGTTGATCGTGCAATGGGGCAAATGGCTGGGCTGGACTGTCCAGCAGGTGCAGGCGCTGGCGGCTGACTACGAGCCTGAGCGCAAGCCGTTGGCCAATCGTGGTGGCGCGTATCAGGAGGCGCTGCGGATTCTGGGGGTGACCTCGACCACCGAACCGTCTGTGATCAAGCGTGCCTACCGGCGCCTGCTCAGTCGGCACCACCCGGACAAGATTGCCGGCAGTGGCGCCAGCCCCGCGCAAGTGCGCGAAGCGACCGAGCGTACCCGTGAGCTGCACAACGCCTACGCGCTGATTCGCGAAAGACGAGACTTTCGCTGACGGTGGGAGCTGGCTTGCCTGTGATGGCATCACCTCGGCGCATCAGTGAGACCGAGTTGCCTGCATCGCAGGCAAGCCAGCTCCCACCGTTGATCTTCATCAGTATCAAAAGCGGCGATCAGTCCCCGGGATTTTGCGGGCTCAACCAGCCGCGAATCCGCCGGTACAGCTGTTCTGCCCCGGCCGGGCTGTTGTCGGGGAAGGCCTTCAGGGACACTTGCTTGTAGTTGCCATTCTTCAAACGCTTACTGGCCTGGGAACGTTCCTGGGCAGTTTTGCGTGCCTGGGCGTTGACCTGGTAGAAAAAGTCTGCCGTGGGCAGTTTCAAGGTAGGGGCCAGTTGTAGCAGATCGGGTTGCCGACTCGCGGGCGTCTGCGCGGCCACCATGACGAATTTCTGCACCTGCGCCGGTTGTTTTTCACTCAGGTAACGCGCTGCCCACCAGGCGCCGGTGCCGTGGCCGAGCAGCACAATGCTGCGGGCGTTCTGGGTTTGGGCGAAGGCGAGGGCGGCATCAATACGCGCGAAGATGCGCGTGGCGTCGGTCTTGTCTTGTTCATCGCTGCCCGGCACCACGACAGGGTCGGTGCCTTCAGCTTCGGCGCTGGCGGCTTGCTCCACGGGTTTGGCCACGGTGCTGGCGTCTTTGCTGCTGGTCTCCACGGCCGCTTTGGGCGATTCGATGACCCGTGGCGGCAGGGTGTCCAGTGTCAGGTCTGGCAGTGACAAGCTCAGGGTGCTCCAGGCAGCGTCGGGTAATTTCTTGCGCAACGGCCCAATTGCTTGAGGCCAGTCAGCACTTTCGCCGTTGCCTGGGACAATAATCACCACGCCTTCAGGTTCGCCACTGTTGGCCGGCTTCCACAGTGCAAGGAAAGAGTCGCTGCCTGCCTGCAATTGTTGCTGTTCCTGCTGCGGGATTTGTCGCTCCAGGGCGTTGGCTTCTTCCTGGCTGCGCTCCGGCAAGGGCTGGCGCACCGGCGGTTTTTCTGGGGCAGGAGCGGGAGTGTCGGCGGCCGCGACACAAAAGGCGCTGGTAAACAGCAGCGACAGGCACAATGCTGGCAGTGCCGAGCGGTGGGAAAGTGGCATCGTTGATTTCCGGCCAGAAGTGATTCCGGCAGCCTAATGGGTTGACCAGTATTTGTCAGTGATATGAGACGTGGATCATGGGTTTTCGCTACCTGCTGGTTATCGGCTGTTTATGCTTTCCCTTGATCGCGGGTGCGGTGCCTGCGCCCGCCACTCATCAGGCGCAGCTCGATGACGGCCAGCGTGAATGGCTGGGCCAGCACCCGGGCCTGCGGGTCGGCCTGGTGTTGCAGGCGCCCTATGCCCAATACGATCGACGCTTGCAGCGGTTGTCCGGGGCCAACGTCGAGTTGATGCAGTGGCTGGCCAAGGCGCTGGGCATTGAACTGACCTGGCGCAACTTCCCCAACCAGGAGCAACTGGAAGCGGCGGTGCGTGATGGCGAGGTCGATATTGCTCCTGGCCTGGTACAAACCCCCGCCGGCCTGCGCCTGTGGTTGTTCTCCGACCCCTATATGCGTGTGCCCCAGCACATCGTCGGCATTCGTGACGGCGGCACATCGGTAGACCTGGAAAAACTCGACGACCAATCCCGCGTCGCCGTGCGCATGCCCAGCGCCGTGGCGGATTACCTGCGCAGCACCTACCCGAGCCTCAACCTGCAAGGCGTGCCCATGGAGCGCCAGGCCCTGCAACTATTGGTGAGCCAGCAAGCGCGGTATGCGGTGGTGGACGAGGCGCAATTGAGCCGCTTGTCTGGCGAAAACGAGTTCGCCGGCCTCGCCGTGGTGGGCGATATCGGCCTGCCGCAATTGCTGCGAGTGGCGACGCGGCGCGACTGGCCGGAGTTGGCCGACATCATGCAAAGCGCTTTGCGCACGATTCCCGCCCGCGACCTGGACCAGTTGCACACACGCTGGCTGCAACCCAAGTACCCACGGGTGACCGAGTCTGCGGGGTTCTGGCAAAACCTCACGCTGCTGTTGGGCCTGTTGTTGCTCGCCAGCCTGGCCATAGTGTTCTGGCAGCGCCGCCAGCAACGAGGCCTGGAACACAACCTGCTGGCCGCCCGCGAAGAAAGCGCCGCCCGTGCGGCCGGCGCCGAAGCCTTGCGCCTGACGCAGTTCTCCATTGACCAAAGCACCGTCGGCATCCTCTGGGTCAATTGGGACAGCCATGTGCGCTACGCCAACCTGGCGGCAGAAACCATGCTCGGCTACGGCCCCGACGCGCTGATCGAACGGCCGTTGATCGAACTCGACCCGACGCTGACCATGGACCGCTGGCTCAACCTGTGGAAACGCGCCAGGGCCAGCGAAGACGGGCCGCAGAGTTTTGCGACCAGTTGCCTGCGGGCCGACGGCAGCGTGTTGCCGGCAGACGTGTCCCTGAGTTTCCTGCGCTTTGCCGACGGCGAATACCTGGTGGTCTACCTCAATGACGTTACCGAGCGCCGCCGCGCGCTTGCGGCCCTGCAGGAAAGTGAAGCGCGCCTGCAAGGCATTGCCGCCAACGTGCCGGGGCTGGTGTTTCGCCTTGAACGCTTGCCGCGCAGTGAAGCGATCGAATTCGCCTACATCAGCCAGGGCAGCGAGGGGTTGGTGGGTTACGCCCCGGAAGTACTCAGCCACCCGGCCATGGGCATTCGCAGCCTGGTGCACCCCGATGATCGTGCCAGTTATCACCGCACCCAGGACCAAGCCATCGAGACCGAAAGCAACTGGGCCTGGCAGGGCCGCATCCTGACCCGCCTGGGCGAACAGCGCTGGGCCGATATCAAGGCCGTGACCCGGCGCCTGGAAGGCGGCGCCGTGGTCTGGGACGGGATTGTCTGGGACATCAGCGAGAGCAAACGCATCGAGCTGGAGCTGGACGCCTCCCGCGCGCAACTGCGGGAACTGTCCGCGCACCTGGAAACCGTGCGCGAGGAAGAGAAGGCCCGCATCGCCCGGGAAGTACACGATGAGCTGGGGCAAATGCTCACCGTGCTCAAGCTGGAAACCTCGATGTGCGAGCTGACCTACGCGCAACTGGACCCGGGCCTGCAGGAGCGCCTGAACAGCATGAAGCGCCTGATCGCCCAGCTGTTCCAATTGGTCCGTGACGTAGCCACCGCCCTGCGCCCGCCGATTCTCGATGCCGGGATTGCCTCGGCGATCGAGTGGCAGGCCCGGCGTTTTGAAGCCCGTACACAGATTCCCTGCCTGGTGCAGGTGCCGGACAACCTTCCGGCTTTGAGCGACGCCAAGGCCATCGGCCTGTTCCGCATCCTGCAGGAGGCGCTGACCAATGTGATGCGCCATGCCCAGGCGCATACTGTGGAGCTGACGCTGGTGGTGGAGGGCGCACATTTGCGGCTGACCATCAGCGACGATGGCGCAGGGTTCGTCCAGGCTCCCGGGCGCCCGGTGTCGTTTGGCCTGGTGGGCATGCGCGAGCGGGTGCTGATCATGGGCGGGCAACTGAGGCTGGACAGCGAATTGGGCGAGGGCACCACCCTGAGTGTGACCGTGCCGCTGGATTGATAACCAAAAGAAGAGGACATCCACCGTGATCCGTGTACTGGTAGCCGAAGACCACACCATCGTTCGTGAAGGTATCAAGCAACTGATCGGCCTGGCCAAGGACCTGCTGGTGGTGGGCGAGGCGAGCAATGGCGAGCAGTTGCTCGAAACCCTGCGCCACGTGCCCTGCGAGGTGGTGTTGCTGGACATCTCGATGCCCGGCGTCAATGGGCTGGAAGCCATCCCGCGGATTCGTGCGCTGAACAATCCACCGGCGATCCTGGTGCTGTCGATGCACGATGAAGCGCAAATGGCTGCCCGTGCGTTGAAGGTCGGTGCAGCCGGTTATGCCACCAAGGACAGTGACCCGGCCCTGTTGCTGACAGCCATACGCAAAGTCGCGGCGGGTGGGCGGTATATCGACCCGGACCTGGCAGACCGGATGGTCTTTGAAGTCGGCCTCACCGACTCCCGGCCCTTGCACTCGCTGTTGTCGGAGCGCGAGTTCTCGGTGTTCGAACGCCTGGCCCAGGGCGCCAACGTCAACGACATTGCCCAGCAGTTGGCGTTGAGCAGCAAAACCATCAGCACCCACAAGGCGCGCCTGATGCAAAAGCTCAATATCACCTCTCTGGCGGAACTGGTGAAGTACGCCATGGAGCACAAGCTTCTATAACCGCTTATCTGTTTGCGACCACCCGGCGCGCCCGATAAACCCATTCCTGCCAGCTGTAGCTGCCCGACTGTTCTGTGCCCGCCATCCGTGTAGGGCAATCCCTACCCCAAACCTTCCATCCTGCTGATGCCAAACTCTCCGGGCCCCCGATTTTCGTGGGCTTGCGCCTGGACTACGCTTGTTCGATGGCAGTCCAAAACAAAAAGGTGCGGGTATGAGTGAGGCGGATTCGAACGATGTGCTGGTCAGCTTTCGTGGCGTGCAAAAGAGCTACGACGGCGAGAACCTGATCGTCAAAGACCTCAACCTGGAAATCCGCAAGGGCGAGTTCCTGACCCTGCTCGGGCCGTCCGGGTCGGGCAAGACCACCAGCCTGATGATGCTCGCCGGTTTTGAAACCCCCACCGCCGGCGAGATCCAGCTGGCTGGCCGCTCTATCAACAACGTGCCGCCCCACAAGCGTGATATCGGCATGGTGTTCCAGAACTACGCGTTGTTCCCGCACATGACCGTCTCCGAGAACCTGGCGTTCCCGCTGTCGGTGCGCGGCTTGAGCAAGACCGACATCAGCGAGCGGGTCAAGCGCGTGCTGAACATGGTGCAGCTTGATGCCTTCGCCCAGCGTTACCCGGCGCAACTCTCCGGCGGCCAGCAACAGCGCGTGGCCCTGGCCCGAGCCCTGGTGTTCGAACCGCAACTGGTGTTGATGGACGAACCCCTCGGCGCCCTCGACAAACAACTGCGCGAACACATGCAGATGGAGATCAAGCATCTGCACCAGCGCCTCGGCGTCACCGTGGTGTACGTGACTCACGACCAGGGCGAAGCGCTGACCATGTCCGACCGGGTGGCGGTATTCCATCAGGGCGAGATCCAGCAGATCGCCGCGCCGCGTACTTTGTATGAAGAGCCGAAAAACACCTTCGTCGCCAACTTCATCGGCGAAAACAACCGCCTCAATGGCCGCTTGCACAGCCACACCGGCGACCGCTGCGTGGTCGAGTTGGCGCGCGGCGAAAAGGTCGAGG
Source organism: Pseudomonas sp. A125 (assembly GCF_055409485.1). Lineage (NCBI taxonomy): Bacteria > Pseudomonadati > Pseudomonadota > Gammaproteobacteria > Pseudomonadales > Pseudomonadaceae > Pseudomonas > Pseudomonas sp. A125. The sequence continues at coordinate 270,138 of NZ_JBUZVP010000007.1, forward strand.
CGCTGGCGGTAAACGTCGGCCAGGTCGGCGGCCCGGTGACCCTGTCGGTGCGCCCCGAGCGTGTCAGCCTCAATGGTTCCAGCGAAAGCTGCGTCAACCGCTTCTCGGGGCGGGTGGCTGAATTCATCTACCTGGGCGACCACGTGCGCGTTCGCCTGGAAGTCTGCGGCAAGTCCGATTTTTTTGTGAAACAACCGATCGCCGAGCTGGACACAGCCCTGGCGGTCGGCGACGTGGTACCGATTGGCTGGCAAGTCGAGCACGTTCGCGCACTCGACCCACTTCTAGAGGCGAATTAATCGCCCTATGGCTTCACCAACCCTGCACGTGGAGAGAACAACAATGTTTAGATCCCTGAAATATTCAGCCCTGGCGTTGAGCCTGATGGGCGCGACACAGGCCATGGCAGGCCCGGACCTGACGGTCGTGTCCTTCGGTGGCGCGAACAAGGCGGCGCAGGTCAAGGCCTTCTACGCACCGTGGGAAAGCGCGGGCAACGGCAAGATCGTCGCCGGTGAATACAACGGTGAAATGGCCAAGGTCAAGGCCATGGTCGACACCAAGAGCGTGTCCTGGGACCTGGTAGAAGTGGAATCGCCGGAACTGTCCCGTGGCTGCGACGAAGACATGTTCGAACCGCTGGACCCGAAACTGTTCGGCAACCCGGGCGACTACGTCAAAGGTGCGATCCAGCCCTGCGGCGTGGGCTTCTTTGTATGGTCCACCGTGCTGGCCTACAACGCTGACAAACTCAAGGCAGCACCCGGCGGCTGGGCAGATTTCTGGGACACCCAGAAATTCCCGGGCAAGCGCGGCCTGCGCAAGGGTGCCAAGTACACCCTGGAATTCGCCCTGATGGCTGACGGCGTGGCACCCGCGGACGTGTACAAAGTGCTGGCCGGCAAAGATGGCCAGGACCGTGCGTTCAAGAAGCTCGATGAGCTCAAGCCGTACATCCAGTGGTGGGAAGCGGGCGCCCAACCGCCGCAGTACCTCGCCTCGGGCGACGTGGTCATGAGCTCTGCCTACAACGGCCGGATCGCCGCCGTGCAGAAAGAAAGCAACCTGAAAGTGGTGTGGAACGGCGGGATCTACGATTTCGACGCCTGGGCGATTCCAAAAGGCCTGGCGAAGGACCGCGCTGAGGCGGCGAAGAAATTCATCGCGTTCTCGGTGCAGCCGCAGCAGCAGAAGACCTACTCGGAAAACATCGCCTACGGCCCGGCCAACATCCAGGCGGTACCGTTGCTGGCGAAGGACATCCTGAAGGATATGCCGACTACCCCGGAAAACATTGCCAACCAGGTGCAGATCGACGTGAGTTTCTGGGCGGATAACGGTGAGCAACTGGAGCAGCGCTTTAACGCGTGGGCGGCCAAGTAACTCGCTACACCGCCGACCCCTTGTGGGAACAGGTTTGTGTGGGAGCTGGCTTGCCTGAGATCGCATCACCGCGGTGCAACTGATACACCGAGGTGCCTGCATCGCGGGCAAACCCGGCTCCCACACACGCCGGTTTCCACATGAGATTTGCTGCGTTTGGCAGATTGCATTCATTTTCAAGTTCCGGAGTTCGCCATGGCCATCGCCATTCCCAGCCCCACCCTGAAACAGCGCTTGGCGCGTGCCGAGCGGCTCAACCGCTGGAAGGCCCAGGCCTTGATCGCGCCATTGGTGGTGTTTTTGCTGCTGGTGTTCCTGGTGCCGATTGTGGCGCTGCTGTACAAAAGCGTCGGCAACCCGGAAGTGGTGGGCGGCTTGCCGCGCACGGTGGTAGCGGTGACGGCCTGGGACGGGCGCGGCCTGCCTGGCGAGCCGGTGTACCAGGCGCTCAGCGAAGACCTGGGCGAAGCCCGCAAAAACTCGACCCTGGGCGATCTGTCAAAACGCTTGAACATGGAACTGGCGGGCTATCGCAGCCTGCTGACGAAAACTGCGCGGGCGCTGCCGTTTACCCAAGCGCCTGCCTCTTATAAAGAAGCGCTGGAAAACCTCGACGAACGCTGGGGCGACCCGGCGTATTGGCAGGCGATCCGGCGCAACACCAGTAGCCTCACGCCTTACTACTTGCTGGCCGCTGTCGACCACCGCATCGACGACCTCGGCGAAGTCGCCCCGGCCACGCCGGACCAGGCGATCTACCTCGATATCTTCGCCCGTACGTTCTGGATGGGCCTGGTGATCACCGTGTTCTGCCTGCTGCTGGCCTATCCGCTGGCGTACCTGCTGGCCAACCTGCCGGCGCGGCAAAGCAACCTGCTGATGATATTGGTGCTGCTGCCGTTCTGGACTTCGGTGCTGGTGCGCGTGGCGGCCTGGATTGTGTTGCTGCAATCCGGCGGCTTGATCAATAGCGCGCTGATGGGCATGGGCCTGATCGATAAGCCGGTGGAGCTGGTGTTCAACCGGCTGGGGGTCTACATCTCGATGGTGCACATCCTGCTGCCGTTCATGATTCTGCCGATCTACAGCGTGATGAAAGGCATCTCGCCCACCTACATGCGGGCCGCCATTTCCCTGGGCTGCCACCCGTTCGCCAGCTTCTGGCGCGTGTACTTCCCGCAGACTTACGCGGGCGTGGGCGCCGGCTGCCTGTTGGTGTTCATTTTGGCGATCGGCTACTACATCACCCCGGCGTTGCTGGGCAGCCCGAACGACCAAATGGTCAGTTATTTCGTGGCCTTCTACACCAACACCAGCATTAACTGGGGCATGGCCACGGCCCTGGGCGGCTTGCTGCTGCTGGCCACCGTGGTGCTGTACCTGATCTACAACTGGCTGGTAGGCGCCAGCCGCCTGCGCCTGAGCTAAGGAGACCGTTGCGATGCTGAACCCTTATATGTCGCCCGTGGAGCGGGTCTGGTTCTACAGCTTGCGGATTCTCTGCGGCCTGATCCTGTTGTTCCTGATCTTGCCGGTGCTGGTGATCATCCCGCTGTCGTTCAACAGTGGAAGCTTTCTGGTGTACCCGCTGCAAGGTTTCTCGTTGCACTGGTACCAGGACTTCTTCGGTTCGGCGGAGTGGATGCGCGCCCTGAAGAACAGCATCATCGTCGCCCCTGCCGCGACGGTGCTGGCGATGGTCTTCGGCACGCTGGCGGCGATAGGCCTGACCCGCGGGCATTTCCCCGGCAAGGCACTGGTGATGGCCCTGGTGATTTCACCAATGGTGGTGCCGGTGGTGATTATCGGCGTGGCCAGTTACCTGTTCTTTGCGCCGCTGGGCCTGGGCAACAGCTTTTTCTCGTTGATCGTGGTGCATGCGGTGCTGGGTGTACCGTTTGTGATCATCACCGTGTCGGCGACCTTGCAGGGGTTCAACCACAACCTGGTGCGGGCGGCGGCCAGCTTGGGTGCGTCGCCGTTGACCGCATTTCGCCGGGTCACGTTGCCGCTGATTGCGCCGGGGGTTATTTCCGGTGCGCTGTTTGCCTTTGCCACCTCGTTTGATGAAGTGGTGGTGACGCTGTTCCTCGCCGGGCCCGAGCAGGCGACCTTGCCCCGCCAGATGTTCAGCGGCATCCGCGAAAACCTCAGCCCCACCATTGCCGCCGCAGCGACCTTGTTGATCGCCTTCTCGGTGGTGTTGTTGCTGACCCTGGAATGGCTGCGCGGGCGCAGTGAAAAGCTGCGCACCGCCCAAGTTTAAAGGCCGACTCTCGGTCAAATGTGGGAGCTGGCTTGCCTGCGATGCGGGCGACTCGGTTTTTCAGTTGCACCGAGTTGATGCTATCGCAGGCAAGCCAGCTCCCAAAGGGAACGTGCCATTCAGCTGCTGAATGGCAGACAACCCGCAATCCGACGCTATTCTTGTGCCAGCCCATAACTGATAAGAGGCCGCGCACATGAGTACTTCCTCATTCAAGATCGCCCACAAACTGCTCACCGGCCCAGGCGCCATCGAGCAACTGGCAACTGAGCTGACACGCCTGGATGTCGACAACCCGCTGATTGTCACCGACGCGGCGCTGGTCAAGTCCGGCACCGTGGCGTTGGCGCTGGAGCACCTGGGCGAACGAACCTACGAAATCTTCGACCGCGTGCTGCCCGACCCGGAAATCGCCATCGTCGAGGATTGCATGCGCGTGTACCGCGAAGGCGGGCATGACGGCCTGATCGGCCTTGGCGGCGGTAGCGCCATCGACATCGCCAAGAGCGTGGCGGCCTACGCCGGTTACCACGGCGCCCTGGCCGACCTGTTCGGCGTAGACCAGGTGCCCCGCAAGGGCCCGCCGCTGATCGCCATTCCCACCACCGCCGGCACCGGTTCGGAGGTGACCAACGTGGCGATTCTGTCGGACAAGGTCGCGCAACTGAAAAAAGGTATCGTCAGCGATTACCTGCTGCCGGACGTGGCCCTGATCAGCCCGCAAATGACCCTGACCTGCCCCCGTAGCGTCACCGCCGCCAGTGGTGTGGACGCGCTGGTACACGCCATCGAATCCTACCTGTCGCTGAACGCCTCGCCGATTACTGATGCGCTGGCGCTTGGCGCGATCAAGTTGATCGCCAAGGCACTGCCCAAGGCCTACGCCAACCCGGCCAACCTGCAAGCCCGCGACGACATGGCCACCGCCAGCCTGATGGCCGGGATGGCGTTCGGTAACGCTGGCGTGGGCGCGGTGCATGCGCTGGCGTACCCGCTGGGCGGGCGCTTCAACATCGCCCACGGCGTGAGTAATGCCTTGCTGCTGCCCTACGTGATGCACTGGAACAAGCTGGCGTGCGTTGAGCGCATGCAAGAGATTGCTCAGGCCATGGGCGTGAATATTACGGGGCTGAGTGCCGTGGATGCGGCCGACCTGGCGGTGGAGGCCATGACGCGACTGTGTGCCGCAGTCGAGATCCCGTCCGGCCTGCGCAGCTTTGGTGTGCCCGAGGATGCCATCCCGGCCATGGCGGTAGAGGCGGCGGGCATCGAGCGCCTGATGCGCAACAATCCGCGCAAGCTCAGCGCCGCGGATATCGAGAAAATCTACCGGGCTGCCTACTAACCATTGAGTCAGGTCACGGTGCGCGTAACAAAGCATGAGGTATACAATGCGCGCCATCGTGATTTAGCTCAAAAAGGTGCGTCATGCAGCCCTTCGTCATTGCTCCATCGATTCTCTCCGCCGACTTCGCCCGCCTGGGCGAAGAAGTGGACAACGTGTTGGCCGCCGGTGCCGACTTCGTTCACTTCGATGTCATGGACAACCACTATGTACCGAACCTGACCATTGGTCCGATGGTGTGCGCCGCCCTGCGCAAGTACGGCGTGACCGCGCCCATCGACGCGCACTTGATGGTCAGCCCGGTGGACCGCATCGTCGGTGACTTCATCGAAGCCGGTGCGACCTACATCACCTTCCACCCGGAAGCCACGCTGCACGTCGACCGTTCCCTGCAACTGATCCGCGAAGGCGGTTGCAAGGCCGGCCTGGTGTTCAACCCGGCCACCCCACTGAGCGTGCTTGAGTACGTGATGGACAAGGTCGACATGGTACTGCTGATGAGCGTCAACCCGGGCTTTGGCGGGCAGAAGTTCATCCCTGGTACCCTCGACAAGCTGCGCCAGGCGCGCGCGCTGATCGATGCATCGGGGCGGGATATCCGCCTGGAAATCGACGGTGGCGTCAACGTGAACAACATTCGCGAAATCGCCGCGGCCGGTGCCGACACCTTTGTGGCCGGCTCGGCGATCTTCAACGCCCCGGACTATCAGGAAGTGATCGCCAAAATGCGTGCAGAACTGGCGCTGGCGCGTCCATGAGCGGCTTTGAGCAGCTGTTCCCCGGCAAACTGCCACGGCTGGTGATGTTCGATCTGGACGGTACGTTGATCGATTCGGTGCCGGACCTGGCGGCGGCCGTGGACGACATGCTGCTCAAGCTCGGTCGCAAGCCGGCGGGTGTCGAGTCGGTGCGCGAGTGGGTTGGCAACGGCGTGCAGATGCTGGTACGCCGGGCCCTGGCCAACAACATCGACGCCGAGGGTGTCGATGAGGTGGAGGCCGAGCACGCCCTTGAGCTGTTCAACGTGGCTTATGAAAACGGCCACGAGCTGACCGTGGTCTATCCCGGTGTGCGCGACACCCTGAAGTGGCTGCACAAACAGGGCGTGGAAATGGCCCTGATCACCAACAAGCCTGAGCGCTTCGTCGCGCCGCTGTTGGACCAGATGAAGATCGGCCGTTATTTCCGCTGGATCATCGGCGGCGATACCTTGCCGCAAAAGAAGCCTGACCCGGCTGCACTGTTCTTCGTGATGAAAATGGCCAATATCCCGGCGTCCCAATCGCTGTTTGTCGGCGATTCGCGCAGCGATGTGCAGGCGGCGAAGGCGGCGGGGGTCAAATGCGTGGCCTTGAGTTATGGCTACAACCATGGCCGCCCGATTGCCGAAGAATCCCCGGCGCTGGTGATTGATGACTTGCGCCTGTTAATCCCCGGTTGCTTGGGAGCGGGCGCTGAGATAACGTTGCCCGACGCTGTTCCATCCCCTTCTGGAAATCCCATCGTGGTGGTCACTCGCAAACTCTGGATGAAAGTCATCAAGGCCCTGGCCCGCTGGCGTTGGCGCGCCTGACTGATCCTCGCCGCGTTGCGGCACGTTTGCACACCTGACCGTTAGACACTCAAGCCACGAGGCACCTCATGATCCGCGAAGAATTCCTGCGTTTGGCCGCTGCCGGCTACAACCGTATCCCCATGGCCTGCGAAACCCTGGCCGACTTCGACACCCCGTTGTCGATCTACCTGAAGCTTGCCGACGAGCCCAACTCCTACCTGCTGGAGTCGGTGCAGGGCGGCGAAAAATGGGGCCGTTATTCGATCATAGGCCTGCCGTGCCGCACGGTGCTGCGGGTACATGATCACCATGTAAGCATCACCCTGGACGGCGTCGAGATCGAAAGCCACGACGTGGAAGACCCGTTGGCTTTCGTCGAGGAATTCAAGGCGCGCTACAACGTGCCGACCATTGCCGGCTTGCCGCGCTTCAATGGTGGCCTGGTGGGTTACTTCGGCTACGACTGCGTACGTTACGTGGAAAAACGCCTGGGCAAATCCCCGAACCCCGATCCGTTGGGCGTGCCGGACATTCTGCTGATGGTCTCCGACGCCGTGGTGGTGTTCGACAACCTCGCCGGCAAGATGCACGCGATTGTGCTGGCTGATCCTTCCCGGGCCGATGCGTTCGAGCAAGGCCAGGCCAGCCTCGAAGCGCTGCTGGAAAAACTGCGCCAGCCGATCACCCCGCGTCGTGGCCTGGACCTCAGCCGTCCGCCGGCGGCAGATCCGATCTTTCGTTCAAGCTTTACTCAGGATGACTACGAGCGTGCGGTCGATACCATCAAGGAATACATCCTTGCCGGTGACTGCATGCAGGTGGTGCCGTCGCAACGCATGTCCATCGACTTCAAGGCTGCGCCCATCGATTTGTACCGTGCGCTGCGTTGCTTCAACCCGACGCCGTACATGTACTTCTTCAACTTTGGCGATTTCCACGTAGTGGGCAGTTCGCCGGAAGTGCTGGTGCGGGTCGAAGACAACCTGATTACCGTGCGCCCGATTGCCGGCACGCGCCCTCGCGGTGCCACCGAAGAGGCAGACCTGGCGCTGGAGCAAGACCTGTTGAGCGACGACAAGGAAATCGCCGAGCACTTGATGCTGATCGACCTGGGCCGCAACGACACCGGGCGAGTCTCTGAAATCGGTTCGGTGAAGCTCACCGAGAAGATGGTGATCGAGCGGTATTCCAACGTGATGCACATTGTGTCCAACGTCACCGGCGAGCTGAAGGCCGGGTTGACCGCAATGGACGCACTGCGGGCGATCCTGCCGGCGGGCACCTTGTCGGGCGCGCCGAAGATTCGTGCGATGGAAATCATCGACGAACTGGAGCCGGTCAAGCGGGGTGTGTATGGCGGCGCGGTGGGGTATTTTGCCTGGAACGGCAATATGGACACCGCGATTGCGATCCGTACGGCGGTGATCAAGGACGGCGAACTGCATGTGCAGGCGGGCGGCGGGATTGTGGCTGACTCGGTGCCGGCGCTGGAGTGGGAAGAGACGCTGAACAAGCGCCGGGCGATGTTCCGGGCTGTGGCGTTGGCTGAACAGACCCCGCAGGGCTAACTGTTGAGCTAGATCCAAAATGTGGGAGCCGGGCTTGCCCGCGATGGCGGTGTGTCAGTCGACAGATTAGTTGACTGATCTACCGCAATCGCAGGCAAGCCAGCTCCCACAGTTGTTTGTGAGGGATTTGAGATCGCCTCAGAAATCCAGGCTCACCCCCACACTTACTCCTTGCTGGGTAAAGTTGTCATCCTTTCTCACGTTATACGCCGCGTTCAGCGCCAGGTCCTTGGTCACCTTGTGGCTAACTCCCAGGTTCAGGCGATCCGAATTGCTGCGCGGTGTGTAGCCGTCCAGTTTGAAATCAATCCCCGGCACGCTGTTAAGGGACATGCCGACTCGCTGCGTATCGTTTTCAAACTCGTGCTCGTGGGCCACTTCGCCAAACACCAGGGTTTGCGGGGTGAAGCGGTAGTTCGCTTGCAGACCAATCCCCAAACGCTTGGAGTCGCGCTGTTGGTCATCAAAGGTCAAGGCCGTGGACCGCGCATCTTTCTCTGAATAACCATTCACCTGCACCCGTGAATAGTCGGCGCTGATAAACGGCGAGAAGTGCCATTCGCTGTTCGGTTCGGCGATGTCATAGCCCACGCGTGCGCTCAGGGCCCACAGCCAGCCGTCGGTGTCGCCTTTTTCGGTGCCTTCGCTGACGCCCAGGGCGAACTTGCGCTTGAGGTTGTCGAAGTCCAGTTTGCCGCCGGTCAATGCGGCGTCGGCCCACCAGTGATCTTCCTGATACTGGGCGAATGCGGTGCCCAGGTAGCTATTGAGCTTGTAGTCCGAATCGCTGGCGCCGGCCTCAAGACTCTGGCGATAGAAGCCTGCTGCCACACCCACGCGCCACTCGTCGTTGAGCCTGTAGCTGCCACCGATGTTCAGGTTATAGCCGCTGCCGTCACCGCTGGCCGAGCTGTTTTGATCATCGAAGTCCAGGTGCTGGCCCCCAGCGTCGACAATCGCCCGCCATTGGCCTACGGCCTGCCAGTTACCGGAGTCGGCTTGCCATTGGTTGCGCAATGAATCCTGATGGGCACGCAAGGTGCCTTGGGCCATTTCTGGAAGCAGGGTGATTTCCCAAGGGGCGGCCAGCAGCGAATAGGCGTAGTCGGCGATCAATACCTGGCCGGCTTCGGTCGGGTGGACGCTGTCGTTGTAAATCAGCTTGGTCGGGTCCGGGTTGGTGCCGCCCACGCCATACACCGGATTCCTGCAGGTGGTGCCGCTAAAGCAGGTCTGGTTGAGGTTCTGGTCGGTGGCGAAACCAAAGCGCCCGGGGTCGGCAAAGGTCTCCTTGAGCAGCAACGGAATGTTCAGCGGGATGATCTGCGCGTCGATTTGCGACAGGCGTTGCACCAGGGTCTGGTTGAAGACGCCGGCCAAGGCGCTGACAGCCCCTTGCAGCGGCGTACCATTTACAGCAGGCGTCAGGCCCAGGTCAGGCAGCATCCACACCATCACGTAACGGGCGCCAGCCTGTTGCAGCGCCTGGGCGCTATTGGCCAGGCGCCCGGCAGCGGCCGAAGCCTGGTCGGGGCTGAGGACCAGGCCGTCGAGGAAGTCATTGCCGCCGCCAGAGAGAAAATACAATGCGTTGGGGTCGGCTCGGCCACCCGTCAATGCCAGGTATCCGGGGCGTGTGCGCAATACCTGCCCGGTGTCGCTGTCGGTGACAGTGGAGTTACCGGTGATGGCATCGTAGATTTGCTGGGTGGTGTACCCACCGACGGCCCAGTTGTTACCGTCTGCCTGGCCTTGCGCGGCGCGCTCCGGCGAGGTGGAGGCGTTCAGGTCGCCCGCCGCGACGCCCAGCTTGCCGCCCAGCAACGTCGAAGAAATCAGCGAGGTGCTTTCGCCGCTGCCGTCGAAGTATTGCGGGCCGGTGCGGTTGGTGAAGCGGTAGGTTGAGCCTGGGGCCCCGGGGTCGGCGAATGTCCCGGCATCGGCCAGGCTGTCACCGAACACGATCATGGTCGAATAGGGCGAGGGTGCGGCAAAGGCGTGTGAGCAGGCCAGCGTTAACAGGCAGCCGGCGAGTGGAGCGAAGTAGCGCGTCTTGGTCATGAGTCCGTCCATGATTTTATTGTTGTGTCAGCACTGTGACTATAACGGTCTTGCAAGGGTTCTGAAAAATTTGACGCCAATTATCGGTCTGGTGCTTTCCCCCGTATTTGCGGCGCCATATTGCACCGCTGGCGAGGCTACGTTACTGTGCTTGGACGTATGAATGAGACCCTTCCCGTGTTGATCATCAGCAAACTCTTGATGCGAGTAGTCAAGGCACACGCCCGTTGGCGTTGGCGCGCCTAACTTTTCCCTACCGGCCACGCCGGACCTGTACCGATTCGCCTTTCTTCACCTTTTGTTTGACGCCCCTTGCCGGCCAACCCCGGCAACCGGAAAGTGCGTCTGGCAGCGGGTCACTCCCTTGGAAGGCCGTCATTAGAAGTCAGTGAATTCAAGAGGTTTTAACCCACATGTTGCTGATGATTGATAACTACGACTCCTTTACCTACAACGTTGTGCAGTACCTGGGCGAGCTCGGTGCCGAGGTCAAGGTGGTGCGCAACGACGAAATGACCGTGGCGCAAATCGCCGCGTTGAACCCGGAACGCATCGTCGTTTCCCCAGGCCCGTGTACGCCGACCGAAGCGGGCATTTCCCTGGAAGCCATCCAGTTCTTCGCCGGCAAGTTGCCGGTCCTGGGTGTGTGCCTGGGCCACCAGTCCATCGGCCAGGCGTTTGGCGGCGACGTGGTTCGCGCCCGCCAGGTGATGCACGGCAAGACCAGCCCGGTGTTCCACAACGACCAAGGCGTATTCCACGGTTTGAATTTGCCGGTGACGGTGACCCGTTACCACTCGCTGGTGGTCAAGCGTGAAACCTTGCCCGAGTGCCTTGAGCTGACGGCCTGGACCCAGTTGGAAGACGGCTCCGTCGATGAAATCATGGGCCTGCGTCACAAGACACTGAACGTCGAAGGGGTGCAATTTCACCCGGAATCGATTTTGACCGAGCAGGGCTACGAGCTGTTCGCTAACTTTCTCAAGCAGAGCGGCGGCACGCGCTAAGGACTTTTCATGGATATCAAGACTGCCCTGAGCCGTATCGTCGGCCATCTGGACCTGAGCACCGCTGAAATGAGCGATGTGATGCGCGAGATCATGACCGGTCAATGCACCGACGCACAGATTGGCGCGTTCATGATGGCCATGCGCATGAAGAGCGAAAGCATCGACGAAATCGTCGGCGCCGTGTCGGTGATGCGTGAGCTGGCGGACAAGGTTGAACTCAAGACCCTGGACGGCGTGGTGGACGTGGTTGGCACCGGCGGTGACGGTGCGAATATTTTCAACGTGTCGACAGCCGCTTCGTTTGTCGTGGCGGCGGCGGGCTGCACCGTGGCCAAGCACGGCAACCGTGCCGTGTCGGGTAAAAGCGGCAGTGCCGACTTGCTGGAAGCGGCAGGCATCTACCTGAAGCTGACCCCGGTACAAGTGGCGCGTTGCATCGATAACGTTGGTATTGGCTTCATGTTTGCGCAGTCCCATCACGGCGCAATGAAACACGCTGCCGGCCCGCGTAAAGACCTGGGCTTGCGCACCCTGTTCAACATGCTCGGCCCGCTTACGAATCCGGCCGGCGTGAAACATCAGGTAGTAGGCGTGTTCAGCCAGGCGCTGTGCCGTCCATTGGCTGAAGTCTTGCAGCGCATGGGCAGCAAACATGTGTTGGTGGTGCACTCCAAGGATGGGCTGGACGAATTCAGCCTGGCGGCACCGACCTTCGTGGCGGAGCTGAAGAATGACCAGGTCACCGAATATTGGGTCGAGCCCGAAGACCTCGGCATGAAAAGCCAGAGCCTGCACGGCCTGGCGGTGGAAAGCCCAGCCGCCTCCCTTGAATTGATTCGCGATGCCCTCGGGCGTCGCAAGACCGAAAACGGCCAAAAAGCCGCAGAAATGATCGTGCTCAATGCCGGTGCGGCGCTGTACGCCGCGGATCACGCCTACAGTCTCAAAGAGGGTGTTGCCCTCGCTCATGATGCATTGCACACCGGGCTGGCGCGCGAAAAGCTCGAAGAACTGGGTGCGTTTACTGCGGTGTTCAAAGTGGAGAATGAAGGATGAGTGTGCCGACCGTTCTGGAAAAAATCCTGGCCCGCAAGGCTGAAGAAGTTGCCGAGCGCCGTGCTCGTGTGAGCCTGGCGGAGCTGGAAGGCCTGGCAAAAAGCGCCGATGCACCGCGTGGTTTTGCCAATGCGCTGATCAAGCAGGCCAAGGACAAACAGCCGGCCGTCATCGCAGAAATCAAAAAAGCTTCGCCGAGCAAGGGCGTGATTCGCGAAATCTTCATCCCTCAAGATATTGCCAAGAGCTACGAGAAGGGCGGCGCGACGTGCCTCTCGGTGTTGACCGATATCGACTTCTTCCAGGGCTCCGACCCGTACCTGCAGCAAGCACGTGCGGCTTGCTCGCTGCCGGTGATCCGCAAGGACTTTATGGTCGACCCGTACCAGATCGTCGAAGCCCGCGCATTGGGCGCCGATTGCGTGCTGTTGATCGTCTCGGCACTGGATGACGTGAAGATGGCCGAACTGGCCGCCGTGGCCAAAAGCGTTGGCCTCGACGTGCTGGTGGAAGTGCATGACGGTGATGAGCTGGAACGCGCACTGAAAACCCTCGACACACCGTTGGTGGGCGTCAATAACCGCAACCTGCACACCTTCGAAGTCAGCCTGGAAAACACCCTCGACCTGTTGCCGCGTATCCCGCGTGACCGGTTGGTGATCACCGAAAGCGGCATCGTCAATCGCGCCGATGTCGAACTGATGGAGATCAGCGGCGTGTACTCGTTCCTGGTCGGCGAAACCTTCATGCGTGCCGAGAACCCGGGGGCAGAATTGCAGCGCCTGTTTTTCCCGGAGCGTGGCGTTGCCGTCAGTGGCTCGACCCTGGATTGATGATGACCCAGCCGGTGGCGATGACGGTCGAGGCAGGCCTTAAGGCCGAGCAGGATTTGCTCGCCGCCGTCTGCGCGGGTGAACAACCGTTCGGCCTGTTGTTCTGGCAACCGAGTGATCAAGCGTTGGTGATGCCGCGCCGCCTGAGCCGGCTCCCGGCATTCGAGACGGCCAGCCAGGTCTCGGCTGACGCCGGTTGGCCGGTATTGCTGCGGGAAACGGGCGGCGAGCCAGTTCCGCAGTCGGCGGCCACGGTCAATATCGCGCTGGTCTACGCGCCGCCGCGCAGTGAAGGCGACCAGGGCCGTATCGAAACGGGCTACCAGCGTTTGTGCCAGCCGATTTGCGACCTGCTTATCGAGCTGGGTGGCAATGCATCGGTGGGCGAGATAGAGGGTGCGTTTTGTGACGGTCGCTACAACGTCAACCTCGACGGCCGCAAAATGGTCGGTACTGCCCAGCGCTGGCGCCAGAGTGGCGGGCGCCCGGTGGGGTTGGTGCATGGCGCATTGTTGCTGGATGACGATCGCGTCGAGTTGATCGGCGCGGTCAATCGCTTCAACGCAGCCTGCGGGTTGGAGCAACGGGTGCGCGCCGAAAGCCACATCGCCCTGCACGAAGCCTTCGCCGCGCCAGACGCGATTGCCCGGCTCGACACGTTATACCGCCAGATGCTCGCGAGCTTCCTGGCGGTTTAACGCGTACCGAACACCACCATGGTCTTGCCTTTGACGTGGACCAGGTTGCGTTCTTCCAGGTCCTTGAGCACCCGGCCCACCATTTCCCTTGAGCAACCGACGATCCGGCCAATTTCCTGGCGGGTGATCTTGATTTGCATCCCGTCGGGATGGGTCATGGCATCCGGCTGCTTGCACAGTTCCAGCAGGCAGCGGGCGACTCGGCCGGTGACGTCGAAGAACGCCAGGTCGCCGACTTTACGGGTTGTGTCCCGCAGGCGCTGGGCGATCTGGCCGCTCAAGGCGTACAGAATATCGGGATCTTGCTGGGCCAATTCGCGAAACTTCGCATAGCTGATCTCGGCGACTTCACATTCAACCTTGGCCCGCACCCAGGCGCTGCGTTGCTGTTCCTTGCCGGCTTGTTCGAACAGCCCGAGTTCACCGAAGAAATCGCCGGTATTGAGGTAGGCGATGATCATTTCGCGGCCATCGTCATCCTCGATCAGGATGGTGACTGAGCCCTTGATAATGAAGAACAGGGATTCCGAGCGCTCGCCCGCGCAGATGATGTTGTGCTTGGCCGGATGACGCCGGCGCTGACAATGCATCAGCAATTTGTCGAGGTTCTTGATTTTGGGTGTGGGAGTAATAGCAACCATGGTTGTATCCCGAAAAGACTGCACGGTGTTGTTGAGCTTGTTTTTTTATCCAGCGCGATCAACGGCCAAGCTACATCATCCAGTGGATGGCAATGCGCCATTGATTTGGCGCCAGCTTAACAGACACATTCTGACTTCATTAGGGAATTTACCCAGTAAACGCGGCTGATGATCGCTTTGGTGGGAAACGCTGACGGCCCAAAGCCCTGTGTTAAGCTGGCGTCCCTTTTTTAGCAGTGGAGTCTGGGCGATGAAGGCACGCATCCAATGGGCGGGCGAAGCCATGTTCCTCGGTGAATCGGGCAGTGGCCACGTGGTGGTCATGGACGGCCCGCCGGAGGCCGGTGGCCGTAACCTGGGCGTACGCCCGATGGAAATGCTCCTGCTTGGTGTAGGCGGTTGCAGCAATTTCGACGTGGTCAGCATCCTGAAGAAGTCCCGCCAGGCGGTGGAAAGCTGCGAAGCGTTCCTGGAAGCCGAGCGTGCGACCGAAGACCCGAAGGTGTTCACCAAGATCCACATGCACTTCGTGGTCAAGGGCCGTGCGCTGAAAGAAGCCCAGGTCAAGCGTGCCATCGAACTGTCGGCAGAGAAGTACTGCTCGGCCTCGATCATGCTGGGCGCTGCGGGCGTTGCCATCACTCACGATTACGAGATCATTGAGTTGGGCTGATTGCTCAATCGGCAGGCAAAAAGAAAGGGCGCTTGCTAGCGCCCTTTTTTGCTTTCTGCTGGAACTAGATGCGGTAAGTGCTCTTGGTCATGACCTTGGCCAGCAGGCTCATGCCAAATTTCACCGGTGCCGGGAAGCGGAACCCGCCCGCGTCCAGCGCGCTTTCGGCGTGATGTTCTTCATCAATACGCATCTGCTCAAGAATCGCCCGGGACTTTTCGTCCTCGGCCGGCAATTGCTCAAGGTGTTCGTTGAGGTGCTTGCACACCTGATGCTCGGTGGCAGCCACAAAACCCAGGCTGACTTTGTCGCTGATCAGCCCGGCCACCGCGCCAATGCCAAATGACAAGCCGTAGAACAGTGGGTTCAAAACGCTCGGGTGGCTGTTCAACTGGCGAATGCGTTGTTCGCACCAGGCCAGGTGGTCGATTTCTTCTTGCGCGGCGTGTTCCATCGCAGCGCGTACTTGCGGCAGCTTGGCGGTCAAGGCCTGGCCCTGGTAGAGCGCCTGGGCACAGACTTCACCGGTATGGTTGATACGCATCAGGCCGGCGACGTGGCGGGTGTCGGTCTCACTCATCTGCGCCTCGGGCTGCACGATGGCGGGCGACGGGCGGTGCGGTTGGCCGCTGAATGGCAACAGCGTGCGCATGGCCGTATCGGCTTGCAGCAACAGGCGATCAATCGGCGAGTAGTGACGTTGGGTAGTCATGCTGACCTCCGGGAATAATCTCGGCGGCCAGTTTACCGCAAGAGAGGGTGAAGCGTTTGCGCTGGGTCAAATTGCTCGCCACCGGCAATGTTCAGCCCGGCGGCCAGTTCATCTGGCGCTGACCCAGTACATGCATATGGATGTGATAAACGGTCTGCCCGCCGTCTTCATTGCAGTTCATCACCACACGGAAGCCTTTTTCACAGCCTTGCTCAACCGCCAGGCGCTGGGCAGTGAACAGGATGTGCCCGGCCAATGCCTTGTCTTCCTCGGTGAGGTCGTTAAGGGTGCGGATCGGCTTTTTTGGGATCACCAGGAAATGCACGGGTGCCATTGGCGCGATGTCGTGGAAGGCCAGGACCTGATCATCCTCGTAGATGATCTTCGCGGGTATTTCTCTGTTGATGATCTTGGTGAACAGAGTATCCACAGCTGTTTCTCCATTGTGAAAGTGCAGGGTGAGTGTACTCAGGCGATCAGCGTGGGCAATAGGCTTTGTTGATCGCGCCGGCGATTTTGCGGGTCAGCCAGCGCGGGCTCAGGCGCGGGCTGAACGCCAGCCAGCGATTACGCCGGCCGGGAATGATGATGGCTTTGTTTTTGGCCAGGGCGCGCACGGTATAAAGCGCGACTTCTTCCGGGCTCATCAGCTGTTGGTTGCGGTCCAGCTTGGCGGTGTCCATTTGTGCGGTGGCGTAGAACGCGGTGCGGGTGGGGCCGGGGCATAGCACGGAAACCTTGATGCCGCAGGTCTTCAATTCTTCGCGCAGGCCTTCGGAGAAGTGCAGCACGTAGGCCTTGCTGGCGTAGTAGGTGCTCATCCACGGCCCGGGCTGGAAGGCGGCGACCGACGCGACATTGAGAATTTGCCCGCCGCCGTGCAGCGCCATGGCATTGCCGAGGGCATGGCACATGCGGGTCAGGGCCAGGATGTTGACCTCTATCAGGTCCTGCTCGGTCATCCAGTCCTGTGCCAGGAACGGGCCACTGGTGCCGATGCCGGCGCAGTTGACCAGCAGGTCGATCTGCCGCTCGCCTTCTTCAAGCTCCAGCAGAAACCCGGACAGCCGCAAGGGCTCGCCCAGGTCGCAGGCACGGAACAGCACCTCGACGCCAAAGCGTTGAGTCAATTCGATTGCAATGCTTTCCAACTGATCACGCTGGCGGGCCACCAGAATCAAGCTGCGGCCGCGACGGGCCAGTGCTTCGGCCAAGGCCAGGCCGATGCCGCTGGAGGCACCGGTGATCAGAGCGTAACGGGTCATGCGTTTCTCCATCGCAACGCTACCGGGCCTGTGACAGAGGCGTCACAGGCGTCGGGCGTTTTTCACTGTTGCGTAGAGTCTACAGGTTCGGCTGCGTCGTCAGCACTTTGCACATCGACTTCATCGACGGTGGTGGCCTGGTCGCTGTCGTCATCGGAATTGATGGAGCTGCTTTCGTAGCTGCCGCCGACTTCGCTTTCCAGTTGATCAAGGTAGCCGCTCATGCCCACTAACACTGCGCCGGCAAACACCAGCGGAATGAATGCGAGCCACAGCGCGGAGAGGATTTTCACCGCAGTGGAGTTGCGCGGTGGCGGCGCGCCGTACTGGTTGGCACCTGTATTACCCGGGAGAACCATCAGCAGGATCGGGAAGATGCTGCCTACGAACGGCACCAGGTGCAGGAACCACAGCCAGCCGGACCAACCCAGGTCATGCAGGCGCTGCACAGTGATCTGCACGCTGACCCACACAGCGGCCACGAGTAGGGCAATGCCCACCAGGAAGCCAATGACCATGGCAATCGTCGGGGACACGGCGGCGATGCCCAGCCCGACAGTGAAGAATACGCCCGAGATAAAGAGCATCACCGCGCTCAATACCAGTGTCCACGCCAGGAAGCGCAGGCGCCCGATACGCCCGTTGACGGTGAATACCTTAAGGGTGGAGAACTCTGGCAGGCTCTCGCCAACGGCTGCCCGGGGCGGGGCATAAGGCGAAGCGGCGGGGCGGGAGTAGTCAGTCGAGCTGCCGGAGTCTGTTTCATGGGTTTCGGCAAGGCTGAAGGCCACGGGCTGCTCTTCTTCTATACGCGCATCGACCCCGGCGTTTTTCAACGCTTGCAGATAGGTTTCTGCATCTGCGCGGGAAAGGTCGCGCTTCAGGGCGACGGGGCGGCCAGTGAAGAGTTTTTCGATTGCTTCAACGTCGCTTTTGAACAGTTCGGCGAGGTTCAGCTTGGCGGTGGTGCTCTCGACACCCGGGAGCAATGCGCCATCAAACACAATCTTGAAACGGTTGTCGCTCATGCGGGCATCCTTGTCACTTAAGAGGGGTACGCCTGCTTCGATCAGCAGGCTTTACATCGCGGATCAGCGAGGCCAGCGTTTAGGCAATTGTGCCGCATACTCGAGCGCCTTGCGGTATTCGGCATCCAGGCGGGCCACGAGTTCATCGACGCTGGGCAAATCATCAATCTCACCGACACCTTGGCCGGCCGACCACACGGTCTTCCAGGCTTTGGCTTCGTCATTGAGTGGCTTGAGTTTGGAGCCGAAATTGACTTCGCCCTTGCCTTGTAGCGCAGCGAGGTCGAAACCGGCGTTTTCCAGGCTTTGGCGCATGAAGCTTGCGGGAATGCCAGAGACGGCTGGAGTGTGCACGATGTCGGCTGCGCGCGATGTGAGCAGCATCTCTTTATAGGCATCCGGGGCGTGGCTTTCGGTGGTGCCGATAAAGCGGGTGCCAAAATACGCCAGGTCTGCGCCGAGCAGTTGCGCGGCAAGGATTTCGTGGCCGTGATTGAGGCAGCCGGCGAGCAGCAGGGTTTTGTCGAAGAACTGCCGGATTTCTGCAATCAGCGAGAAGGGGCTCCAGGTTCCGGCGTGACCACCGGCGCCCGCTGCTACGGCGATCAGGCCATCGACGCCGGCCTCGGCGGCTTTCTCGGCATGGCGCCGGGTGGTGACATCGTGGAATACCAGGCCGCCGTAGCTATGTACGGCGTCCACCAATTCTTTCACCGCGCCCAGGCTGGTGATGACGATCGGCACTTTGTGTTCCACACAAATCGCCAGGTCTGCTTCGACACGCGGGTTGCTGTTGTGCACGATCAGGTTGACGGCATAGGGCGCCGGGTTGTCCAGCAGCGCCAGCCCTGCTTCGATCTCTTCCAGCCACGCCTTGAAGCCAATGCTTTCACGTTGGTTGAGGGCAGGGAAACTGCCGACTATTCCATTACGGCAGCAGGCCAGGACCAGTTGCGGGTTGGAGATCAGAAACATCGGCGCAGCCACGACGGGCAGGCGCAGACTTTGTTCGAGCGAAGCGGGCAGCGACATTGGAAGTACCCCGAGTAATAGAAATTAGAACGGTTTGACCACGACCAAAATTACGATAGCCAGCAATATCAGAACTGGCACTTCATTGAACCAGCGATAAAAGACATGGCTGCGGGTGTTTTCGCCACGGGCGAAACGTTTTACCTGCGCGCCGCACATATGGTGGTAGCCGATCAGCAATACGACGAGCGTCAACTTGGCGTGGATCCACCCGCCGGATTGAAAGATGGCGGGGTTGAGGTAGATCAGCCAGCCGCCGAACACCAGGCTGGCGATCATTGCCGGGCCCATGATGCCGCGGTACAGCTTGCGCTCCATCACGCTGAAGCGTTCCTTGCTGACGGTGTCCTCGCTTTGGGCGTGGTAGACGAACAGGC
Source organism: Pseudomonas sp. A125 (assembly GCF_055409485.1). Classification (NCBI taxonomy): domain Bacteria; kingdom Pseudomonadati; phylum Pseudomonadota; class Gammaproteobacteria; order Pseudomonadales; family Pseudomonadaceae; genus Pseudomonas; species Pseudomonas sp. A125. The sequence goes on from NZ_JBUZVP010000007.1 coordinate 289,641, forward strand.
GCGGAAGGTAAAACAGCGCGGCAAACCAGCAGACGATGCTGACGATATGAAAGGCTTTGACCCATAGATAAAGCATTTTTAGTTATTCCCAGGTTCACGGTAGCTGAAGATAGTAGTGGCTCAAGCGTCTACACGTCACGTTGACGGTTGTCGCAGGACGATACGGCCCCTATTATCGACGGCTTTCCAGTGGGTTCGTTGAGGGCAGGTTTATGGTCAAGGTCGGTATCGTCGGCGGCACGGGTTACACCGGTGTCGAATTGCTGCGTCTGTTGGCTCAACATCCGCAAGCTGAGGTGGTGGTAATCACTTCCCGATCCGAGGCCGGCCTGGCTGTGGCCGACATGTACCCGAACCTGCGAGGCCATTACGATGGCCTGGCGTTCAGCGTGCCGGACATCAAGACGTTGGGCGCCTGCGATGTGGTGTTCTTCGCCACCCCCCACGGTGTTGCCCATGCCCTGGCGGGTGAGTTGCTGGACGCCGGTACCAAGGTGATCGACTTGTCGGCGGACTTCCGCTTGCAGGATGCCGATGAATGGGCCAAGTGGTACGGCCAGCCTCACGGTGCACCGCAATTGCTGGAAGAGGCGGTGTACGGCCTGCCGGAAGTCAATCGCGAGCAGATCAAGCAAGCGCGCCTGATCGCGGTGCCGGGTTGTTATCCAACCGCTACGCAGTTGGGGTTCCTGCCATTGCTGGAAGCCGGGCTGGCGGATACATCGCGGCTGATTGCTGACTGCAAGTCGGGCGTCAGCGGTGCGGGGCGTGGTGCTGCTGTAGGTTCGCTTTACTCCGAGACGTCGGAAAGCATGAAAGCCTATGCGGTCAAAGGCCATCGTCACTTGCCGGAGATTCGCCAGGGGCTGCGTCGCGCAGCAGGCAAGGACGTCGGCCTGACGTTTGTGCCGCACCTGACGCCGATGATTCGCGGCATCCACTCCACACTGTATGCAACCGTCGTTGATCGTTCGGTGGACCTGCAGGCACTGTTTGAAAAGCGCTATGCCAATGAACCGTTCGTCGATGTGATGCCGGCGGGCAGCCACCCGGAAACCCGCAGCGTGCGCGGTGCCAATGTATGCCGTATCGCGGTACATCGCCCGCAGGAGGGTGACCTGGTGGTGGTGTTGTCGGTGATCGATAACCTGGTCAAGGGCGCTTCGGGCCAGGCAGTGCAGAACATGAACATCCTGTTTGGCCTGGATGAGAAGCTGGGCCTGTCCCACGCGGGCATGCTGCCGTAAGTTTTCTGCTGTTGCGCAAAGGCCCGTTGATCGGGCCTTTCGTGTTTTTAATGGCCGCTGCGCAGATTGATATACCGTAACAATAGTTGACCGCTTTTCTAGGAGAAGCGGATAATGCCCGCCATCACGCATATGGCGGCGCTACGCCGGGAGATTATCAGCATGAGCGTTGAATCCTTCACCCCCACGGCTTTGCAATTCACCCACGGTGCTGCGCACAAGGTGAAGAGCCTGGTCGATGAAGAGGGTAATGATCGCTTGAAGCTGCGCGTATTTGTTACGGGCGGCGGTTGTTCAGGGTTTCAGTACGGTTTTACCTTCGATGAAGACGTGGCCGATGACGACACCATCGTAGAGCGCGAGGGCGTAAGCCTGGTCGTTGATCCGATGAGCTTCCAGTACCTGGCAGGAGCCGAGGTGGACTATCAGGAAGGTCTGGAAGGTTCGCGCTTCGTGATCAAGAACCCGAATGCCACCACTACCTGTGGTTGCGGGTCTTCGTTCTCGATCTGATCGACAGCGCATGTAAAAACGCCGCTGGGCCTTGATAGGGCCACGCGGCGTTTTGCTGTGTGGGGTTCAGGCCGGGTAGATCGCGCCGAGTACCCGCAGGCCGCGGGCGCCGGTAACGCTGGGGCGGTTGGCGGCGATGCCTTCGAGGCAACAATGGGCCAGCCAGGCGAAGGCCATGGCTTCGACCCAATCGGGGTCTACGCCATAGGTGGCGGTGCTGCTGACTTGCGTGCTGGGTAGCAGGGCGCTGAGGCGGTTCATCAACGTGGTGTTGTGGGCGCCGCCGCCGCAAACCAGCAGGGTTTCGGTCTGTGGCTGTGCCGCTTGCAAGGATTCGACGATGGTCAGCGCGGTCAACTCCAGCAAGGTAGTTTGCACGTCCTGGGCTGCGAATGGCGGTAACCGCCCCAGGTGATGCTCCAGCCATCCCAGGTTGAAGACCTCGCGACCAGTACTTTTAGGCCCTTTGGTCACGAAGAACGGGTCGCTGAGTAATGCCTTGAGTAATTGCGGCTCAACCTTCCCGCTGGCTGCCCACTGGCCATCGCGGTCAAAGTTCTCGCCGCGTTGCTGGTGAATCCACGCATCAAGCAGGACATTGCCTGGGCCGCAGTCAAAGCCTGCGACCGGCTTGCCAGTCTCGATCAGGCTGAGGTTGCTGAAGCCGCCGACATTCAGAACCGCACGGTTACCCCTGCGCTCGCCAAACAATGCTTCATGAAATGCGGGGACCAGTGGGGCGCCCTGGCCACCTGCTGCGACATCACGGCTGCGGAAATCACTGACGACGGTGATTCCGGTCAATTCGGTAAGCAGCGCGGGGTTGCCGATCTGAACGGTAAAGCCCCGTGCCGGTTCGTGGCGGATGGTTTGGCCGTGACTGCCAATCGCTCGAATATCCTGGGGCTTGAGTTTCTGCTGATCCAGCAGGGCATGAATGCCCTGTGCGGCAAGTGTTACCCAGTTTTGCTGGGCAATCGCCGAGCGGGCAATCTCGTCCGGGCCGCTGGCGCAAAGGCCAAGCAGCTCTGAACGCAGGGGGGCAGGCATGGGGATGTAGTGGGTGGCGACCAGCTTGATCGCCGGGCCCTGCTCGATCAGCGCAATGTCCAGGCCATCAAGGCTGGTGCCGGACATCACGCCTATATAGAGCGGCATGGCTTAACGTTTCGCCGAAGCCAGGAGGGTAGAGCGCTCCTGGTCCATGCGGGACATCAGTGGCTGGCTCTGCTGCAGGAAGCGAGCGCGCTCGGCCTTGGCGATTGGATCAGCCATTGGCAGTTTTTGACCCAGCGGGTCGACATGCACGCCATTGACCTGGAACTCATAGTGCAAATGCGGGCCGGTGGACAGGCCGGTGGTGCCGATATAACCGATTACCTGGCCTTGCTTGACGTTGCCGCCCGTCTGGATGCCTTTGGCAAAACCTTGCATGTGGCCATACAGCGTACGGTAAGTGGCGCCGTGCTGGATGATCACGGTGTTGCCGTAGCCGCCACGGCGACCGGCCAGCAATACCTTGCCGTCACCGGCAGCCTTGATCGGCGTGCCACGTGGTGCCGCATAGTCGACGCCTTTGTGCGCGCGAATTTTGTTCAGAATTGGATGCTTGCGACCCATCGAGAAACGCGAGCTAATACGGGCGAAGTCAACCGGAGTACGGATGAAAGCCTTGCGCATGCTGTTACCGTCGGCAGTGTAGTAGCTGCTGTTGCCTTGTTTGTTGGTGTAGCGCACGGCGGTGTAGGTCTTGCCACGGTTGGTGAACCGCGCAGACAGAATGTTGCCGGTGCCGACGACCTTGCCGTTGGCGACTTTCTGCTCGTAGATCACGTCGAATTCGTCACCCTGGCGAATGTCCTGGGCAAAGTCGATGTCGTAGCCAAACACGCTGGCCATGTCCATGGTCATGCTATGGGACAGGCCGGCGCGGGCGGCCGATTGTGACAACGAGCTGTTGATCACGCCGTGTACATAGGCAGAGCGCATGACCGGCTTGGTGGTGATGCGATTGAACGCAAAGCCCTTGGCGCCTCTGGTCAGCGTGATGCTTTCCAGGTCGCTGATGTTGCTGTGCAGGTTGTTCAGCTGGCCGTCGGGGGTCAGTTCAAACTCGAGCTTCTGGCCGTGTTTGAGCTGGGTGAATTGCTTGGCCTGCTTGTCGCTTGCCAGCACATCGTTAACGGTTGCAGCGGGGAGCCCGACCTTTTCGAACAGGGTTGAAAGGGTATCGCCCCTGGCAACAATGACTTCCCGGTGTAGCGGATTCTTGGCGGCTTCTACCGCAGGCTCCGCCTGTGCGGTCTCTTTAGTGCCTTCGGCGCTGCTTTCGATTTGGGCAAACGGTGATTCTGCTGCGCCATTTGTGGCTTGTAGTGCGTCGGAAGCGTCTTGATCTTGTGTCAGTTGCTCAACCGGGCTTTCAAGGTCAAGGCTCAGGGTTGTTCGTTTGGCTTCTACGTCGCTGGAAGGAAATACCAGGAGAGCCAGGCTTAGAAGGGCGGCGATCCCACTTGCGGCGAGCAGGTGGGTCTTCGGGTAAAGCGGCGGCGCCTTAGACGGTTCTGTGGTCATAAGTAATTTTGGCTTTGAAAAGATGAATTGGAAAAGATGAATGACATGATGAAGATGAAATAACTGTATAAAATATAACCAAATCATCTGTGGTGCAAGCTTGCGAACGCTAGGCTTGCTGAACGGTGTCCGTGCGCAGGGCAAAACTTGTAATTAGCCCCTGATCTTGTATGGTTGGTTCCCTTTTGAATCTGAGCCTTGCGGGTCTGTTATGAAGTCGGTTGAAGAGCAGCTAGCGCTGATCAAACGTGGTGCGGAAGAACTGTTGGTCGAAGCGGAGCTGATCGAAAAGCTCAAGCGTGGCCAACCCCTGCGTATTAAGGCTGGCTTTGATCCGACGGCGCCGGATCTGCACCTTGGGCATACGGTGCTTATTAATAAGCTGCGTCAGTTCCAGGAGCTGGGGCATCAGGTGATCTTCCTTATAGGTGACTTCACCGGGATGATCGGCGACCCGAGCGGCAAGAGCGCTACGCGCCCGCCGCTGACTCGTGAACAGGTTCTCGATAACGCCGAGACCTACAAGACCCAGGTCTTCAAGATTCTTGATCCGGCCAAGACCGAGGTGGCGTTCAACTCTACCTGGATGGATCAGATGGGCCCGGCGGACTTCATTCGTCTGACGTCCCAGTACACCGTTGCCCGCATGCTTGAGCGCGATGACTTCGATAAGCGCTACTCCACTAATCAGCCTATCGCTATCCATGAGTTCCTGTACCCGTTGGTTCAAGGGTATGACTCGGTGGCGTTGCGTGCCGACGTCGAGTTGGGCGGTACCGATCAGAAGTTCAACCTGCTGATGGGGCGTGAGCTGCAACGTGCGTATGGGCAAGAGGCGCAATGCATTCTGACCATGCCGTTGCTGGAGGGGTTGGATGGCGTCAAGAAGATGTCCAAGTCCTTGGGCAACTATGTGGGTATCCAGGAAGCGCCGGGCGTGATGTACGGCAAGCTGGTTTCGATTCCGGACGCGCTGATGTGGCGTTACTTCGAGCTGTTGAGCTTCCGCTCGATGGACGAGATCAATGCCTTGCGTGCTGATGTAGAAGCCGGTGCAAATCCGCGTGACGTGAAGATCAAGCTGGCGGAAGAGATCGTTGCGCGCTTCCACGGTGAAGAGGCTGCTGCCAGCGCACACCGTGCTGCGGGTAATCGCATGAAAGATGGCGAGCTGCCCGATGATTTGCCTGAGGTGGAATTGACTGCTGCCGAAGCAATGCCGATTGCTGCAGTCCTTAATAAGGCGGGCCTGGTGAAGAATTCGGCAGTGGCGCGCGACCTTCTGGGTTCTGGCGGTGTACGTATAGATGGTGAGGTGGTCGATCGCACCTTTATATATGAGTTGGGCGCGACCCACGTTTGTCAGGCCGGCAAGAAGGCATTTGCGCGTATTACGCTTAAATCCGAATAAACCTGAAATTAGCGGTTGACGGCGATTTATATCTGTCTATAATTCGCCCCACTTCCGGCGCAGTCGAAACGGAAAACTCCTTGGTAAACAAAGAGTTATGCAGGTTTCGACAGCGAGCTGCTTCAGATCATCGAAGCCCAGAAGGAGTTGGTAGGGCAGTGTTGTTTGGCTCTATTAACGTTTCGATCTTCTCGATCGAAAGCGGAGAAAAAGAGGTGTTGACAGCAGCGTGTAACGCTGTAGAATTCGCCTCCCGCTAACGAGAGATCGGAAGCGCAAGTGGTTGAAGTTGTTGAAGAATTCTTCGAAAACTTCTGAAAATAATCACTTGACAGCAAATGAGGCTGCTGTAGAATGCGCGCCTCGGTTGAGACGAAAGATCTTAACCAACCGCTCTTTAACAACTGAATCAAGCAATTCGTGTGGGTGCTTGTGGAGTCAGACTGATAGTCAACA